>NZ_CVTV01000020.1:0-408771 GCF_900004865.1 Pseudomonas sp. 37 R 15 | reverse complement strand
TGAACTGGTCAAGTAATCTTGGACACTGATTAAGGTTCACGCCGCCAACCTTTCCTTCACGACCGGCGACCGGTAGTCGTTGTAGCTATGAGGCCTGCTGATGTTGTAGCGCGAGACATAGCGCTGCACGTCTGCTCGGGCCTCATGTTCCAGTTTGTAGCCCGTTTCAGGCACCCACTCTGATTTCAAGCTGCCAAAGAAACGCTCCATCGGGGCGTTGTCCCAGCATTCGCCTTTACGGCTCATACTCTGCCTAAACCCCTGTTTCAGCAGCTCGTTTCGGAATTTATGACTGGTGTACTGACAACCTTGGTCAGAATGAAACAACACATCCTGGGGATGGCCGCGTAGCTCAACCGCCATGCGTAGCGCTTCGCAGGTCAGGTTGGCATCAGAAATCATCGAGAACGACCAGCCCACGATCCTGCGAGCGTACAAATCCAGAACGGCGGCGAAGTACATCCACCGCTTGCCGACCTTGATATATGTCACGTCGCCACACCACACCTGATTAACCGCCGTCACATCAAATTTTCGCTTGAGCACGTGCGGCGCCACCAAGGCCTCCACGCCCGGCGACCTGTACTTATGGCGCCTGCGCTGACGGCTGGCGATGCCAGCTTCGCGCATCAAACTGCGAGCCATATAACGCCCGATACGATGCCCTTTGGCTTGTAGCTCCTTGGACAACGTACGTGCACCGGCCGACTCTCTGGACGCCTTGTGGTGCCTGACCAGCGCGGCTTTGAGCTTATCCCTCTCAGGATTTGCTCTGCCTTGGCGCTGGCGCCAGGCGTAGAAGCTACTGCGGTTGACCCCAAACGCCTGGCAACACCTTTTAACGCCGTACTGCTCGTCCAGCTCATCGATCAACGTGAATGATCTTTGGCGTCCAAAAGCAGGAGAGCACTGGCCTTTTTTAGAATTTCGATATCCAGGTCTTTCTCTCTGAGCAGAGCTTTGAGCCTCTGGATTTCTCGTTGATCAGCAGTAATCGCCTTGGCCCCTACCGGGGTCGAGCCCAAGCGTTCTTTTTGCACTTGATCGACCCAGCGGCGCAGGGCTGTGGGGCCGATATCCAGGGTGGCACACACCTCGGTAACCGGCTGACCTTCATCCAACACCATGCTGGCAGCCTTGAGCTTGAACTCACTCGAATAAGATTTACGCATAACCAAACACCTCAGATTTGGGCGCTATCATAGCGCCCGATTGAAGTGTCCAAAATCATTAGGCCAGTTCAAGCCCCCTCCCACATTGGGTTTTGTGTTTGCTTGAAAGCCGGTTACTCCGCGATAAGCCAATCCATCTGCCACCCACCCTGGGTCTGGCCAAGCTGTCTGGACAGCCACGGCAGCAGCTCACGCAATTCCTCTTCCAGGCCCCACGGCGGGTTGGCAATCGCCAGGCCCGAGCCGGTCAGGGTGTTGGGCGTGTCCAGCGGGTGCACCAGCAATTCCACGCGCAACAGTTTCGGCGCGCCGGTGCCGGCCAGGTCCTGGTAAAAGCGGCGCAGCATGCGCTGGTCCTTCACCGGGTACCAGATCGCCGCGACGGTCTGGCGCATGCGGCTGACGGCTTCCTTGAGGGACGCCGCGCAGCGCTGCATTTCATCGAGCTTTTCGAACGGTGGATCGATCAGCATCAGCGCGCGTTTTTCCGGCACTGGCAACAGGGCACGCGGTACATGCCAGCCTTCGCCCAAGTGCACCTTGACCCGGCGATCGCCCTTCATGTTGTCCTTGAGCAGCACGCCATCTTCCGGGTGTTTTTCGTTGAGCAGCACACGGTCCTGGGGACGCGTCAGGCGCCGTGCCAGCTCCGGCGAGCCCGGGTAGTAGCGCAACTGGCCATCCGGGTTCATCTCGTGCAGCACGCGCATGTAATCGGCGGTGAGCGGCGGCAGGTCGTTTGCACCCCACAGGCGGGCGATGCCTTCCAGGTATTCACCGGTGCGGTTGGCCTGGTCACCCTGCAGGTCATACAGACCAATGCCGGCATGGGTATCGAGGTAGGCGAACGGCTGCTCCTTGCGCGACATCAGGGCGATGAGGCGGGTCAAGGTCAGGTGTTTGAAGACATCGGCGTGGTTGCCGGCGTGAAAGGCGTGACGATAATTCATGGTTGCTCCTGCGCAGGGGGCGAAGTTTACCTTCTACCGGCACAAAGGTGCAGGGCCGCATGGCGGGTGGCGTCTTTGTCTAACTCAGCTGCGAAGCGAGGTAATCGACCAGCGCAGTATGGCTGGCCCCCGGCCTGCGCACGAACCAGCCGAGTTTGTGCTGCAAGGTGGCCGGCGTGAAGGCCGCATACAGATCAGGACGCTGCTCTTGCAGCCATTGCAGCAGGTTGTCGATCAGCACGCCCGGCGCCTGTTCCTCCAGGTGCCTGAGCAACGACGCAGGCACTCGCCACCACGGGCACGCTTGAGCTGGCGTGACCGGGCCGGTTGCCACCGTCAGCGGCTGGCCATTGATCAGGTAACGCCCAAACACCGGCATGACCTCCCCTGCCTGGTCACCCAAGTGCTGCCACATCGGCTGAAACCGGGCGCCGTCCCAGAAGCGGAAAAACACCGCCTGGTCATTGGGCATGACTACCTTGCTCAAGCCTTGCAGGTGGGCGACCACGCTTTCCAATGGACTGGAGGATACCGCCAGCCACCCCCAATCCGTGGCTTTTACGGCGGCTACCCACTCAAGGAAAGCGCTGCCCGGCTCGACAATGCCCACATAAGGCATCACCTCCTCCCAGTGCGCGTAGGCCGTGCCTGCCCAGATCGCTTGGGGCAGCGGCGCCGCCGCCGTGGCTTGCCAGGCGGCGAGCGGCTTGGCGTCGCTGGCATTGCCGAGTACGGCATAGATTCGCTCATCGGCAAGCAGGGGACGCTGTGCCAGCCAACTGCGGGGGTCCATGGGTGTGCGCATCAGGAAACACTCCGTGCATGCCCGGTGATATCGCACTGCCCGGCCCGGCAACGCTCGCATTCTTCGCAAAACGGCGCGCTGCGCTTCAGGTTGGCCACTTGTACAGGGCTCAGAGGGCGCGGGGAAACCGCCTGCACCGCCTCCTTCAAGCCAGGCGTCAACGGCGCCGTCGTAGCTGCCGGCGCCCCGCCCGGCTGGATCGGCACACTGCTGAAAATGCCGCCCGCCGACAGCGTGATCGACTGCCCTCCCGCCTGAATCGTAACGCTGGCCCCTGCATCGATGACAATGCTCTGCCCTGCCCCCAGTTCAAGCGTGCGAGCGGCGCGCATGTGCTGCGAACCGCCGACCATCAGGTGGTCATCCTGCTTGAGTTCAGTCAGGCGATTGCCGTGGGTGATGCGTTGTTCTTCGCCGTGCAATTCATGGTGCGACTCGCCGCCCACCGTGACCCGGCGCTGGTTATCGACTTGCACCTGCTGGTCATGCAACACGTGCTGGGTCCAGTCGCGCTGGGCGCGCAGGTAGATCTCCTCGGCGCCCTGGCGGTCCTCGATGCGCAGTTCGTTGTAGCCACCGCCACCGGGGCTGCTCTGGCTGCGAAAGAGACTGCGGGTCTTTTCCGCCGGCAGGTCGAGGGGCAAACGATTCGCCGCGTTGGGCAGGCAGCCCATCACCAGCGGCATGTCCACGTCGCCATCGACGAAGCCCACCAGCACTTCCATGCCGACTCGCGGGGTCAGCACCGCCCCATAACCGTCATGGGCCCAGCCGCTCGCCACGCGCAGCCAACAACTGGAATGTTCGTTGTGTTCCCCGTCGCGGTCCCACGCCATCTGCACTTTGACCCGACCGTATTCGTCGCAATGCACCTCACTGCCGGCCGGCCCGGTGACCACCGCATTCTGGTAGCCCGACAGGTGGGGCCGGGGCATGATCAAAGGTGTTCGGAACGGCACATCCCAAGGCGTGACTACAAATTCGTTGCTGTAGCCTGCGCGCACGTCATCCCCATAGGTCTCAGGCGCAGACTCCTCCAATACTTGCGGCTGCTGCCCGGTATGGTGCAACTGGGTAACCAGCCACAAATCATTCCATTCCTGACGCGGGTGGTCGGCCATCTTCAGAAACTGCCCGGTGACCAGCGCCGGCTGGTCGCTGATACCGCTGGCCTGGCGAAAGTCGCTGCGGTGACGCTCCAACACACGTCGCGCCAGGTACTTGCCGTGCGCTCGGTCCGTAAAGTCACCCGGGTAGCGCTGTTCGTCGAGGGTCGGGCGTTGCCCGCTGGATGCCGTGCTTTCCAATACCAGGCTGGGCTTTTTGAAGTCGTAGGCCCGCAGGTTCACTCCGGCGGAACGGGTTTCGAGCCGCAGGATGAAGCGCTTGATCGCCGGGGCCCCGGCCACCATCCCGGAACCCGCCAGGTAGGACGTGTCCTGGTCCGGCTGGCTGAACACACTCTGGTCATCACCAAACACCAGCAAGTGACGCTCGGGACTGTGCTGAAAGTGATAGTGAATGCCCGACTCAACGCACAAGCGCTGGATGAACTGCAAATCGGTTTCGTCGAACTGAACACAGTACTCGCGCTCGGGGTATTGACCGCTCAGGCGAAACACGAAGGTATCCGCCTGAATATCCTGAGCCTCCAGCACCCGCGCAATGATCTGCGGGATGGTTTTTTGCTGAAATATCCGCTGGTGAGTGCTGTGTTCCAGATACGCCAACTGCGGTACCAGGGTGATCTGGTAACGGGTCAGGCGCTTGCCCGAATCGCCTTGTGCGACGCGGTAAACCTGGCCATGAATACCGTGACCCTGAGCGTCGAATCCCAGGAATGCCTGACGGTGCAGAAGGCTGTCGAGGTCAAGGTCGGGTTGTTCGCTGACCAACTCAAGGTCAAAGCGAAAGGGCAGGCTGATAAATTCATCGCCCATGAATCCATGAACCTTGAGATCACAAGGCTCCCCATCCAGGGTCAGATTAAAGGCACTTTGATTGGCAGGAGCGAACATCCGGTGTTTCTCTGCGAAGGGTGAGTGAGCGATTCTGCAACAGCCATTTACCGAGTCGGGCACTGCTCAGGAAAATAAGTAAGGTCCTACATCGGCGATGCCGGAATCCTCAAGGCCTGATCGTTCAGGCATAAAAAAAGGCCCGCATCCATCGGACGCAGGCCTTCTTTTCCATGACCGGGCGCTCAACGCCCAGCGTTGTTACTTGTTGAGGTTGTAGTCTTTTTCCGCCGCATCAAAGCGCTCGACCATACCGGCAGTCGGTGCACCCATCTTGCTCACGAAGTAGATCGCCAGGCTGGCGAAGATGAAGCCTGGGATGATTTCGTACAGGCCCAGCAACTCGAAGTGTTTCCACACAATCACGGTGATCGCGCCCACCAGGATGCCGGCCAATGCGCCGTTGCGGGTCATGTTTTTCCAGATGACCGAGATCAGCACCACAGGACCGAAGGCGGCGCCGAAACCGGCCCAGGCGTAGCTGACCAGGCCCAGTACGCGGTTTTCCGGGTTGGCGGCCATGGCGATGGCGATCAAGGCCACCACCAGCACCATGATCCGACCGACCCATACCAGCTCAAGCTGGGAAGCGCCCTTGCGCAGGAATGCCTTGTAGAAATCTTCGGTCAGGGCGCTGGAGCACACCAGCAACTGACAGCTCAGGGTGCTCATCACGGCCGCAAGGATGGCCGACAGCAAGACACCGGCAACCCATGGATTGAACAGGATCTTGGCCAGTTCGATAAACACGCGCTCGGGGTTTTCGGTCACGGGACCGGCCACCTCAGGATGCGCCGAGAAGTAAGCGATGCCGAAGAAGCCCACCGCCACGGTGCCACCCAGGCACAGGATCATCCAGGTCATGGAGATGCGTCGCGCGTTGGCAATCGACTTCACCGAATCCGCCGCCATGAACCGCGCAAGGATGTGCGGCTGGCCGAAGTAACCCAGGCCCCAGCCCATCAGCGAGATGATGCCGATGAAGGTGGTGTTTTTCAGCATATCGAAGTTGGTCGGGTCCTTGGCTTCGATGGCCAGGAAGGTGGTGTCCACGCCGCCGGTGGCCAGCAGCACAATGATCGGCGTCAGGATCAACGCGAAGATCATCAGCGTGGCTTGTACGGTATCGGTCCAGCTGACCGCCAGGAAACCGCCGATAAAGGTGTAGGCGATGGTCGCCGCGGCACCGGCCCACAGCGCTGTTTCGTAGGACATGCCGAAGGTGCTTTCGAACAGGCGCGCACCGGCCACGATGCCGGAGGCGCAGTAAATGGTGAAGAACACCAGGATCACCACCGCGGAAATGATCCGCAGCAGGCCGCTTTTATCTTCGAAGCGGCTGGAGAAGTAATCCGGCAGGGTCAGGGCGTCGCCGTTGTGTTCGGTCTGCACCCGCAGGCGACCGGCCACGAACAGCCAGTTGAGGTAGGCACCGACGATCAGGCCGATGGCGATCCAGCTTTCCGACAAGCCCGACATATAGATCGCGCCCGGCAGGCCCATCAACAACCAGCCGCTCATATCGGAAGCACCGGCGGACAAGGCTGTCACCACGCTACCGAGGCTGCGACCACCAAGGATGTAATCGGAAAGGTTGTTGGTGGAGCGATAGGCCATCAGGCCGATCAGCACCATTGCTGCGATATAGATCACGAACGTGATCAGGGTTGGATTACTAACGCTCATAGAAGTGACGCCCTGGCTTTGTTTTTATGTAGCGACGGTCTGTCAGACCGCTACCGGTAGTAACCCGATAAACGATGCTGAATGCCGCGCATTTATGACTGGCGTTTCCCCAGGAAAGCCGCCAGCCGATGAACCAAACCGTAGAGGTGGTTGCACCTTGGTGCGCGAATGCTATTCAACAATGTAAATAAGGTGCAACCAGTTTCTTGCGAATAAGTTGCACCTGGGCGCATTTCAGGACAAACACCGCGTTTTTGCTCCTTTTCGGAGCAAGAACACTCAATCTCAGAAGCAAATGCACCGACAAGCAGCCGATTCGGTTGAAGGCCGGTTTTTTTCCGATCAAGCGTCGTAAATTTCATGAACAAAAAGGGTTGCACCCGGTTGCACCTCGCCATGGGCAAAGCTAATCTTGCCGCCAGCAGATGCCACTCGGTAGTGGCACCCATGAGGATAAGAATATGGCTACGACCACCCTTGGGGTCAAACTCGACGACCCGACCCGCGAACGCCTCAAGGCCGCCGCGTCCTCCATTGATCGCACGCCGCACTGGCTGATCAAACAGGCAATTTTCAATTACCTGGAGAAACTCGAGGGTGGTGCAACCCTGAACGAGCTCAATGGCTTGAGCAGCAAGGACGCCGACGATGCGGGCGAGGTTCAGGCCGACCACGCGCACCAGTGCTTCCTCGAGTTCGCCGAGAGCATCCTGCCGCAGTCGGTATTACGTGCCTCGATCACCGCCGCTTACCGTCGCCCCGAGCCGGAGGTGGTGCCGATGCTGATCGAGCAGGCTCGCCTGCCGGCCGACATGGCCGAAGCCACCAACAAGCTGGCCGCCACGATTGCCGAGAAGCTGCGCAACCAGAAGAGCGCCGGCGGCCGTGCCGGTATCGTTCAGGGTCTGCTGCAGGAGTTTTCCCTGTCGTCCCAGGAAGGCGTGGCGCTGATGTGCCTGGCCGAAGCGCTGCTGCGCATCCCGGACAAAGGCACCCGCGATGCGCTGATCCGCGACAAGATCAGCACCGGCAACTGGCACCCGCACCTGGGTAACAGCCCGTCGCTGTTCGTCAATGCCGCCACCTGGGGCCTGCTGTTGACCGGCAAACTGGTCGCCACCCATAACGAAGCCGGTTTGACCTCGTCCCTGAGCCGCATCATCGGCAAAAGCGGCGAACCGATGATCCGCAAGGGCGTCGACATGGCCATGCGTCTGATGGGCGAGCAGTTCGTCACCGGCGAAACCATCGCCGAAGCCCTGGCCAACGCGAGCAAGTTCGAAGCCAAGGGCTTTCGCTATTCCTACGACATGCTCGGTGAAGCCGCGCTCACCGAGCACGATGCGCAGAAGTACCTGGCCTCGTACGAACAAGCCATTCATTCCATCGGCAAAGCCTCCCACGGCCGTGGGATTTATGAAGGCCCGGGCATCTCCATCAAGCTGTCGGCACTGCACCCGCGTTACAGCCGTGCGCAGTACGAGCGCGTGATGGACGAGTTGTACCCGCGCCTGCTGTCCCTGACGCTGCTGGCCAAGCAGTACGACATCGGCCTGAACATCGACGCCGAAGAGGCCGACCGCCTCGAGTTGTCCCTGGACCTGCTCGAGCGCCTGTGCTTCGAGCCGCAACTGACCGGCTGGAACGGTATCGGTTTCGTGATCCAGGCCTACCAGAAGCGTTGCCCGTACGTGATCGACTATGTGATCGACCTGGCCCGCCGCAGCCGCCACCGCCTGATGATCCGCCTGGTAAAAGGCGCGTACTGGGACAGCGAAATCAAGCGCGCCCAGGTCGAAGGCCTGGAAGGCTACCCGGTGTACACCCGCAAGGTGTACACCGACGTTTCCTACATTGCCTGCGCACGCAAACTGCTGTCGGTGCCGGAAGTCATCTATCCGCAGTTCGCCACGCACAACGCCCACACCCTGGCGGCCATCTATCATATTGCCGGTCAGAACTACTACCCCGGCCAATACGAGTTCCAATGCCTGCACGGCATGGGTGAACCGCTGTACGAACAGGTTGTAGGCAAGGTTTCCGAAGGCAAGCTGAACCGTCCGTGCCGCGTGTACGCTCCGGTCGGCACTCACGAAACACTGCTGGCGTACCTGGTGCGTCGCCTGCTGGAAAACGGCGCGAACACCTCGTTCGTCAACCGCATCGCCGACCAATCCATCTCGATCCAGGAGCTGGTGGCCGATCCAGTGGCGAGCATCGAGCAGATGGCGACCGTGGAAGGCGGCTTCGGCCTGCCGCACCCGCGCATCCCGCTGCCGCGTGACCTGTATGGCCGCGACCGCGCCAACTCGGCCGGTATCGACCTGGCCAACGAGCATCGCCTGGCATCGCTGTCCTGCGCCCTGCTGGCCACCGCCCATAACAACTGGAAAGCCGCGCCGATGCTCGGTTGCACTTCCAGCGAACAGCCGGCTGCGGCGGTGCTGAACCCGTCCGACCTGCGCGATGTGGTCGGTCATGTTCAGGAAGCCACTGTCGAAGACGTCGACAATGCCATCCAGTGCGCTATCAGCGCCGCGCCCATCTGGCAGGCCACCCCGCCCGCCGAGCGCGCCGCGATCCTGGAGCGCGCCGCCGACCTGATGGAAGGCGAGATCCAGCCACTGATGGGCCTGCTGGCCCGTGAAGCCGGCAAGACCTTCGCCAACGCCATCGCCGAAGTGCGCGAAGCCGTGGACTTCCTGCGCTACTACGCGGTGCAGGCACGCAACGATTTCACCAACGACGCCCACCGCCCATTGGGCCCGGTGGTGTGTATCAGCCCGTGGAACTTCCCGCTGGCAATCTTCAGCGGCCAGGTCGCTGCTGCCTTGGCCGCCGGCAACCCGGTACTGGCCAAGCCTGCCGAACAAACCCCGCTGGTCGCCGCCCAGGCTGTACGCATCCTGCTCGAAGCCGGCATTCCGCAAGGCGTGCTGCAATTGCTGCCGGGCCAGGGCGAAAGCGTCGGTGCGCGCCTGGTCGGTGATGAGCGCGTCAAAGGCGTAATGTTCACCGGTTCCACCGAGGTTGCACGCTTGCTGCAACGCAGTGTCGCCGGGCGCCTGGATGCCCAGGGGCGTCCGATTCCGCTGATCGCCGAAACCGGCGGCCAGAACGCGATGATCGTCGACTCGTCGGCGCTCACCGAACAAGTGGTCATCGACGTGGTGTCGTCGGCCTTCGACAGCGCCGGCCAACGTTGCTCGGCCCTGCGCGTCTTGTGCCTGCAGGAAGATTCGTCAGAGCGTGTCATCGAAATGCTCAAGGGTGCCATGGCCGAATGCCGCCTGGGCAACCCGGAGCGCCTGTCGGTGGATATCGGCCCGGTGATCGACGCCGAAGCCAAGGCCGGCATCGAGAAACACATCCAGGCCATGCGCGACAAAGGCCGCAACGTTTACCAGGTGGCGATTGCCGATGGCGACGAGATCAAGCGTGGCACCTTCGTGATGCCCACCCTGATCGAGCTGGAAAGCTTCGACGAGCTGCAACGCGAGATCTTCGGTCCGGTGCTGCACGTGGTGCGCTACAAGCGTAAAGAGATCGACCAGCTCATCGGCCAGATCAACGCATCCGGCTATGGCCTGACCCTGGGCGTGCACACCCGCATCGACGAGACCATCGCCAAGGTGATCGACAACGTCAACGCCGGCAACGTCTACGTCAACCGCAACATCGTCGGCGCCGTGGTCGGCGTGCAACCGTTCGGCGGCGAAGGCCTGTCGGGTACCGGCCCGAAAGCCGGTGGCCCGCTGTACTTGTACCGCCTGCTGTCGACCCGTCCTACCGATGCGATCGAGCAATCCTTCGTACGTGGCGACGCCTTGACCGCACCCGACCTGCGCCTGCGCGACGCCATGAGCCAACCGCTGACCGCCCTGAAAACCTGGGCCGACAGTCACACGTTCAGCGAACTGAGCAGCCTGTGCACACAATTTGCCGCACAGTCGCAAAGCGGTATCACCCGCCAACTGGCCGGCCCGACCGGCGAGCGCAACAGTTATGCGATCCTGCCGCGCGAACACGTGCTGTGCCTGGCTGACGTGGAAGGCGACCTGCTGACCCAACTGGCCGCGGTATTGGCGGTAGGCGGTTCGGCGGTATGGCCGGAAACCGAGCTGACCAAGGCCTTGTTCCCACGCCTGCCGAAAGACATTCAGGCGAAGATCAAGCGCGTGGCCGACTGGACCAAGGACGACGTGGTGTTCGACGCGGTCCTGCATCACGGTGACTCCGACCAACTGCGCGCGGTGTGCCAGCAAGTGGCGCAGCGTGGCGGTGCGATTGTTGGTGTGCAGGGTCTGTCGCAGGGCGAAACGGCGATTGCGCTGGAGCGCCTGGTGATCGAGCGGGCGTTGAGCGTCAACACCGCTGCGGCAGGCGGTAATGCCAGCCTGATGACTATCGGTTAAACAACAGCTTCAAGTTGTAAGCTACAAGCTGCAAGTAAAAGCGTCCTGCTCTTACTTGCAGCTTGAGGCTCGCAACTTGTGCCGCCCCATCACCCCCATCTATCTTCCTTCCCCATTTTTATTAGCACTCCTAGACTGCGGCATACTTTTAAAAGGTAATCCGCCATGTCCGAGACGCTGCTCAGTTCCCGCAATCTGGCTTTCGAGCTGTACGAAGTCCTCGATGCCGAGGGCCTGACCCAGCGCGAGCGGTTTGCCGAGCACAATCGTGAAACCTTCGATGCCGCCATCAGCACGGCGCGCAACATCGCCGAAAAGTACTTCGCGCCCCACAACCGCAAGAACGACGAAAACGAACCGCGTTACGAAGACGGCAAGGCGATCCTGATTCCGGAAGTAAAGCCGGCCGTGGACGCGTTTCTCGAAGCGGGCTTCCTCAACGCCGCGCGCAGTTTCGACGCCGGTGGCATGCAGCTGCCTACGTTGCTGTCCCAGGCCTGCTTTGCGCACTTCCAGTCGGCCAACGCCGCGTCCACGTCCTACCCGTTCCTGACCATGGGCGCTGCCAACCTGATCGAAAGCTTCGGTACCGAGGAGCAGAAACAACGCTTCCTGCAACCAATGATCGACGGACGTTTCTTCGGCACCATGGCCCTCACCGAACCGCATGCCGGGTCGTCTTTGTCGGATATTCGTACACGCGCAGAGCCTGCGGCCGACGGTAGCTATCGACTCAAGGGCAATAAAATCTTTATCTCCGGCGGCGACCACCCGCTGTCGGAAAATATCGTACACATGGTGCTGGCCAAGCTGCCTGACGCACCGGCCGGGGTGAAGGGCATTTCGCTGTTTATCGTGCCCAAATTCCTGGTCAACGATGACGGCAGCCTGGGCGAGCGCAACGACGTGCTGCTGGCCGGGCTGTTTCACAAGATGGGCTGGCGCGGCACTACGTCCACAGCGCTTAACTTCGGCGATAACGGCAACTGTGTCGGCTACCTGGTGGGCAAACCGCACCAGGGCCTGAGCTGCATGTTCCAGATGATGAACGAAGCCCGCATCGGTGTGGGCATGGGTGCGGTGATGCTCGGTTACGCGGGCTACCTTTACTCGCTGGAGTACGCCCGCGAACGTCCGCAAGGCCGCCTGCCGGACAGCAAAGACCCAGGCACCGCGCCGGTGTCGATCATCCAGCACGCCGATATCAAGCGCATGCTGCTGACACAAAAAGCCTATGTGGAAGGCGCCTTCGACCTGGGCCTGTACGCCGCACGGCTGTTCGACGACACCACCACCCTGCCGACCGACGCCGAGCGCAAACAGGCCCACGAACTGCTGGACCTGCTCACCCCCATCGTCAAATCCTGGCCGTCGGAGTTCTGCCTCAAGGCCAACGAACTGGCGATCCAAATCCTTGGCGGTCATGGCTATACCCGTGAATACCCGGTGGAGCAGTACTACCGCGATAACCGCCTGAACCCGATCCACGAAGGCACCCATGGCATCCAGTCCCTGGATTTGCTCGGGCGCAAACTGGCGCAGAACGGTGGCGCCGGGCTCAAGCAATTGATTCGGCTGATCGCCGAGACAGGCGCCCGGGCACAGCAATACCCATCGCTGACCGTGCTAAGGGAGCCGCTGGAGCAACTGGTCAATGGCCTGCAACGCGTCACCCTCGGCCTGCTGGGCGATCTCGCCCAGGGCAAGGTCAACAGCAGCCTGGCGAACTCGGCGCTGTACCTGAAGGTGTTCGGGCACACGGTGATTGGCTGGCGCTGGCTGGAACAGGCGATTCGCGCCGAAGCAGGGCTGGCCAGGGGCGACGCGGCCGATGTGGCCTTCTATAAAGGCAAGCTCCAGGCCGCCCGGTACTTCCTGACCTGGGAAGTACCAGGCTGCCATCATGAACTGGCGATTCTGGAGGCACGCGACGATACGTGCCTGGGCATGCAGGATGCGTGGTTCTAGGGCTGGATCGCCTTGGAAATCACCTCGACCGTGGCGCTGACTTGCTCTTGGTAACGGTCGAGTTCCTGTTGATGAGCCTGCTGCATTTCGATCTGCTCGGCGCACAGGTTCAGCGCGGCCAGTACCAATAATTTGTCGCCGATCAGGGTCGGGTACTTTTTCTTGGTGGTGGCCAGGGAGGCCTTGAGCATGGTCACGGCGTGCATCAGGGTCTGGTCTTCCCCGGCCGGCGCCTTGATCGAGTAATCCTCTCCGAGAATCGAAACGACCTTTATCCCTTCGTTCATGCGCTGACAGGCCCTGCGCTTACACGCTCAACCAGTGCCTGGATACGGGCGGCGGTGGCGCCGTGTTTTTCTTCCTGTTCCATCAGGTTCAGTTGCAGGCTGTCGTTTTCGTCCCTGGCACGGGCAAGCTCCGCCTTGAGGGATTCGTTGCTGCCCAGCAGGTCTTGATTCTGCTGTACGAGGTCGCTGACCAGTTGTTCCAGTTGGCTGAGGGATGCTTCTAACATTTTGATTTCTCGGGCTTTTAAAAGGGCGGTGACGATAAAGAAAAATCACCTCGGATGCCAGGGTTATCCCTGGCGCGCAGCCCGATTCCAAAGGCCCGGGCCGCACTTTCGAGCCTTAGTGACTGCAATTACCCGATCTGGTTCCTGAATCGCTCAAACCCCCTGCTCAGATGCGACAAAAACGCACAGCCCCTTAAGACTTTAGTCGTAGGGCCGATACACGATGCACACCCCGTCTCATGGCCGCACGGATCGCGCTTCCCCCAGGATTCCAGCATGTCTCTTCGTAATATGAATATCGCGCCGAGGGCCTTCCTCGGCTTCGCGTTTATTGGCGCCTTGATGTTGGCTCTCGGCGTGTTCGCGCTGAACCAGATGAGCAAGATCCGAGCGGCCACCGAAGACATCACCCTGTCCAGCGTGCCCAGCATCCGCGCCCTCGACGAGTTCACCCAACTGACATTGCGCCTGCGTGTGTTGTCGTACCGCTTGCTCACCAACCGCGAGCCGGACGTGCAGCAAAAGACCCTGGAAGCCTTCGACGTACGCAACCAGCAGATCCGTACCGCCCAAGGCGTGTATGAAAAGCTGATCGAAAGCGGCGAAGAGCGTTCGACCTACAATGAATACGTGCGGTTGCTGGCTCAGTACCATCAGATCGAAGAGCGCATGAAGAGCCTGTCACGGGCCAATCAGGTCGACGAATTGCGCACCCTGCTCAATACCGAACTGCTGACCAACTCCGAGCAGGTCAACGGGGTACTCAACCGCCTGCTGGAAATCAATAACGCCATGGCCCTGGACACCAACCAGCAGGCCGAAGACCAGTACAACCTGGCCTTCAACATGGTCGTGGGCCTGCTGGTGATCGCCACCGCGCTGACCCTGTTGTTCGCCTGGCTGCTGACCCGCAGCATCACCGTGCCGATCTCCCAGGCCCTGGAAGCGGCGGAAGAAGTGGCCGAAGGCAACCTCACACGCCCGATCAAGGTCGATGGCAACGACGAAGCCGGCCGCCTGCTGGCCGCCATGGCCAAGATGCAGGACAAACTGCGCGACACCCTGCAACGCATCGCCGGCTCAGCCACGCAACTGGCGTCGGCCGCCGAAGAGCTCAACGCCGTCACCGACGAAAGCGCGCGCGGCCTGACCCAGCAGAACAACGAAATCGAACAAGCCGCCACCGCCGTCAACGAAATGACCAGCGCGGTCGAGGAAGTCGCACGCAATGCCGTGAGCACCTCTGAAGCTTCGCGCAACGCCACCACCTCCGCCGGCGACGGGCGTGACCTGGTGCAGGAAACCGTCAGCGCCATCGAACGCATGAGCGGCGACGTACAAGCCACCGCGACCTTGATTGGTGAGTTGGCCAATGAATCGCGCGATATCGGCAAGGTACTGGACGTGATCCGTGGCCTGGCCGACCAGACCAACCTGCTGGCCCTCAACGCGGCCATCGAAGCGGCGCGGGCCGGTGAGGCCGGGCGAGGTTTTGCCGTGGTGGCCGACGAAGTGCGCGCATTGGCCCATCGTACCCAGCAGTCCACCAGCGAGATCGAGCGCATGATCGGCAGCATCCAGGCCGGCACCGAGCATGCGGTGGATTCGATGCGCAACAGCACCGAGCGCGCCGAATCGACGCTGAACATCGCCAAGGGCGCGGGGCTGTCGCTGGACACCATCAACACCGCAATTGTCGAGATCAACGAGCGCAACCTGGTGATCGCCAGCGCGGCGGAAGAACAGGCTCAGGTCGCACGGGAAGTCGACCGCAACCTGGTCAATATCCGTGACCTGTCGGTGCAATCGGCCACAGGCGCCAGCCAGACCAGCGCGGCGAGCAACGAGCTGTCGCGCCTGGCCGTGGATTTGAACGGGATGGTCGGCCGCTTCCGCCTCTGACTGACGGCACGGGATTAAAATGTGGGAAGGGCTTGCCCTAATGCCAGTCTGTAGGAGCGAGCTTGCTCGCGAAAAACGTCAACGATAACGCGTGCTTCCTGAATGAACGCGGTGCCTGTGAGTTTTTCGCGAGCAAGCTCGCTCCTACACTGGCATCAGGGCCTGCCCCCTCCCACATTTGGAATGGGGTCGGAACCTTCATTATGGGATTCCCCCCACAAAAGCTTTTTGACAGCGCAGCAATTCAACAGGTTAGAATCCCTGGCACGCAGACTGCATGGTCAGTTTGCGCCCTGTCTTCCCTGCTCTGGAGTACTGCCTTTGAATGCGACGACCATCAACAGCCTGTTCTTGATCGGCGCGTTGCTGGTGAGTGCGAGCATTCTGGTGAGTTCTCTGTCGTCGCGCCTGGGCATCCCGATCCTGGTGATCATCCTGGCCGTGGGCATGATCGCCGGCGTCGATGGCGGCGGTATCATCTTCGATAATTACCCGACCGCCTACCTGGTGGGCAACCTCGCCCTGGCCGTGATCCTGCTCGACGGCGGTTTACGCACGCGGGTGGCGAGTTTCCGTGTGGCGCTCTGGCCAGCATTGTCCCTGGCCACTGTGGGGGTGCTGATCACCACCGGCCTCACCGGCATGGCAGCGGCCTGGCTGTTCGACCTCAATATCATCCAGGGCTTGCTGATCGGCGCCATCGTCGGCTCCACGGACGCTGCGGCAGTGTTCTCGCTGCTGGGCGGCAAGGGCCTGAACGAACGGGTCAGCGCCAGCCTGGAAATCGAATCGGGCAGCAACGACCCCATGGCGGTGTTCCTCACCGTGACCCTGATCGACATGCTCGCCAGCGGCCAGACCGGCCTGCATTGGAGCCTGCTGACCCACCTGATCCGCGAATTCGGCATCGGCGGCCTGGTTGGCCTGGGCGGCGGCTGGCTGATGCTGCAAATGGTCAACCGCATCAACCTGGCGAACGGCCTGTACCCGATCCTGGTGATCGCCGGCGGCCTGTTCGTCTTCGCCCTGACCAACGCCTTGCACGGCAGCGGTTTTCTCGCCGTGTACCTGTGCGGCCTGGTGATCGGCAACCGTCCGGTGCGCAGCCGCCACGGCATCCTGCATATGCTCGACGGCATGGCCTGGCTGGCGCAGATCGGCATGTTCCTGGTGCTGGGCCTGCTGGTCACGCCCCATGACTTGCTGCCCATCGCCCTGCCCGCCCTGGGCCTGGCACTGTGGATGATCCTGTTTGCGCGGCCGCTGTCGGTGATGGTCGGCCTGCTGCCGTTCAAGGCGTTCCACGGTCGCGAAAAGGCCTTTATCGCCTGGGTCGGCCTGCGCGGCGCGGTGCCGATCATCCTCGCGGTGTTCCCGCTGATGGCCGGCCTGCCCCATGCGCAGCTGTACTTCAACCTGGCGTTCTTTATCGTGCTGGTGTCGCTGCTGGTGCAGGGCACCAGCCTGCCGTGGGTGGCCAAGTTGCTCAAAGTCACCGTACCGCCGGACCCGGCGCCGATTTCCCGCGCCGCCCTGGAAGTGCACGTCACCAGTGAGTGGGAGCTGTTCGTCTACCGCCTGGGTGCGGAAAAATGGTGCATCGGTGCTGCCCTGCGCGAGCTGAAAATGCCTGAGGGCACGCGGATTGCCGCGTTGTTCCGTGGCCAGCAACTGCTCCATCCGTCGGGTAGTACAGTATTGGAAGTCGATGATTTGCTCTGCGTCATCGGCCATGAACACAACCTGCCGGCCCTGGGCAAACTGTTCAGCCAGGCACCGCAACGGGGTCTCGATCTGCGCTTCTTCGGCGACTTCGTCCTTGAAGGCGACGCCCAGCTGGGCGCGGTGTCGGCGTTGTACGGGCTCAAGCTCGAGGGTATCGACCCGGACATGCCGTTGAGCCGCTTCATCACCCAGAAAGTCGGCGGCGCGCCGGTGGTGGGCGACCAGGTGGAGTGGAACAACACCATCTGGACCGTCGCGGTCATGGACGGGAACAAGATTGGCAAAGTCGGCGTCAGATTCCCCGAAGGAAGTCGCCCGGGCCCCGGGCTCTTCCTCTAAACTGCGGGGCGACAACGCCCCGATTCTTCACCTTGCTCGACCGGTCTCTATGCCAACCCTGCGCACTTTTCTCGCTACTGCCCTGCTGGGCCTGACCCTTTGTGTCGGCACCGTCCACGCCGCCGACCCGCCCAGCGCCGACGCTATCCAGCAAACCCTGGACAAGCTGCCCGACCGCAAGCTGCCCGACGCCGACATGAAGGCATTGCAGGGCATCCTGCAACAAACCCTGACGTACCTGGCCAACAAGCAGGATTACGAGCAGCGCCTGGCCGATCTCAAACGCCAGCTTGAGGACGCGCCGCGCCAGACCGTCGAAAACCAGCGCGAGCTGACCCGGCTCAAGGCCACCAAAATCGTCCCGGTGGCCCAACGCTACGCCAGCCTGCCCGTGCCGCAGCTTGAGCAATTGCTGGTGCAGCGCAGCACCCAGCAAGGCGACCTGCAAAAAGAGCTGGCCGACGCCAACAGCCTGACCATCGCCGCCCAGACCCGGCCCGAGCGCGCCCAGACCGAGATCAGCAGCAGCCAGACGCGCATCCAGCAAATCAATGCGATCCTCAAGACCGGCAAAGACAACGGCAAAGCCCTCAACGCCGACCAGCGCAACCAGCTCAACGCCGAACTCGCCGCCCTGAATGCGCTGATCCCCCTGCGCCGCCAGGAACTGGCCGGCAACAGCCAGCTGCAAGACCTGGGCAACAGCCAGCACGACCTGATCCAGGAAAAAACCGCGCGCCTGGAGCAGGAAATCCAGGACCTGCAAACCCTGATCAACCAGAAACGCCTGGCCCAGTCACAGCAGACGGTGACCCAACAGTCCATCGAAGCGCAGAAAGCCGGCGGCAGCAGCCTGCTGGCCACGGAAAGCGCGGCCAACCTGAAGCTCTCCGACTACCTGCTCAAAAGCACCGACCGCCTCAACGACCTGACCCAGAAAAACCTGCAGACCAAGCAGCAACTGGACACCGTGACCCAAAGCGATTCGGCGCTGGACGAACAGATCAACGTACTCAAGGGCAGCCTGCTGCTGTCCAAGATCCTCTACAAACAGAAACAGGCGCTGCCGCGCTTGACCGTCGACCGCGACCTGGCCGACGACATCGCCAACATTCGCCTGTACCAGTTCGAGGTCAACCAGCAGCGCGAGCTGATCAGCTCTCCCAGCGCCTATGTGGATAACCTGCTGGCCAACCAGCCGCCGGACGACGTCACCCCGCAATTGCGCCGCACCCTGCTGGAACTGGCGATCACCCGCAGCGACCTGCTGGAGCGCCTGAGCCGTGAATTGAGCGCGCTGCTCAACGAATCCATCACCCTGCAACTGAACCAGAAACAACTGCTCAGCACCGCGACCACCCTGCGCGCCACGCTCGATGAGCAGATGTTCTGGATTCCGAGCAACAAACCGCTGGACACCGAGTGGCTGGAAACCGTACCGGCGCACCTGAGCAAGCAAGTCACCACCCTGCCCTGGGCCTCCAGCGTCAGCGAGCTGTATGACGGCCTGACCCAGCGCCCGTTGCTGTTCCTGCCGCTGCTGCTGTTGATCGGCGCGCTGCTGTGGCGGCGCAAGGCGTTGTATCAGCGCCTGAACAAGGTTCACCTGGACATCGGTCACTTCAAGCGCGACAGCCAGTGGCACACGCCGCAGGCGATCCTGATCAATATCCTGCTGGCAATGCCAGTATCCCTGGGCCTGGCGCTGTGCGGCTATGCCTTGCAGATCGACGCCCGTGGGCAAAACGCCAACCTGGGCTCGGCCCTGCTGCAGATCGCCCAGGCGTGGCTGGTGTTCTACACCGCTTACCGCATCCTCGCGCCCGGCGGTGTGGCCGAGCTGCACTTTCGCTGGGAAAAGCCCCAGGTCGAATTCCTCCAGGGCTGGGTGCGCAAGCTCGGGCTGGTGGTACTGGCCCTGGTGGCCGTGGTGGCCATCGCCGAACACCAACCGGCGGCACTCGCCGAAGACGTGCTGGGCATCGCCGTGGTCCTTACGTGCTACGGCCTGATGGCGTGGCTGCTCAGTCGCCTGCTGCTCAATAGCCCAACCCACGAAAAGGCCTCGCTGTTTCGCAAGACCATCGGGCTGGTGTTCACCGCCCTGCCGATCGCGTTATTCATTGCCGTGTGCTTTGGCTACTACTACACCGCGCTGAAACTCAGCGACCGGCTGATCAACACCCTGTACCTGCTGATGTTCTGGCTGGTGATCGAGGCCACCTTTGTACGCTGGCTGAGCGTCGCCGCCCGGCGCCTGGCCTACGCACGAGCGCTGGCCAAACGCCAAGCCGCCAAGGATGCCGGTGAAGGCGAAGCCGTGGTGGAAGAGCCGACACTGGACATCGAAAAGGTCAACGAACAATCCTTGCGCCTGATCCGCCTGGCCCTGCTCGGCGGTTTTATTGCGGCCTTGTACTGGGTATGGTCGGACCTGATCTCGGTATTTTCCTACCTGGATAACGTCACGCTGTACGAATACACCAGCGGCACGGGTGCGAATATCAGCATGGTGCCCATCAGCATCGGCGACCTGCTCGGTGCGTCGATCATCATCGGCATCACCTTCGCCCTGGCGCGCAACCTGCCCGGCCTGCTGGAAGTGCTGGTGCTCTCCAAGCTGGACCTGGCTCAAGGCAGTGCCTACGCCACCACCACCTTGCTGTCCTATATCATTGCCGGCGTCGGGTTTGTCACCACGCTGTCCACCCTTGGTGTGAGCTGGGACAAGCTGCAATGGCTGGTCGCAGCGCTGTCGGTGGGCCTGGGCTTCGGCATGCAGGAGATCTTTGCCAACTTCATCTCCGGCATCATGATCCTGTTCGAGCGCCCGGTGCGCATCGGCGACACCATTACTATCGGCAATCTGTCAGGCACGGTGAGCAAGATCCGCATCCGCGCCACCACCATCACCGACTTTGACAACAAAGACATCATCGTCCCGAACAAGACCTTCATTACCGGGCAACTGATCAACTGGTCACTGACCGACACCATCACTCGTGTCACCCTGAAGCTGGGCGTGGACTACGGCTCCGACCTGGACCTGGTGAAGGAATTGTTACTGAAGGCCGCACGGGAAAACCCGCGGGTACTGAAAGAACCTGAACCCCATGTGTACTTCCTCAACTTTGGCGAAAGCACGCTGGACCACGAGCTGCGCATGCATGTGCGCGACCTGGGCGACCGCAACCCGGTGCTGGACGAGGTCAACCGCTTTATCAACCGTGAGTTCAAGAAGCAGCACATCAACATCTCGTTCCGGCAGATGGAGATCTACCTGAAAAACCTCCACGGCCAGGAATACAAACTGGTGCCGGCCGAGGATGAGCGCAAGACCCTCGTCGCGCCCGAGCAGGATGCCCCCGAGCCGCCCGCCGCAAAGGTCGAAGATGCACCTGAACCCCCGCCGAGCAAACTCGACTAACGAACTGAGCCCCAGCGAAATGCTGGGGCATCCTGCTGGAGATGCCCGGTGAAAGCCCTCGACGAACTGACCTTCGACAACCGCTTCGCACGCCTGGGCGATGCGTTCTCAACCCACGTGCTGCCCGAGCCCCTCGACGAGCCGCGCCTGGTGGTGGCGAGCGACGCCGCCATGGCCCTGCTCGACCTCGACCCGGCCGTGGCCGAAACGCCCGTGTTTGCCGAACTGTTCGGCGGCCATAAACTGTGGGCCGAAGCGCAGCCGCGGGCGATGGTCTATTCCGGGCACCAGTTCGGCGGCTACACCCCGCAACTGGGCGATGGCCGAGGGTTGCTGCTGGGCGAGGTGTATAACCAGGCCGGCGAGCATTGGGACCTGCACCTCAAGGGCGCCGGCATGACGCCTTATTCACGCATGGGCGACGGGCGCGCGGTGTTGCGCTCCTCGATCCGCGAATTCCTCGCCTCCGAAGCCCTCCATGCATTGGGCATCCCCACCAGCCGCGCCTTGTGCGTGATCGGCTCCAGCACGCCGGTGTGGCGTGAAAAGCAGGAACGCGGGGCCATGGTGTTGCGCCTGGCACCCAGCCATATCCGCTTCGGGCACTTCGAATACTTCTACTACACCCAGAAGCCCGAGCAGTTGGCCGAGCTGGCCGAACACGTACTGAACCTGCATTACCCCGAGTGCCGCGAACAGCCTGAGCCGTATCTCGCGATGTTCCGCGAAATCGTCGAGCGCAACGCCGAGATGATCGCCAAATGGCAGGCGTATGGTTTCTGCCACGGCGTCATGAACACCGACAACATGTCGATCCTGGGCATCACTTTCGACTTCGGGCCGTTTGCGTTTCTGGATGATTTCGACGCGCACTTCATCTGCAACCATTCCGATCATGAAGGGCGCTATTCCTTCAGTAATCAGGTGCCGATCGGGCAGTGGAACCTCAGCGCACTGGCCCAGGCGCTCACGCCGTTTATCAGCGTTGACGCACTCAAAGAAGCCCTGGGCCTGTACCTGCCGCTGTACCAGGCGCACTACCTGGACCTGATGCGCCGCCGGTTGGGGCTGACGACCGCCGAAGAAGATGATCAGAAGCTGGTGGAGCACTTACTCAAACTGATGCAGAACAGCGGTGTGGATTACACCCTGTTCTTCCGGCGTTTGGGCGATGAATCAGCGGCGTTGGCCGTGGCGCGTTTGCGTGACGACTTTGTCGACCTGGCCGGTTTCGATGCCTGGGCCGAGCGATACAAGGCCCGTGTTGCAAGGGACGGGGACGACAGCGAGGCACAGCGCCGCGAACGCATGCATGCCGTGAACCCGCTGTACATCCTGCGCAATTACCTCGCCCAGAACGCTATCGCCGCCGCCGAGTCCGGGGACTACAGCGAAGTGCGGCGGCTGCATAAAGTGCTGACCAGGCCGTTCGAGGAACAAGCGGGGATGGAGCAGTATGCACAGCGGCCGCCGGATTGGGGCAAGCATCTGGAGATCAGTTGTTCGTCTTGACCGCTTAGATAAAGGTCTCCACGGACACCCCGAAACGCTCGGCCAGCCAACGAATCTGGCGCACGTTGAGCTGGCGCTTTCCGCTCAATATCTCCGAGACGACTGACTGTGCCCCAATCCCCGGAAGGTCGCTCTGGGTGAGATTGTGCTCGCGCATCATGTAGCGCAGCACATCGACCCCGCTGGCGACGGGCATTGGGCGGTGTTCACGGTCATAAGCTTCGATCCAGTCACTGAGAATGTCGACCAGGCTCATCAGCGGGCTGTCCTCGTCTTCACCCACGAGGCTCAACAACTCATCCAGACCGCATACCAGTGCGTCGTAGTCCGCCTCGTTTTCCGGCTTGCGCAGCACCGGCGAAACGAACTGCCAGTGTTCTGCCGCTACTTGCATAAGCGCGCTCATCTGTTTTTTTCCTTCCATTTGTCCTTCTCATAGTCGCGGTGGTCCAGCAGGTGCTTGATGTAAACGCGCTGCATTCGATACTGCACCGTCGCGATCAACCTCAGCTTGTTACCGCCAATATCAAACACATGAAATTCACCTACCTTGTCCGCGGCGGGAAACATGGCTTTCATTGCAGCGAAGTCCTTGGGGGCGTTGCGCTTGATCACGCGATACCACTGGTCCAAAGCCGTTGCCGAGCGCGGCCATGTTTCCTTTGCTTCCCAGATCCTCTTTTCACTGATGACTCGCATGCAACGTCCCTATCGCATCTTGCTATGGAGGTTAAACCTGATTTCCGACTATCGCAATTTGCTATATCCGTAAACAGACCAATGGCGCACAACAGCAAGCCTAGACAGACGACTCATTCGGCGCAGGAGAAACTGTGAGCGAATGAGTCTCTGCATCCAGCCTTGATAAATCTCAGCCCCGGCACCAGATACAACCTATTGGCCAGCCCCCAGGAGCCTCCGATGTCTGAACCTCTCGTAATCCCCTGCCCTCATTGCAACGGTCTCAACCGCATCCCCGGCGCACGCCTGGGTGATGCGCCCAAATGCGGCCGTTGCAAGCAGCCAGTGCTGTTGAACAAGCCGTTTGAATTGAAACAGGGCGACTACGCCAGCCAGATCAAGGGCGACCTGCCGTTGCTGGTGGACGTGTGGGCTGACTGGTGCGGGCCGTGCAAGTCGTTTGCGCCGGTATTCGAGCAGGCCGCCGGGCAGCTTGAAGGCAAATGCCGGTTGGCCAAGCTGGACAGCGAGGCCAACCAGCAGTTGTCGGCTCAGCTGGGGATTCGCTCGATTCCAAGTTTGATTCTGTTCAAGAATGGCCGGGAAGTGGCGCGCCAGAGTGGGGCATTCCCATTGCCACAGTTGATGAGTTGGTTGCGTAGTCAGGGCGTGTAACCCGAACCTTCAGAACAAGGCGGGACAGTGTGGGAGGGGGCTTGCCCCCGATAGCGGTGTAGCAGTGACACATAAGTGCCTGACACTCTGCCATCGGGGGCAAGCCCCCTCCCACATTTTGTCCGTGTTTCAGCCTTGGGACAGTGGGGCTTGGCGGTCCATCATCTGGCTGACCAGCATGACGCCAAGCTCGCTCAGTTGATGGATAGCCAGAGCCACATCGCGATGTTCACCGGTAAGGTCGTTGGATAGATTGAGCAATAAGGTGCGGACCGAGGAGAAGGTTTCGTAGCTGTTGATGATCAGCGCTTCGGTGGGAAGGTTGGGTGTGACGGTATAGAGGTTAACCATGAATCGTCTCCGGGTAGATGAGCCGCAACCAACCCGCTACTAAACGGAGGGTGGCAGCTGTACGCAGGTTAGTAGACCGGGGAGACGCAACCGGCGCGCTCGAAAGCGCCCTCCGTACAGCCACCATCAATTACTGATGATTTGCCGTACGTCTCACCACGGGCTACTAAACCCGATCACTGAACATTCAGCGACCGGCAAACCTTAGAGGCCCCCATCCAGACGCACAAGCCGGCGGATTCTGGCGTAGCTGTAGGCAAGGTTACAAGGCCAATCCCCTGCTGCCAGACCGTTCCTACAGCCTTCGTAGGATAAGTCCCAGAAACCCAACTGAAATGCAATCCAAATGTGGGAGGGGGCTTGCCCCCGATTGCGGTATGTCAGCCAGCTTATCTGTAGCTGACACACTGCTATCGGGGGCAAGCCCCCTCCCACATTGGGTCTGTGTAGCCCTTAGGATCAGGCGTTTTCCAGCAGGTTATGCAATTCAACAAACTGCTGCGTCAGCTTGTGCCGTGGGTCCAGGTGAATCAGCGGCTTGCTCTCCTGGTGCGACTCACGCATGCGCACCGAACTGGCCAGGTACACCGGCAGCACCGGCAGCCCTTCGGCAATCATTTCATCGAGTATCTGCTGCGGCAGGCTTGCCCGGGCCTGGAACTGGTTGACCACGATACCTTCCACTTCCAGGCCTTCGTTATGGTCCTCCTTCAATTCTTCGATTTCAGCCAACAGCCCATACAGGGCCTGGCGCGAAAAGCTGTCGCAATCAAAGGGAATCAGCACACGATCAGCGGCGATCAGCGCCGAAACCGCATAAAAATTCAAGGCTGGTGGCGTGTCCAGGTAGATACGGTCGTAGTCCTCGCTCAGCTCATCCAGCAGCTTTCGCAGCTTGTTGATCTTGTGCTTGGCCTCAAGCTTGGGCTGCAGGTCCGCCAGTTCCGGGGTGGCGGTGATGACATGCAGGTTGTCGAAGGGCGTCTCGTAGATATCCACCTTGTTCTTCTTGGAAAACGGCCCGGAAGACAGGGTTTGCTTGAAAAAGTCGGCGATCCCCATGGGAATATCGTCACCGGTCAGCCCGGTGAGGTACTGGGTGGAGTTGCCCTGTGCATCGAGGTCCACCAACAGGGTTCGATAACCTTCGCTGGCGCTGACGGCCGCCAGGTTGCAAGCGATGCTGGACTTGCCCACGCCGCCTTTCTGATTGAACACCACGCGCCGCATGGAAAAACCTCCGCGTATCAATGAATAACCCGAGTGTAGAGCGCAAAAGCGCCGGTTAGCTACCTCGTTCATCCATCCGCTGTGTCTGGCTCACAAATGAATGGGAACGCTGCCACAATCCGGTTCGCCCCTCGGTCGCCGACGATCTGTAAATTCCTCCCACTTATTTGTGAACAATCGTGAACAAATTTTAACCAATATTTGCTAGAACCCCGCAGCACCGGGATAATGCGCGCCATTCGGCCATTGTCCTCTGTCCCGGAATCCGGGGCCATTGGCCGCACATGGAAGCCCGCAGGGGCGGGATAACTTCTCAGTGATCAACTTCAACATCGCCCAATGGCGCGCCTGGGCTCCTGGCCTTGAGAGTGCGGACGACTGGCACGCCTGGTGCCGGGACCCGGTGTTGCTGCCTGTCAGCGACGCGTCTCCCGATGTGTCATTTTTGCCAGCTATGCAGCGCCGCCGCCTGAGCCGACTGGCGCGCATGGCGTTCAGCGTCGGCTGGCCGCTGGCCGAAGGCCTTGACGACCTGCCGCTGGTGTTCATTTCCCGCCACGGCGAAACCCCGCGCACCCTCGACATCCTCAGCGACCTGGCCAACGAGCAGCCACTGTCGCCGACCCAGTTCAGCCTGTCGGTGCATAACGCGGTGATTGGCCTGTGGTCGATCCTGCGCAATGAAACCAGCGAGATGACTGCCCTCGCCGCCGCCGGTGATGGCCTCGAACACGGCGTGCTCGAAGCCGCCGCATTGCTCAACGAAGGCGCCCCGGCCGTGTTGCTGGTGCTGACCGAAGAACAACCGCCCCAGGCGTACGCCAGCTGGATCGCTGACGTGCCCTTCCCCTATGCCCTGGGCCTTTTGCTGACGCCGGGCGACGAGTGGCAACTGGAACTAAACAGCAGCGCTGTCCAACTCACTCAAACCCAGTGGCCTCACGCCCTGAACCTGCTGCGCACTCTGTTGACCGAACAGGGCGCCTGCCAACATGCCTGGAAGAACCGAGTATGGAACTGGCGACGCAAGTCCTGAACGACAAACCACGGCAGGCCTATTACTGGCGCCTGTTCGCAACGGCCGCCAGCTTCTTTGTGTTCGGCGTCGGCGGGCTGTGCCTGCGCTTGCTGGTGTTCCCGCTGCTCAGTTGCCTGCCGGGCGACGCCAGGCAGCATCAACGACGCGCGCGCCACACCATCAGTTGCCTGTTCTGGTTTTTCATTCGCCTGATGAAAGGGCTGGGCATCCTCACGTACAGCGTCGAGGGCGCGGAAAAGCTCGGCCGCCCTGGCCAGATGATCGTCGCCAACCATCCGTCGCTGATCGATGTCGTGTTCCTGATCGGCCTGATGCGCCAGACCAATTGCGTGGTCAAGCAGAGCCTGTTCCAGAACCCGTTCACCCGCGGCCCGGTGCGCGACGCCGGCTACATCAGCAACGATGGCAGCGCCGACATGCTCGATGCCGCCGCCGATGCCCTGCGCGCGGGGCAAACCCTGATCATCTTTCCCGAAGGCACCCGCACCACGCCAGGCAGCGCACCGGCCTTTCATCGCGGCGGCGCGGCCATTGCACTGCGCGGCGCGACGATCATTACCCCGGTGGTGATCAAGGTCAGCCCCACCACCCTGACCAAGGCCGAGCCCTGGTATCGCATTCCCAAATGCCGATTTCACTTCAGTTTGCGCGTGGGGGCCGATATAGAACCACACGCGTTTGCCGCACTGGGCCCCGCGCCCCAGGCGTCACGCAAGCTCAACGATTACCTGCATCACTATTTCATTAAGGAGCTCGCCGAAGATGAGCGACCAACACCGCCTTGAGCACGACATAAAGACGCTGATCATCGAGGCCCTGGGCCTGGAAGACATCAGCGCCGACGACATCGGCAGCGACCAGACCCTGTTTGGCGAGGGCCTGGGCCTGGATTCGGTCGACGCCCTGGAACTGGGTCTGGCGATTCAGAAAACGTACGGCATCAAGATCGACGCCGACGCCAAGGACACGCGCAATCACTTCACCAACGTGGCCAGCCTTGCGGCATTCGTCACGGCCAGACAGGCAGCTTGAGACCGGACCATGCAAACTCGTGACGATATTTTCAACACCCTGCGCGACGCCTTGGTGGAACTGTTTGAACTGGAGCCCGAGCGCGTCACCCTGGACGCCAACCTGTACCAGGACCTGGAAATCGACAGCATCGATGCCGTGGACCTGATCGACCATATCAAGCGCCAGACCGGCAAGAAGATCGCCGCCGAGGAGTTCAAGGCGGTGCGTACCGTCAATGACGTGGTTGAGGCGGTGTACCGTCTGGTCCAACCCGCCGCATGAGCCGGCTGATCGGCCTTGGCCTGTTGCTGGCGGGGCTGCTGTACCCCTTTGCGGTGTATTACGGCACCGAGCATTTTGCGCCATGGCAATTCGGCCTGCTGTTGGGCAGCCTGTGGTTGCTGCGCGCGTTCACTGCTGCACGACGCCCAGGCAGTCGCTGGATGGCGCTGGTGGTGATCGTGTTTTGCCTGGCGCTGGCCTGGTTCGATAACCCGCAATGGCTGCGCTGGTACCCCAGCCTGGTCAGTGGGTTCATGCTGGCACTGTTCGGCCTGAGCCTGAAATACGGGCCGCCGATGGTCGAGCGCCTGGCGCGCATGACTGAGCCGGACCTGCCGTCGAACGCGGTGCTGTATACGCGCCAGGTCACCGTGGTGTGGAGCGTGTTTTTTCTGTGTAATGGCCTGCTCGCTGCCGCCCTCACCTTGTGGGCGCCGCTGAGCTGGTGGACGTTGTACAACGGCTTGATCGCCTACGGGCTGATGGGGCTGTTGTTTGCCGTGGAATGGCTGGTACGACAAAGGGTTCGAGGCCGCGTATGAAAGGTTTGAAACTTGAGCACCTGCTGCTCGAGCCGCAGGAACAACGCCGGGTCACCACTGAGCCGGCGCTCAATCATGCTCAACTGATGGAGCAGTCCCTGCGCCTGGCGGCAGGCTTGCAGGCGCGCGGCATCCAGCGCCTGGCGGTGCACCTGGAAGACGCCGGCGTGCTGGCGATTGCGTTGCTCGGCGCCTGGCGTGCCGGGGTCAGCGTACTGCTCCCCGCCGACCTGCAGCCGCAAACCCGTCAGCGCTGGGATGCCGTCGTCGATGCCTGGCTGACGCAGGCTGCGGACCTTGAGGCGTTGTACCAAACGCCACTGAGCCCTGCCGCCCTTGACCTCGATCGCTGCCAACTGAGCCTGTGCACCTCCGGCTCCAGCGGTGAACCCAAGCGTATCGACAAGTCCCTGCGCCAGCTGGCCAATGAGGTACAGGCGCTGGAGGCACTGTGGGGCGCCGATCTGCAAGACGCCTGCATCATCGGCAGCGTCGCCACCCAACATATCTACGGGTTGCTGTTCCGCGTGCTGTGGCCACTGTGCGCCGGTCGCACGTTTTTGCGCAGGCAACTGGCATTCCCCGAGGACATGCAGCGCGCCAGTCGCGAGCATTCGCCATTCGCCTGGGTGGCCAGCCCGGCGCTGCTCAAGCGCATGGGCGATAACCTCGACTGGCCGGCGCTGAGCCAGGTCTCACGGGTGTTTTCCTCGGGCGGGGCCTTGCCTGTCGAAGCCGCCGGCAGCCTCTATGACCGCTTGCAGCAGTGGCCGACGGAAATCCTCGGCAGCTCGGAAACCGGTGGCATCGCCTGGCGCCAGGGCGCACAACCCTGGCAGCCGTTTGCCGACGTGCACCTGAGCCAGGATGCCGACGGTGCCCTGCGCATTGCCTCGCCCTACCTGCCCGCCGGGCATATCGAACAGACTGCCGACGCCGCGCGCATCCATGCCGATGGCCGCTTCGAACTGCTCGGCCGCCTGGACCGCATCGTCAAGCTGGAAGAAAAACGCATCGCCCTGCCGATGCTCGAACAGGCATTGATCACCCATCCGTGGGTCGCTGAAACCCGCCTGGGCGTGGTGCAGGAAAACCGCGCTTCACTCGGTGCCCTGGTGGTACTGAGCGCAGAGGGCCTGCATGCTCTGCGCAACCAGGGCCGGCGCACGGTGACCCAAACCCTGCGCCAGCACCTGAGCCAGCATTGCGAAGCCCTGGCCTTGCCCCGCCGCTGGCGTTTGCTGCGCCAACTGCCGCTCAACAGCCAGGGCAAGCTGCCCCAGGCCGATATCGAGGCGCTGTTGCTGGCCCCCCGCCCCAAGGCGCCGGACGTGCTGGCGCAGGTCGAGACCGACGGAGAATGGACATTGCAACTGAGCGTGCCGCCCGACCTGGCCTATTTCAGCGGGCATTTTCCAGTCACGCCTGTGCTGCCGGGCGTGGTGCAAGTGGAATGGGCGTTCAACCTGGGCCAGCAACTGCTCGACTTGCCGAGTACGTTTGCCGGCATGGAAGTGCTCAAGTTCCAGCAACTGGTGCGTCCCGGTGATCGCATTCAATTGCACCTGCGCTTTGACCAAGAGCGCGGCAAGCTGTACTTCGCCTATCGCCACGGGGATGCTGCCTGCTCAAGTGGCCGCATAGTGCTGGAGGCCACGCATGCATAACCCCTGCGCCCTGATCCCGGTGTACAACCACGAAGCCGCCGTGCCCGCCGTGGTCCGCAGCCTGCTGGGCAGCGGCTTGCCTTGCCTGCTGGTGGACGACGGCAGCAGCCCGGCCTGCGCGGCGATACTGGCGCAACTGGCTACCCTCGATAACGTCACCCTGCTGACGCTGCCCCACAACCAGGGCAAGGGCGCCGCCGTCATGGCGGGCTTTCGCGAAGCCGCGCGCCTGGGCTACAGCCACGCCCTGCAAGTGGACGCCGACGGCCAGCATGACCTGCGCGAAGTCGAGACCTTTATCGACACCTCCCGCAGACACCCCGACGCGATCATCTGCGGCTATCCCGAATACGACGAAAGCGTGCCCAAGGGCCGTCTCTACGCACGCTACCTGACCCACGTGTGGGTATGGATCAACACCTTGTCGTTGCAGATTCGCGACTCGATGTGCGGCTTTCGCGTGTACCCGCTGGCGCCCACGCTGGCGCTGATGGACTCGGCCTACATCGGCACGCGCATGGATTTCGACTCGGACATCCTCGTGCGCCTGGCCTGGCGCAACCAGCCAATGCGCTGGCTGCCGACCCAGGTGCATTACCCCGCCGACGGCCTGTCGCACTTTCGCCTGTTGCACGACAACGTGCGTATCAGCGCCATGCATACGCGACTGTTCTTCGGCATGCTGGTGCGCGCGCCCGCCATCCTGTGGCGTCGGTGGCAGGCATGAGCGGCGGCAGCAAACACTGGGCCGACCGCGAAGAGCGCGGCAGCTTCTGGCTGATGAAACTCACGGCGTTCGCGGCAAAGGTCCTAGGCCGGCGCCTGTTGAGCCCGTTGCTCTACAGCATCGTGTTCTACTTCTTCCTGTTCGGCCGCACCGCGCGCCAGAGCGCCTGGCAATACCAGCAACGCCTGGCGCAGTGGAGCGGGCGTGACGAGCTGCTGCCGACCCACGCCAAGGTGTTCGGCCAGTTCATGGCCTTCGCCGACTCCCTGCTCGACAAGCTGGACGTGTGGAACGGCAAGCTGCGCCTGGAGCAGATCGACATCAACGACCCCGCGCAATTGCGCGGCCAGTTGCGTGGAGCGCGCGGGCAGATGCTGGTGGGCGCGCACCTGGGCAACCTGGAAGTGTGCCGCGCGCTGGCGGAGATCGGCGAACAGGTCACCATGAACGTCCTGGTGCACACCAAGCACGCCGAGCGTTTCAATCGCCTGCTGGGTGAAGCCGGTGCGACCCATTTGCGCCTGATCCAGGTCAGCGAGCTGGACCCGGCCACCATGCTGCTGCTCAGCCAGCGCCTGGACGACGGCGAATGGCTGGCCATTGCCGGCGACCGCATCCCGCTGCACGGCGGGCGCACGGTGCGCGTGGACTTCCTCGGGCAGCAGGCCGCATTCCCCCAGGGCCCGTGGCTGCTGGCCGGCCTGCTCAAATGCCCGGTCAACCTGCTGATGTGCCTCAAGCACCAGGGCCGCTATCGCCTGACCATCGAGCCCTTCGCGCCGTTGGTCGAATGGAAGCGCAGCACCCGTGAGCAGGTCATCGCCCAGTGGGCCGCCCGCTACGCCGCACGCCTGGGCCAGTTCTGCCTGCAAGCGCCGCAACAATGGTTCAACTTTTACCCTTTCTGGAAGACCGATGACCACGCCTCTTGAGCCGATAACCTTTGGCGAACGCCCCCTGCGCATCGAAGACGTCCTGGCCCTGGCCAACCGTCAGGTGCCCACTCGATTGCAGGACGATGCCGCGTATCGCCAGCGCATCGCCAAAGGCGCGCAGTTCCTTGATTCGCTGCTGGACAAGGAAGGCGTGATCTACGGCGTGACCACCGGCTACGGCGACTCCTGCGTGGTGGCGGTGCCGCTCGAACACGTCGAGGCGCTGCCACGTCATCTGTACACCTTCCACGGTTGCGGCCTGGGCAAGTTACTCGACGCCCAAGCCACTCGCGCCGTGCTGGCGGCGCGCTTGCAGTCGCTGTGCCATGGTGTTTCCGGGGTGCGCGTGGAACTGCTGGAGCGCCTGCATGGATTCCTCGAACACGACGTGCTGCCGCTGATCCCTGAAGAAGGCTCGGTGGGCGCCAGCGGCGATCTGACGCCGCTGTCCTACGTAGCTGCGACGCTCTCCGGCGAGCGAGAAGTGCTGTTTCGTGGCGAGCGCCGCCAAGCCGCCGACGTGCACCACGAACTGGGCTGGGAACCACTGGTGCTGCGCCCCAAGGAAGCCCTGGCGTTGATGAACGGCACAGCGGTAATGACCGGCCTGGCCTGCCTGGCCTTCGCCCGCGCCGACTACCTGCTGCAACTGGCCACGCGCATCACCGCGCTGAATGTGGTGGCGCTGCAAGGCAACCCGGAACACTTCGACGAGCGCCTGTTCGCTGCCAAGCCCCACCCCGGGCAGATGCAGGTCGCCGCCTGGCTGCGCCAGGACCTGGCCATCGATGCACCGACCGCCCCGCTGCACCGCCTACAGGATCGCTACTCCCTGCGCTGCGCGCCCCACGTGCTCGGCGTACTGGCCGACAGCCTGAACTGGCTGCGCGCGTTTATCGAAATCGAACTGAACAGCGCCAACGACAACCCGATCATCGACGCCGAGGAGGAGCGCGTGCTGCACGGCGGGCACTTCTACGGCGGGCACATTGCCTTTGCCATGGACAGCCTCAAGACCCTGGTGGCCAATGTCGCCGACCTGCTCGACCGCCAACTGGCGCTGCTGGTGGACGTGCGTTACAACCACGGCCTGCCGAGCAACCTTTCGGGCGCGCCGGCCGACCGCGCAATGATCAACCATGGCTTCAAGGCCGTGCAGATCGGCACCAGCGCCTGGACCGCCGAAGCGCTGAAGAACACCATGCCGGCCAGCGTGTTCTCGCGCTCGACCGAGTGCCATAACCAGGACAAGGTCAGCATGGGCACCATCGCCGCCCGCGATGCGATCCGCGTGCTCGAGCTGACCGAACAGGTCGCCGCCGCCACCTTGCTCGCCGCCAACCAGGGCGTGTGGCTGCGTGCCCAGGCTGAAGAGGCACGAGCGCTGCCACCGGCACTGGCTGCGATGCACGAAGAACTGGCCAAGGACTTCCCGCCGGTCATCGAAGACCGCGCCCTGGAAGGCGAACTGCGCCTGTGCCTGCAACGCATCGCCGAGCAACACTGGAGGCTGCATGCGTAGCCCCGGCGTGTTGCACTGCGACACTCAGATCCTCGTGCCGTTTTTCGATATCGACACCATGCATGTGGTGTGGCACGGGCATTACGTGAAGTACCTGGAAGTGGCGCGCTGCGCGTTGCTGGACAAGATCGGCCATAACTACACCGCGATGCTCGACGCCGGCTATGCCTGGCCGGTGATCGACATGCAGCTGCGCTATGTGCGCGGCGCCACCTTCGGCCAGACCCTCAACGTGCGCGCCAGCCTGGTGGAGTGGGAGAACCGCTTGAAGATCAATTACCTGATTACCGACCTGGCCAGCGGCGAACGCCTGACCCGCGCCAGCACCGTGCAGGTCGCGGTAGAAATCGCCAGCCGCGAAATGCAGCTTGCCTCCCCGACAATATTCACCAACGCCGTCGAAAGGGCCTTGAAATGAGATCCCATGTGGGAGGGGGCTTGCCCCCGATGGACGTCAACGATAACGCGGGTCGCCTGACACTGCGCAGTGCTCTCAGGTCCTTCGCGAGCAAGCTCGCTCCTACAGTGGCCGCCGCATTGCTGAGCTTCAACGCCCACGCCTTCGACCTGCAGCAACTCAGCGATCAACTGGCCAAACCCAGCGTGATCCACGGCAACTTCACCCAGGAAAAACACCTGCGCGCCCTGCCCCAGCCGCTGGTCAGCCAAGGCACCTTCGTGCTCGCCAAGGACCACGGCCTGTTGTGGTTGCTGAAAACTCCGCTGCAGCAGGACTACCGCATCAGCGCCCAGGGCATCGCCCGGCGCGACGCCAACGGCTGGCAACTGCTGCCGAACAAGAGTGCCGGCGCCGAGCAGAATCGCCTGTTCCTCGCCGTGCTCCAGGGCGACAGCAGCGGCTTGCAGCGTGACTTCGACCTGCAACTGCAAGGCCAGGCCCAGCAGTGGAAGCTCACGCTGATCCCACGCTCACTGCTGCTCAAGCAGGTATTCACCCAAATCAATATCGACGGCGGCGCGCTGGTGAAGACCATCGAGCTGCTGGAAACCCAGGGCGACAGCACCGTACTGCGCATGCAGGACAGCACCGCCGACCAGCCGTTGAGCGATGCGGAGCAGCACGACTTTGCCCAGTGAGCGCCTGCTGCCACGCCTGTTCCTGATCCTGCTGGTGGCGGTATTGGCCCTGGCCGGCTGGCAGTGGCGCCAGGGTGCGCCGCTGTCGGCCAACCTGATGGAACTGGTGCCCGGCAGTACGCCGGACGCTCTGGAGCTGCAAGCCGAGCAGCGCATGCAGGAACCACTGAACCGCGAGATGCTGGTGCTGGTGGGGCATGCCGACCGCCAGCAAGCGCTGGCCATGGCGCAGCAACTGGCCGAGCGCTGGCAGGCCAGCGGTCTGTTCGAAAAGGTGCAGTGGAACCTGCAGGCCGACTTGCCGGCGCTGCGCGAGCAACTGCTGCGCGGCCGACTGGCGATGCTGTCGGCCAGGGACCGCGAGCAACTGATCGAACAGCCTGACGGGTTCATCCAGCAGCGCGTGCAGTCGTTGTTCGACCCCTTCACCGGCTTCAGCCTGGTGCCGAGCCAGGACGACTGGCTGGGCCTGACCGGGCGCATCCAGAACAGCCAGCCGCAACACGGCGCGGTACAGCTGGATATCGGCAGCGGCGCGTTGATTGCCGACGCCGACGGCAAAAGCTGGGTGCTCCTGCGGGCGCGCACCACCGGCAATGCATTCGACATGAAACTGCCGCTGCAAGTGGCGGATCTGCTCCAGGCCAGCCGCGCCCAGGCCGGCGCGCAAGGCGTGCAGCTGCTCGCCGCCAGCGGCTTGCTCTATGCGGCCAACGGGCAGCAGCAAGCCACGCGGGAGATCACCTGGGTCGGCGGCGGCGCAACCCTGGGCATCCTGATATTGCTGCTGCTGGCGTTCCGGCGCTGGCGGGTGCTGCTGGCGTTCGTGCCGGTGGTGGTCGGCATGCTGTTTGGCGCAGTCGCCTGTGTGGCGCTGTTCGGCCATATGCATGTGATGACCCTGGTGCTGGGCTCAAGCCTGATCGGCGTGGCGGTGGATTACCCGCTGCACTACCTGTCCAAAAGCTGGAGCCTGCAGCCGTGGCGCAGTTGGCCGGCATTGCGCCTGACCCTGCCGGGGCTGAGCCTGAGCCTGGCCACCAGCTGCATCGGCTACCTGGCGCTGGCCTGGACGCCGTTCCCGGCGCTGACGCAAATCGCGGTGTTCTCGGCAGCCGGTCTGGTCGGCGCTTATCTGTGCGCCGTGTGCCTGCTGCCCGCGCTGCTCAGCGGTGTCGACCTGCGCCCGGCGCAATGGCCGCTGCGCATCGCCGAACGCTTGTGGCAGTGGCGGGCGGCATTGATCAAACGCGTGCCCGGCGCGGTGTTGCTGGTGTGGGTGCTGTTGTTCTGCGCCGGTGGCCTGTGGCAATTGAACAGTAAAAACGATATCCGCCAGTGGATCGGCGCGCCGCCGCAATTGCTCGAGCAAGCCCAGGCCGTGGCGCGCATTACCGGGTTCCAGCCCACCAGTCAGTTCTTCCTGGTGCGGGCCGACAATCAGCAGCAGTTACTGGAACGCCAGGCCGCCCTGGGCCAGCGCCTGGATCAACTGGTGAATATGGACAAGCTCCAGGGTTACCTGGCGTTGAATCAACTGGTCAACCTGCCCGCCGAGCAGCAGCAACTGCGCGACGCGCTCAATACCCTCGCGCAGCATTGGCAACCGTTGCTGGACCTTGGCGTTCCCGCCGCCGCGTTGCAAGCTGAAGTCGCGCAACTGCAGGCGCTGCCCAGCGAAGACATCGACGCCGCGCTCAAAGGCCCCCTGGCCGAGCCATGGCGCATGCTGTGGCTGGGCCCGGTAGACGGCGGCGTGGCGGCGATGGTCAGCCTGCAGGGCCTGAACAACCCAGCGTTGCTGCGGGTGCAGGCGGTGGATTTGCCCGGCGTACAACTGGTGGATCGCCTGGGTGATTTGAACCGCGTGTTTGCCGACACTCAAATCAGCGCGGCCGAATTGAAATTGCTGTCCTGTGGGCTGATCGTGCTGCTGTTGATGCTGCCCTTCGGCTTCACCGGCGCCGTGCGCGTCGTCGCGCTGCCGTTGCTGGCGGCGCTGTGCAGCCTGGCCAGCCTCGGTTGGCTGGGCCAGCCGCTGACCCTGTTCAGTCTGTTCGGCCTGCTGCTGGTCACGGCCATCAGCGTCGACTACGCGATCCTGATGCGCGAGCAGATCGGCGGGGCCTCCGTCAGCCTGCTGGGAACCTTGCTGGCCGCGCTGACCACTTGGTTATCGTTCGGCCTGCTGGCCGTCTCAAGTACCCCGGCGGTGAGCAATTTCGGCCTGTCGGTCAGCCTCGGCCTGGCCTTCAGCTTTATGCTGGCGCCCTGGGCCGGGCAACAAAAACACGCCTTATGAATGTGAATATCGCCAAAGCGGCAAGGAGCCTTCGTGCCCACAGTTGAAATGGAACGTCGCCAGGTAGTGGTGATCGGTGCCGGGCCATCCGGGGCCATCGCGGCCGCGCTGCTCAAGCGCAAAGGGCATGATGTATTGATTATCGAGCGCCAGTATTTTCCGCGTTTCTCGATTGGCGAAAGCCTGCTGTCGCACTGCATCGACTTTATCGAAGAAGCCGGCATGCTCGAGGCCGTGCAGGCTGCCGGCTTTCAACTGAAAACCGGTGCCGCGTTCGCTTGGGGCGAGCGCTACAGTGCGTTCGATTTCGGTGACACCTTCAGCCACGGCAAACCGACCACCTTCCAGGTGCAGCGTGCCGAGTTCGACAAGCTGCTGGCCGACCAGGCGGCGTTGCAGGGTGTGGAAATCCGCTACGGCGAAAGCATCGTCGGCGTGGATTTTTCCGGCGAGAATCGCTACCTGCACGTACGCCGCGAAAATGGCAGCGAGTACCACCTCAAGACCACCTTCGTGCTGGATGCCAGTGGCTATGGCCGCGTGCTGCCGCGCCTGCTGGACCTTGAAGCGCCGTCCGGTTTCCCGCTGCGCCAGGCCGTGTTCACCCACATCGAAGACCACATCGAACACCCAGGCTTCGACCGTACCAAGATTCTGATAACCACCCATCCCGAGCAGCGCGATATCTGGTTCTGGACCATCCCGTTCAGCAACGGCCGATGCTCGGTGGGCGTGGTCGCGGCCAAGGAGCATTTCGACGGCCGCGATCACGATCTCGACGCCTGCCTGCGCAGCTTTATCGAGCAAACCCCAAGCCTGTCCGGCGTATTGCAGAACGCCGTGTGGGACACCCCGGCGCGCAGCATCGGCGGTTATTCGGCCAACGTCAAAACCCTGCACGGCCCGGGCTTTGCGCTGCTGGGCAACGCGGCGGAATTTCTCGACCCGGTGTTCTCCTCCGGCGTGACCATCGCCATGCGTTCGGCGAGCATGGCCGCCGGCGTGCTGCATCGCCAGCTGCAAGGCGAAGCGGTGGACTGGCAAACCGAGTTTGCCGAACCGTTGAAGCGCGGCGTCGACACCTTCCGCTGCTACGTCGAGGGCTGGTACGCCGGTACGTTCCAGGACGTGATTTTCCACGCCGACAGTTCACCGCAGATTCGCCGCATGATCAGTTCGATCCTCGCCGGCTACGCCTGGGATGAACGCAACCCGTTTGTCAGCGAGCCCAAGCGGCGCCTGCGGATGTTGTCGCAAATCTGTGCGAGTGAGCCGGTATGAGCAGCCCTGTCGTTGAAAAAAACTACCTGAGTAAAAACTACGTCGAAGAAACCCGCTTCGGCTTCTGGTTCCTGCGCAGCCACACCTGGCAGCATCATGTGTTGCGCGTGGCGATCAATGACCTGCGCAGCCTGTTCAGCGACCCACTGCCGGTGGCGCCGGTATTGCTCGACGCCGGCTGCGGCCAGGGTAAATCGTTCAAGTTGCTGCAGCAGGTATTTGCGCCCGCGCGCCTGATCGGTCTGGATGCCGACCCTCACAGCCTGGCACTGAGCCGCGAGGAAGCCGCGCGCCAGGGCCTGGCCGTGGAGTTGATCGGCAGCGACTGCGCCACCCTCGAGTTACCCGACGCCAGCGTCGATATTGTGTTTTGCCACCAGACCTTTCACCACCTGGTCGAGCAGCATCGCGCCCTCAAGGAGTTCTATCGGGTCCTCAAGCCGGGCGGTTATTTGCTGTTTGCCGAGTCCACCGAAGCCTATATCGACACCTGGGTGATTCGCTGGCTGTTCCGTCACCCGATGCATGTGCAGAAAAGCGCCGAGCAATACCTGGACATGCTGCGCGAGCAGGGCTTTGAATTCGGCGCGCAGAACGTCTCGTACCCCTATCTGTGGTGGAGCCGCTCCAGCGATTTCGGCCTGCTGGAACGTTGGGGCCTGCGCAAGGCGCCGCCGGTGGGCCAGCGCGAGGAAACCCTGGTCAACTGCGTGGCGCGCAAGCCGTCAGAGGCCGCGCGTTCATGATCCGCGGGTTGCTGATGAGTTGCCTGTTGCTGCTCGGCGCGTGCGCCAGCCAGGCGCCGTTGCCGCACACCCTCCCGGCCCTGAACTTGCCGATGCAGCTGCATGTGCAACGCCTGGAGGGCGACCGCAGCCAGGATTGGCTGCTGGTGATCCAGCGTGAAGGCGCGGCGATTCGCTGGTCGATGATGGACCCTTTGGGCATTCCCCAGGCCCGGCAGAAGTTGATCGACGGCAAGTGGCAGGCCGATGGCTTGCTGCCGCCCAATCCCCAGGCCCGAACGCTGTTCGCCGCGCTGTTGTTTGCCCTGGCCTCGGCGGATGACCTGCGTGCGCTGTATCCTGCGGCCCAGGCCATGGACCTTACGCGAACGCTGCCGGGCCATTGGCAAATCGTCTATCAGTCTTCAGAGGTGTTCAGCGTGAACATGGCGGGCCAACCGTTGAGCTATCGCATTACCCCGCTGGGCGTGGGCAAATGAGCGCCTACCTCAACGCCCTCGGCGTGATCTGTGCCCTTGGTCGCGGCCAGGCCGAGGTCAGCCGCAGCCTGTTTGCCGGCAACTGTGGCGGCATGCGCGCCGAGAGCGGCTGGGTGCCCGAGCGCGTGGTGCCGGTCGCGGCCGTGCGCGGCGAGCTGGCGCCCCTTCCGGCACAGTTGGGCCAGCAGAGCAGCCGCAATAATCAGTTGCTGCTGGAAGCGGCGTTGCAGATCGAAGGCTCGATCCGCCAGGCGATCCACACCTACGGCCCCTCACGGGTTGGCGTTGTGCTGGGCACCAGCACGTCGGGCATCGACGAGGCCAGTCGCGGCATTGCCCACTACCTGCGCGATAACGCCTTTCCTGGCGACTACGACTACCAGCAGCAGGAACTCAGCGCCCCGGCGAATTTCCTCGCCGACTGGCTGCAATTGAGCGGCCCGGCCTATGTGATTTCCACCGCCTGCACCTCCAGCGCCCGCGCGTTGATGAGCGCCCGGCGCCTGCTCGACCTGGGCCTGTGCGATGCGGTGATCTGCGGGGGCGTCGACAGCTTGTGCAGGCTGACGCTGAACGGCTTTACCGCACTGGAAGCGGTGTCTGCCGAGCGCTGCAATCCGTTCTCGGTGAACCGCAACGGCATCAATATCGGCGAAGCGGCGGTGGTGTTCGTGATGAGCCGCGAGGCGGCACCGGTCGCCCTGCTGGGCTGCGGCGCCAGCAGCGACGCGCACCATATCTCCGCACCCGAGCCCACCGGCAAAGGGGCGTTGCAGGCGATGCGCAAGGCCCTGGCCAACGCCGAACTCGCGCCCGAGCAGATCGGCTACCTGAACCTGCACGGCACCGCCACCCAGCACAACGACGCCATGGAAAGCCTCGCGGTCGCTTGCCTGTTTCCGGGCGGGGTGGCCTGTTCGTCGACCAAACCCATGAGCGGCCACACCCTCGGCGCGGCGGGCGCACTGGAAGCGGCGTTCTGCTGGTTGAGCCTGACGCACGGCCGCGTCCCTCCCCATGTGTGGGACGGTCACGTCGACCCGGCGCTGCCCGCCTTGCAGTGGGCACACAAGGGCGACACCTTGAAAAAACCTTATTTGATGAGCAACTCGTTTGCCTTTGGCGGCAACAACGTCAGCCTGATTATTGGAGAGGCCCCATGATCGCTTGGCCACTCGCCGAACTGCTGCCCCATGCGGGCGACATGATCCTGATCGACCAGGTGCTGTCGTTCGATGAAGAGCAGGTGCACACCCGTCTCACCGTCAAGCCCGGCGGCCTGTTCAGCCAGGCTGACGGCAGCCTGCCGGCCTGGGTCGGTATCGAGCTGATGGCGCAAAGCGTCGCCGCCTATGCCGGATGCCGCGCGCGCCAGCAAGGCCTGGCGGTGGAGCTGGGTTTCCTGTTGGGCACGCGTAAATTCGAATGCAACGTGGCGCACTTTCCCGCTGGCGCCGAGCTGAATATCCACGGCCTGCGCTCGCTGGAGGACGACAATGGCATGGGGGTGTTCGAATGCCACCTCACCGGTGACGGCATCCAGGCCAGCGCACGCTTGAACGTATTTCGACCGCCCCAGGCGGCCAATTATTTAGATGAATCGAAGGACGAAACGCCATGACTGAATCCGTACTGGTCACCGGCTCCAGCCGTGGCATCGGCCGCGCCATTGCCCTGCGCCTGGCCCAGGCCGGGCATGACATCGTGCTGCATTGCCGCAACGGCCGTGCCGAAGCCGACGCGGTACAGCTCGAGATCGAGGCCCTGGGCCGCCAGGCGCGGGTGCTGCAATTCGATGTCGCCGATCGCGCGGCGTGCAAGCAGATCCTGGAGGCCGACGTTGAGCAACATGGCGCCTATTACGGCGTGGTGCTCAATGCCGGCCTGACCCGCGACGGCGCGTTCCCGGCGCTCTCGGAGGACGACTGGGACGTCGTGATGCGCACCAACCTCGACGGGTTCTACAACGTGCTGCACCCGGTGATGATGCCGATGATCCGTCGTCGCGCGGCCGGGCGCATCGTGTGCATCACCTCGGTGTCCGGGCTGATCGGCAACCGTGGGCAGGTCAACTACAGCGCCTCCAAGGCCGGGTTGATCGGCGCGGCCAAGGCGCTGGCCATCGAGCTGGGCAAGCGCAAGATCACCGTCAACTGTGTGGCACCGGGTTTGATCGACACCGCCATGCTGGACGAAAACGTGCCGGTGGAAGAACTGATGAAAATGATCCCGGCACAGCGCATGGGCACTCCGGAAGAAGTGGCCGGCGCGGTGAACTTCCTGATGTCGGCCGAGGCGGGCTATATCACGCGCCAGGTGTTGGCCGTGAATGGGGGCCTGTGCTGATGAAACGCGTTGTCGTCACCGGCATGGCCGGCATGACCTCCCTGGGCAGCGACTGGGACACCATCGCGGCCAACTTTCGCGCCAACCGCAGTGGCATCCGGCGCATGGATGAATGGGACCGTTTCACCGAATTGAATACGCGCCTGGCCGGGCCGATTGACGATTTCGTGGTGCCCGAGCACTGGACCCGCAAGCAGCTGCGCAGCATGGGCCGCGTCTCGCGCCTGGCGGTATGGGCGGCGGAGCAGGCGTTGCAGGACGCCGGCTTGCTTGGCGATGCGTCGATCAAGGACGGGCGCATGGGCGTGGCGTGTGGCTCGTCCACCGGCAGCACCGATGAGATCAAGGCGTTCGGCAATATGCTGCTGAACTCGGTGGCCGAGGGGCTGAATGCCAACTCTTACGTGCGCATGATGCCGCACACTACGGCGGCAAATATCAGCATCTTCTTTGGCCTGACCGGGCGCTTGATCCCCACCTCCAGCGCTTGCACCAGTGGCAGCCAAGGCATCGGTTATGCCTATGAGGCCATCAAGTTCGGCCGCCTGCCGTTGATGCTTGCCGGCGGCGCTGAAGAGCTGTGCCCCACCGAGGCCATGGTGTTCGACGCGCTCTACGCCACCAGCCTGAAAAACGACGCGCCGCAAACCAGCCCGCGCCCCTACGACAGCGGCCGCGATGGCCTGGTGATCGGCGAAGGCGGCGGCATGCTGGTGCTGGAAGCGTTGGAACACGCGCTGGCACGGGGTGCGCATATCCATGCCGAGATCGTCGGTTTCGGCAGCAATGCCGACGGCCAGCACACCACCCGCCCGGAACAGAAAACCATGCGCCGCGCCATGGAGCTGGCGCTGGAAGACGCCGGGCTTGAACCGGCCGCCATCGGCTATGTAAATGGTCACGGCACCGCCACCGACCAGGGCGACATCGCCGAGACCCTGGCCACCAGCAGCCTGTTCGGCAGCCGCATGCCCATCAGTTCGCAGAAGAGTTTCCTGGGCCACACCCTGGGCGCGTGCGGGGCGCTGGAGTCGTGGTTCAGCATCGAGATGATGAACCGCGACCAGTACGTGCACACCTTCAACCTGGACTCGGTCGACCCGCAATGCGGTGAGCTGGACTACCTGCAAGGTGGCTTTCGCCAGATGCACAACGACTACGTGATGAACAACAACTTTGCCTTTGGCGGCGTCAACACTTCGCTGATCTTTCGCCGCTGGTCCTGACTTTTTAATCGATTGGAGAAAACGGAATGTCTTCCCTGCTACGCGCCACCCTGATCGCCCTGGCCCTGTTGACCACTGCCGGTTGCACCAGTAAACCGGTGCTCAACACCCAGCACGAGCTGCCGGCCACGACCCAGCTCAGCGAAGAAAAAATGAAACAGGTGATCGTCGCCGCCCTGCAAAAACGCGAGTGGACGGTACAACGCCTGAGCCCGCAGCTGGTGCAGGCCGACATCACCGTACGCGGCCAGTTTTATGCAGCCATCGACATCCGCTACACCCGCAACAGCTACGCCATCAGCTACCGCGACAGCCGCGAACTGGGCTACAAGGACGGCAAGATCCATCGCAACTACAACCGTTGGGTGAGCATGCTGGATCGGGATATCTTGGCGGGGTTGCGCTCGGCGGGAATGCAATAAAGCCAAATGTGGGAGGGGGCTTGCTCCCGATAGCAGTTTTTCAGTCTCAGCATCTCTAACTGAACCACCGCTATCGGGAGCAAGCCCCCCCCCCACATGAAATATGCCTTGTTCTGAAGGGCGTTATTCCAACCCCCTACGCGTCAACAACGCCACAAACCCCTTCGCCATCGGCGTTTGCACGCCTTTGCGCTGCACCAGCCATACCGCGGTCACCGCTTCCGGGTCCAGCAACGTGCGATACACCACGCCATCGATCCGTATCCGTTGATACGACGCAGGCAATACCGATACGCCCAATCCCGCCGCCACCAGACCGATGATGGTCATCGCCTCCCCCGCCTCCTGGGCGACATGCGGGCTGAAGCCGGCGTCACGGCACAGGCTGAGCAGCTGCGCATAGAGACCGCTGCCGTAGGTACGCGGGAAAAACACGAAGGGTTCTTCTGCCAATTGCGCCAGGTGCAAGCCGCGCTCGCTGCCCTGCGCCAAGGGGTGTCCGGCGCTCAATACGGCCACCAATGGCTCGCGCATCAATTCGATCACGCTCAGTGAGTCCGGCAACGGCAGAGGCCGCATCAGCCCCACCTGAATCGACTCATCCACCAGCGACTCGGCCACCTGGGTGCTGCTCATCTCTTGCAGGTTGAGGTGCACGGCCGGGAAAGCCTGGCGAAACGCAAAGATCGCCTGGGGAATGCTGGAATTGAACGGCGCGGAAGACGTGAAGCCGATCTTCAGTTCGCCGAGTTCGCCCAACTGTGCCCTGCGCGCCACATCCGCCGCCTTGTCGACCTGGGCCAGCACCAGCCGTGCCTCTTGCAGGAACAGGCGCCCGGCCTCGCTCAGCTCGACTCGACGATTGGTACGCTCAAATAACCGCGCCCCCACCTCTTGCTCCAATGCCTGGATCTGCTGGCTCAGCGGCGGTTGCGAAATGCCCAGCACTTGCGCGGCGCGGCCAAAATGCAGTTCTTCGGCGACGGCAATAAAGTACCGCAGATGACGTAATTCCATGCACACCTCATTAGGTCGTAAAACCTATCAAACAGGTCGAACAATATATTGGAAAGAATCATTAGCCAGCTATATTCTTTTTCGCATTGTCAGTCCTGGCAGACTTTCCTCCCCGAGGTCCCCCGTGAATCCTGCTGTTGCTCCACTTGCCCAACGCACCCCGCCCTCAGCCCTCGATGATGTGGTTGCGCAGCTTAATGACGAGTACATCGAAAAAGGCACGCCGATGTTCATGCGCACGGTGCTGGCGCTGTTCTCCGGCGGGTTCGCCACCTTTGCCCTGTTGTATTGCGTGCAGCCGATGATGCCGGCGCTGTCCCACGAATTTGCCATCAATGCCGCGCAAAGCAGTCTGATCCTGTCGGTCGCCACGGCGATGCTTGCCTGCGGCCTGCTGATCACCGGGCCGATTTCCGACCGGCTGGGACGCAAACCAGTGATGGTCGCTGCGCTGTTCTGTGCAGCGCTGGCCACCATCGCCAGCGGCTTGATGCCGAGCTGGGAAGACATCCTGCTCATGCGTGCGCTGGTGGGCTTGTCCTTGAGCGGCCTGGCCGCCGTGGCGATGACCTACCTGAGCGAAGAGATCCATCCGCAGCACATCGGCCTGGCCATGGGCCTGTACATCGGCGGCAATGCGATTGGTGGTATGAGCGGTCGGTTGATCATCGGGGTATTGATCGACTTCGTCAGTTGGCACACCGCCATGCTGATCATCGGCGGCCTCGCGCTGATCGCCGCGACGGTGTTCTGGAAAATCCTTCCCGAATCGCGCAACTTCCGCGCCAGCAGCCTCAAGCCGCGCAACCTGCTGGATGGCTTCGTAATGCACTTCAAAGACGCGGGCCTGCCGTGGTTGTTCCTTGAAGCGTTCCTGTTGATGGGTGCGTTTGTAACGATGTTCAACTACATCGGCTATCGCCTGCTGGCCGATCCGTATGACCTCAGCCAGGCCGTGGTCGGCCTGCTGTCGCTGGTGTACCTGTCAGGCATCTACAGCTCGGCGAAAATTGGCTCTCTGGCCGACCGCCTGGGCCGCCGTCGCGTGCTGTGGGGCACCATTGTGCTGATGCTCGCCGGCATCACCCTGACGCTGTTCACCCCACTATGGCTGGTGGTGCCGGGCATGCTGATCTTTACCTTCGGCTTCTTCGGCGCGCATTCGGTAGCCAGCAGTTGGATCGGCCGGCGTGCGGTGAGGGCCAAGGGACAGGCGTCGTCGCTGTATCTGTTTTGCTATTACGCAGGGTCGAGCATTGCCGGGACGGCGGGCGGGTTCTTCTGGCACTTGGGCGGATGGAACGGGATTGGCGGGTTTATCGTCGCGCTGCTGATTGGCGCGTTGCTGGTGGCCCTGAAGCTGGCGAAGTTGCCGCCGTTGGGGCAGGTCTGAAGGTTTCTGGCTTTTAATGTGGGAGGGGGCTTGCCCCCTCCCACATTTTGCACTGTGTTTTATTCGTGGTACTGCGCCGACAGTTCATGCACCGCGCGCAGGAACGCACCCGCATGCTCCGGGTTCACTTCCGGGGTGATGCCATGGCCGAGGTTGAACACGTGGCCGGTGCCCTTGCCGTAGCTGGCGAGGATGCGGCCCACTTCGGTGCGGATCGCTTCCGGCTTGGCGTACAGCACGGTGGGGTCCATGTTGCCTTGCAGTGCAACTTGACCGCCAACGCGGCGGCGGGCTTCGCCGATATCGCAGGTCCAGTCCAGGCCCAATGCATCGGCGCCCGCGTCGGCGATGCTTTCCAGCCACAGGCCGCCGCCCTTGGTGAACAGGATGACCGGCACTTTGCGGCCTTCGTGTTCGCGGATCAGGCCGCTGACGATCTTGCGCATGTAGGCCAGGGAGAATTCCTGGTAGGCCGCCGCCGACAGGTTGCCGCCCCAGGTGTCGAAAATCTGCACGGCTTGGGCGCCGGCCATGATCTGGCCGTTGAGGTAGGCGGTGACTGACTGCGCCAGCTTGTCCAGCAACAGGTGCATGGCTTGCGGGTTGTCGTAGAGCATGGCCTTGGTCTTGCGGAAGTCTTTCGACGAGCCGCCTTCGACCATGTAGGTCGCCAGGGTCCACGGGCTGCCGGAGAAGCCGATCAGCGGTACGCGGCCATTAAGCTCGCGGCGAATGGTGCTGACAGCATCCATCACATAGCCAAGATCTTTGTGCGGATCAGGAATCGGCAGGGCTTCGATGTCGGCCAGGGTACTGACGACTTTCTTGAAACGCGGGCCTTCGCCGGTTTCAAAGTACAGGCCTTGGCCCATGGCATCGGGGATGGTGAGGATGTCGGAGAAGAGAATGGCCGCGTCCAGTTGTGGGTAGCGGTCCAGCGGCTGCATCGTGACTTCGCAGGCGAACGCAGGATTCATGCACAGGCTCATGAAGTCGCCGGCCTTGGCGCGACTGGCGCGGTATTCCGGCAGGTAGCGACCGGCCTGACGCATCATCCACACGGGCGTGACGTCTACGGGTTGCTTGAGCAGGGCACGAAGGAAACGGTCGTTCTTGAGGGCAGTCATGTCGGCATCCGCAAAAAAAGTGCGGGCATTTTCTCAGAGCCAGACGCAAAAGGCACGGAATGCGCCGTGCCTTTTGTCTATCGGGTCAATTTGTCGCGGTGATTGGACGTCGCACCTGAGCCTCTTCGCTGCAATGAGTTGAAACTAAGCGTCACATTTGCTCGCACTCTTGCAACGTCGACTTAACAGCAAATTAACCGCCCATTCCTAGCATCCATGCCTCTTCATGGAGGCGTGTCGATGAATAGAAAACTGCGTTTCGCATCAGGTTCACTGGTGTTGGCGATTGCTGTGAGCGGCTGCACTCCGGCATCCGAGCCGCAGGCATCCGCCCCCGTAAAGGTAAGCACCGAAACCCTGGAAGCCAAACCCCTGCCTATCAGCAGCGAGCTCAGTGGGCGCATTGCGGCACCCCGAACCGCCCAGGTAAACGCACGGGTGGCTGGGGTGGTGCTCAACAGTGTGTTCGAGCAAGGTAGTGACGTGAAACAGGGCGACGTCCTGTTCTACATCGACCCGGCGCCGCTCCAGGCTGACCTGGACAGCGCGCTGGCAGGGCTGAAAAGGTCCCAAGCCGATGCTCTAAGGGCGCGTCAGCAGGAACAGCGTTACCGCCAGTTGATTGCGGGCAATGCGATCAGTGCCCAGGAATATGACAACGCGCGCGCGGCTGCCCGGCAGGCTGAGGCTGACGTCGCGGCCAATGAGGCCATGGTGCAACGCGCTCGTCTTAACTTGGGTTACGCCACCGTTACCGCGCCTATTTCCGGCCGCATCGGGCGTGCCCTGGTGACCGAAGGCGCCTTGGTCGGACAGAACGAGTCAACCCCGCTGGCGCTGATCCAGCAACTGGACCCGGTCCATGTCGACCTCACGCAATCGACCCGTGAACACAACGAGCTGCGCCGCGCATTGCGCTCCGGCCAGTTGCAGCAACTGAGCCAGGGCCAGGCCAAAGCCACCTTGCTCCAGGACGACGGCAGCGCGTACCCGTTGCCCGGCAAGCTGCTGTTCAGCGACATCGCCGTAGACCCCGGCACCGGCCAGATCATCCTGCGCAGCGAATTTCCCAACCCCGACCTCGACTTGCTGCCCGGCAGCTTTGTGCGTGTGCGGCTGGAGCACGCCATCGATCAACGAGGCATCAGCGTGCCGCAGCGCGCCATCCTGCGCAACAGCGCAGGGTTGGCCCAGGTGCTGCTGGTGGATGACGAGCTGCGCGTGAGCCTGAAAACCGTGCAACTGGGCGCGGCGTACCAGAACCGCTGGGTCGTCACCGACGGCCTCACCGCTGGCGACCGCATCATCATCGAAGGCCTGCAGCATGCCCGCCCAGGCGAACACGTGGTGCTCGACAACGCCGCTCTTCCACTCGACCAGGCCATTGGTCAGTCAGCAGGACGCTAGCTTATGCCGCAGTTCTTTATCGACCGCCCAGTGTTCGCTTGGGTGATTGCCCTGTTTATCGTGCTGGCCGGTGTGTTGGCGATTTCGCAGTTGCCCGTGGCGCAATACCCCAACATCGCGCCGCCTAAAATCGAAGTCGTCGCCAACTACCCCGGCGCTTCGGCGCAGGCCATGGACCAAAGTGTCGTCAGCCTGATCGAAGAAGAGCTCAGCGGGGCTGATCACCTGCTGTACTTCGAATCGCGCAGCAGCCAAGGTTCGGCCACGATCACCGCGACCTTCAAACCCGGCACTAACCCTGAGCTGGCACAAGTCGACGTGCTCAATCGCTTGAAGGTCATCGAGTCACGCCTGCCGCAAGCGGTGATAGAACAGGGCTTGCGCGTGGAGAAAGTTTCCACGGGGTTCCTGCTGTTTATCTCGCTGATTGGCACCAGCGATGACGTCGACAACGTTTCCCTCAGCGATTACCTGGCGCGTAACGTGGTCAATGAGATCAAACGTTTGGACGGCGTCGGCAAGGTGCAGATGTTCGGCTCCGAGCGGGCCATGCGTATTTGGGTCGACCCGCAAAAACTGATCGCCTTCAACCTGACAGTGGCTGACGTAAATGCCGCGATCGTCGCGCAGAACGCCCTGATAGCAGCCGGCAGCCTCGGCGAATTGCCGGTTGCCGGCAGCCAGGAAATCACCGCGAGCATCCTCGTAGACGGCCAACTATCGAGCCCTGAAGCATTCGCCGATATTGTGCTGCGTGCCGAGCCCAATGGGGCCAGCGTACGCATAGGCGATGTCGCCAGGGTCGAGATCGGCAGCCAGGAATACCAGTTCGGCACCCGGCTCAACGGCCAGTCCTCCAGTGAATTGGGCGTGCAACTGACACCCGGCGGCAACGCATTGAGCACTGCGACGCTGGTGCGCGCGAAAATGGATGAGTTGACGCGCTACTTTCCGGCAAACATGAAATACCAGATCGCCTACGACACCTCGCCCTTCGTCAAAGTCTCGATCACCAAAGTGATTTACACCTTGCTCGAAGCGATGGTACTGGTGTTTGCCGTGATGTACCTGTTCTTGCAGAACATCCGCTATACATTGATTCCGACATTGGTTGTACCAGTGGCCCTGATGGGCACGCTTGCACTCATGCAGGTGCTGGGGTTCTCCATCAATGTGCTGACCATGTTCGGCATGGTGCTCTCCATCGGCATCCTGGTGGACGACGCCATCGTGGTGGTGGAGAACGTCGAGCGCATCATGCTCCAGGAGCGCCTTTCACCCAAGGACGCCACGCGCAAGGCGATGACACAAATTGGCGGCGCCATTGTTGGCATCACCCTGGTACTGGTGGCCGTGTTTATTCCGATGGCGTTCATGCAAGGTTCCGTCGGGATCATTTACCAGCAGTTTTCCCTGACTATGGCCGCATCCATTCTGTTCTCGGCGTTCCTGGCCCTGACCCTCACACCGGCGCTGTGCGCCACGCTACTGAAACCCGTTGCGCCGGGTGATCACACGGCCCGCGGATTCTTCGCCGGGTTCAACCGCCGATTCGAACAGCTGACCGAGCGCTATCAGGGCTGGGTCGCACATGCGTTGAAACGCAGTGGCCGCTATTTGTTCATCTATGCCGCGCTGCTGATCGTGCTGGTGGTGAGCTTCAATCGTCTGCCCTCCTCGTTTCTTCCGGTCGAAGACATGGGCTATACGATCACCGATATTCAACTACCTCCCGGGGCGAGCCAAAGCCGCACGATCGAGGTCATCAAGCAGATCGAAGCGCATAACGCCACCGAGCCAGGCGTGGACAACAGCACGTTTGTGCTCGGTTTCAGCTTTTCCGGCAGCGGGCAGAATGCCGGGCTGGGTTACACGGTGCTCAAGGATTGGTCGCAGCGGGGCAGTCATGACACAGCGGCCGCCATCGCCGAACGGGCGAACGCGATGGCGAGCCAGATCAAGGGCGCCGAAGTGTTCGTCGTACTGCCTGCGCCGATTGACGGTCTTGGCACTTCCAGCGGGTTTGAGTTCCGCCTGCAAGACCGTGGCGGTCTTGGGTACGCGACATTGATGCAGGCGCGCAGCGATTTGCTGGAAGCCGCTCAAGCCAGCCCGATCCTGATCAATGTGCGCGAAAGCGCGCTGGCCGAAGCGCCCCAGGTAAAACTGGAAGTCGATCGCCGACATGCCAATGCCCTCGGTGTCGCCTTTGCCGATATCGGCAACGTCGTGTCCACCAGCATCGGTTCGGCCTATATCAATGACTTCCCCAATCAGGGACGTATGCAACGGGTGGTGGTCCAGGCTGAAGGCGAGCAACGCAGGCAGGTGGAGGACTTGCTGAAGATGCACGTACGCAACAACGAGGGACGAATGGTACCGCTGTCGGCTTTTGTACAGGCCAATTGGATTAAAGGGCCGGCGCAACTGAACCGCTACAACGGCTACCCGTCGATCAGCATTTCCGGCGAACCGGCGCCCGGCTACAGCACCGGCGCAGCCATGGCGGAAATCGAACGCCTGGTGGCGCAAGGGCCTGCCGGGCTGGGCCAGGAATGGACGGGGCTGTCATTGCAGGAACGTTTGTCGGGCAACCAGGCGCCGATCCTGTTCGGCTTGTCGCTGCTGGTGGTGTTTCTGTGTCTGGCGGCCCTGTACGAGAGTTGGTCGATCCCGACATCCGTCTTGCTGGTGGTGCCTTTGGGCGTGCTCGGCGCCGTGCTGGCAGTGACCTTGCGCGAGATGCCCAACGACGTATTTTTCAAAGTCGGATTGATCACCATTATTGGCCTGTCAGCGAAAAACGCGATCTTGATCATCGAGTTTGCCAAGAGCCTCCACGACGAAGGCCACGACCTGGTCGACGCCACCCTGCAAGCCGCGCGGCAGCGGTTACGGCCGATTGTGATGACCTCCATGGCATTCATCCTTGGCGTGGTGCCGCTGGCCATTGCCACCGGTGCCAGCTCGGAAAGCCAACAGGCCATCGGTACGGGCGTGATCGGCGGGATGATCACCGCGACGTTGGCAGTGGTGTTTGTACCGGTGTTTTTTGTGGAAGTGATGAAGCGAGTGAGAACCCGCCGTCGCTGAAACGTAAAAAGCGGGCTGTCCGTCAAGAGCAAGCCCGCTTTTGTGTGTTGCTCAGCCGTGCTTAGACGCCCAGGTAATCCAGGATCCCTTCAGCGGCATTGCGCCCTTCGAAGATCGCGGTGACCACCAGGTCAGAGCCACGAACCATATCGCCACCGGCGAAGATTTTCGGGTTGCTGGTCTGGTGCTTGTACTGGCCTTGTTCCGGGGCGACGACACGACCCTGGCTGTCGGTCTGGATTTCGAACTGCTCGAACCACGGCGCCGGGCTTGGGCGGAAACCGAAAGCGATCACCACGGCGTCGGCCGCAATGATCTCTTCGGAACCCGGGATCGGCTCGGGGCTGCGACGGCCACGGGCATCCGGTTCGCCGAGACGGGTCTCGACCACCTTCACGCCTTCGACGCGGTCTTCACCGACGATCGCGATCGGCTGGCGGTTGTAGAGGAATTTCACGCCTTCTTCCTTGGCGTTCTTCACCTCTTTGCGCGAACCGGGCATGTTGGCTTCGTCACGACGGTACGCACAGGTCACCGACTTGGCGCCCTGGCGGATCGAGGTGCGATTGCAGTCCATCGCGGTGTCGCCACCGCCGAGCACCACGACCTTCTTGCCTTTCATGTCGACGAAGTCTTCCGGCGACTTTTCAAAGCCCAGGTTGCGGTTGACGTTGGCGATCAGGAAATCCAGCGCGTCGTACACGCCCGGCAGATCCTCACCGGCAAAGCCGCCCTTCATGTAGGTGTAGGTGCCCATGCCCATGAACACGGCGTCATATTCGGCGAGCAGTTGCTCCATGGTGATGTCTTTGCCGATCTCAGTGTTCAGGCGGAACTCGATGCCCATGCCGGTGAACACTTCACGACGGTGACTCAGCACGGTTTTTTCCAGCTTGAACTCGGGGATACCGAAGGTCAGCAGGCCGCCGATTTCCGGGTTCTTGTCGAACACCACCGGGGTCACGCCGCCACGTACCAGCACGTCGGCGCAACCCAGGCCCGCCGGGCCTGCGCCGATAATGGCAACACGCTTGCCGGTCGGCTTGACCTTGGACATGTCCGGGCGCCAGCCCATGGCGAACGCGGTGTCGGTGATGTACTTCTCCACCGAACCGATGGTCACCGCGCCGAAGCCGTCGTTGAGGGTGCACGCACCCTCGCACAGACGGTCCTGCGGGCACACCCTGCCGCAGACTTCCGGCAGGGTGTTGGTCTGGTGCGACAGCTCGGCGGCGGCGAGGATGTTGCCCTCGGCCACCAATTTCAGCCAGTTGGGAATGAAGTTGTGCACCGGGCACTTCCATTCGCAATACGGGTTACCGCAACCCAGGCAGCGGTGGGCCTGCTCGGCCGAGTGCTGGGGTTTGAACGGTTCGTAGATCTCCACGAACTCTTTCTTGCGTTGACGCAACAGTTTCTTCTTCGGATCTTTGCGCCCGACATCGATGAACTGGAAGTCGTTATTCAGACGTTCAGCCATGTTAAAACCTCGTACACGACAGCTGTGAGCTACAAGCTTCAAGCTGCAAGAAATCGATTGAACCGGCACACCGCGCACTGCTCCTGGCTTGCGGCTTGAAGCTTGCTACTTGCAGCAGCGTCATCATTGCGGACTCGCAAGCGTGCTGGATAGCAGGGACTTCAAACTCGCCGCCTTGGGCTTGACCAGCCAGAAACGACGCAGGTAATCATCGAGGTTTTCGGCGAGGTTACGACCCCATTCGCTGCCGGTCTCCTCAACGTACTCGTCCAGCACGTGCTGCAAGTGGTTCCGGTAGGATTCCATGGCTTCGCCGCTGATCCGCTGGATCTCGACCAACTCGTGGTTGACCTTGTCGACGAAGGTGTTGTCCTGGTCGAGCACGTAGGCGAAACCGCCGGTCATCCCCGAACCGAAGTTGTAACCGGTCTTGCCCAGTACCGCGACAAAGCCCCCGGTCATGTACTCGCAGCAGTGATCGCCGGTGCCTTCCACCACCGTGTGGGCCCCGGAGTTACGCACGGCGAAACGCTCACCGGCGGTGCCGGCGGCGAACAGCTTGCCACCGGTGGCGCCGTACAGGCAGGTGTTGCCGATGATGGCACTGTCCTGGGTCTTGTAGACGCTGCCTTCAGGCGGAACGATCACCAGCTTGCCGCCGGTCATGCCCTTGCCCACGTAGTCGTTGGCGTCGCCATCGAGATACATGTGCAGGCCGCCAGCGTTCCACACACCAAAACTCTGGCCAGCGGTGCCCTTGAAGCGGAAGGTGATCGGCGCTTTCGCCATGCCCTGGTTGCCGTGCTTGCGCGCGATTTCACCGGAGATGCGCGCGCCGATGGAACGGTCGCAGTTGCAGATGTCCAGGGCGAACTCGCCACCGCTGGCATCATTGATCGAGGAACCGGCCATCTCGACCATCTTCTCGGCCAACAGGCCCTTGTCGAACGGTGGGTTGCGGTCCACTTGGCAGAATTGTGGCTTGTCTGCGGGGATGTGATCGCTGCCCAACAGCGGCGTCAGGTCCAAATGTTGTTGCTTGGCGGTCTGGCCTTCGAGCACTTCGAGCAGGTCGGTGCGACCGATCAGCTCTTGCAGCGAACGCACGCCCAGCCTGGCCAGCCACTCACGGGTTTCTTCGGCGACGTAGGTGAAGAAATTCACCACCATGTCGACGGTGCCGATGTAGTGATCCTTGCGCAGCTTTTCGTTCTGAGTGGCCACGCCGGTCGCGCAGTTGTTCAGGTGGCAGATGCGCAGGTATTTGCAGCCCAGGGCAATCATCGGCGCAGTACCGAAGCCGAAGCTTTCGGCGCCGAGGATCGCGGCCTTGATCACGTCGAGGCCGGTTTTCAGGCCGCCGTCGGTCTGTACCCGCACTTTGCCGCGCAGGTCGTTGCCGCGCAGGGTCTGGTGGGTTTCGGCCAGGCCCAGCTCCCACGGCGCACCGGCGTACTTGATCGAGGTCAACGGCGAAGCGCCGGTGCCGCCGTCGTAGCCGGAGATGGTGATCAGGTCGGCATAGGCCTTGGCCACACCGGCCGCGATGGTGCCGACGCCGGCTTCCGCCACCAGTTTCACCGAGACCAGCGCCTGCGGGTTGACTTGCTTGAGGTCGAAAATCAGCTGCGACAGGTCTTCAATCGAGTAGATGTCGTGGTGCGGCGGTGGCGAGATCAACGTCACGCCCGGCACGGCATAACGCAGCTTGGCGATCAGACCGTTGACCTTGCCGCCTGGCAGCTGGCCGCCTTCACCGGGCTTGGCGCCCTGGGCCACCTTGATCTGCAGCACTTCGGCGTTGACCAGGTATTCCGGGGTCACACCGAACCGGCCGGTTGCCACCTGCTTGATTTTCGAGCTCTTGAGCGTGCCGTAGCGCGCCGGGTCTTCGCCGCCTTCGCCGGAGTTGGAACGCGCGCCCAGGCGGTTCATGGCTTCGGCCAGGGCTTCGTGAGCCTCAGGCGACAAGGCGCCCAGGGAAATACCAGCGGAGTCGAAGCGTTTGAGGATCGACTCCAGCGGCTCGATTTCACTGATGGCCAGCGGCGTGTCCAGGGTTTTCACCTTGAACAGGTCGCGGATCATCGACACCGGGCGGTTATCCACCAACGCGGTGTATTCCTTGAACTTGGCGTAGTCGCCCTGCTGCACGGCGGCTTGCAGGGTGCTGACCACGTCCGGGTTGTAGGCGTGGTATTCGCCACCGTGTACGAATTTGAGCAGGCCGCCTTGCTGGATCGGCTTGCGCGCGCTCCAGGCTTCAGCCGCGAGCGCTTTCTGTTCGGCTTCGATATCGACGAAACGCGCGCCCTTGATGCGGCTCGACACGCCACGGAAGCTCAACTCACAGACTTCTTCGGACAGGCCGATGGCTTCGAACAACTGAGCGCCGCGATACGAGGTCACTGTGGAAATGCCCATCTTCGACAGGATCTTCAGCAGGCCTTTGGTGATGCCCTTGCGGTAGTTCTTGAACACCTCGTAGAGGTCGCCCAGCACTTCACCGGTACGGATCAGGTCGCCCAGCACTTCGTACGCGAGGAACGGATAAACCGCCGACGCGCCGAAACCGATCAACACCGCGAAATGGTGCGGGTCGCGCGCAGTGGCGGTCTCGACGAGGATGTTGGAGTCGCAGCGCAGGCCTTTTTCGGTCAGGCGGTGATGCACAGCACCGGTGGCCAGCGAAGCGTGGATCGGCAGTTTGCCTGGCGCGATATGACGGTCGGTCAGCACGATCTGGGTACGACCGGCGCGCACGGCTTCTTCGGCCTGGTCGGCGACGTTGCGCACAGCGGCTTCAAGGCCGAGGCTCTCGTCGTAGTTCAGGTCGATGATCTGGCGGTCGAAACCTGGACGTTCCAGGGTCATCAGCGAGCGCCACTTGGCCGGGGAAACCACCGGCGAGCTGAGGATCACACGGGACGCATGCTCCGGCGACTCCTGGAAGATGTTGCGCTCGGCACCGAGGCACACTTCCAGCGACATCACGATGGCTTCGCGCAGCGGGTCGATCGGTGGGTTGGTCACCTGGGCGAACTGCTGGCGGAAGTAGTCGTATGGCGTGCGCACGCGCTGGGACAGCACGGCCATCGGCGTGTCGTCGCCCATGGAGCCGACGGCCTCATAGCCTTGCTCACCGAGCGGGCGCAGGACCTGGTCGCGCTCTTCGAACGTGACCTGGTACATCTTCATGTATTGCTTGAGCTGATCGACGTCGTAGAAAGCCGAGCCGTGGTCGTTGTCTTCCATGGTCGCCTGGATGCGCAGGGCGTTCTTGCGCAGCCATTGCTTGTACGGGTGACGCGACTTCAGGCGGTTGTCGATGGCGTCGGTGTCGAGGATCTGCCCGGTTTCGGTGTCCACGGCGAGGATCTGGCCAGGGCCGACGCGGCCTTTGGCGATGACGTCTTCAGGCTTGTAGTCCCACACGCCGATTTCCGAGGCCAGGGTGATAAAGCCGTTGGTCGTGGTGACCCAACGTGCCGGGCGCAGACCGTTACGGTCGAGCAGGCACACCGCGTAGCGGCCGTCGGTCATGACCACGCCGGCCGGGCCGTCCCACGGCTCCATGTGCATCGAGTTGTATTCGTAGAACGCCCGCAAGTCCGGGTCCATGGTCTCGACGTTCTGCCACGCAGGCGGAATGATCATGCGCACGCCACGGAACAGGTCGATGCCGCCGGTGACCATCAGTTCGAGCATGTTGTCCATGCTGGAGGAGTCCGAACCCACGCGGTTGACCAGCGGGCCGAGCTCTTCGAGGTCCATCAGATCGTTGGCGAACTTGGTGCGACGGGCCACGGCCCAGTTGCGGTTGCCGGTGATGGTGTTGATCTCGCCGTTGTGGGCAAGGAAGCGGAACGGCTGGGCCAGCGGCCATTTCGGCAGGGTGTTGGTGGAGAAGCGCTGGTGGAACACGCAGATTGCGGTCTGCAGGCGCTCATCGCTCAGGTCCGGATAGAAGGCGGTGAGGTCCGCCGGCATCATCAGGCCTTTGTAAATGATGGTCTTGTGGGAAAAGCTGCAGATGTAATGGTCGGTGTCGGCGGCGTTGAGCACCGACGAACGACGACGCGAGGTGAACAGCTTGATCGCCATGTCCTGGTCGCTCAGGCCGTCGCCTGCGATGAACACCTGTTCGATCTGCGGCAGGCGCTCGTTTGCCAGGCGGCCGAGCACGCTGGTGTCGATCGGCACTTTGCGCCAGCCGATCAGCTGCAGGCCGGCGGCTACGATCTCGCGGTTCATGTTCTCGCGAGCCGCTTGGGCTTTGACCGGGTCCTGGTTGAAAAACACCATGCCCACGGCATATTGCTTGGGCAGGTCGACGGCGAAATGCTCTTTGGCGACAGCGCGCAGGAACTGGTCGGGCTTTTGAATCAGCAAGCCGCAACCGTCACCGGTCTTGCCGTCGGCGTTGATCCCACCGCGGTGGGTCATGCAGGTCAGGGCCTCGATGGCCGTTTGCAAGAGGGTATGACTGGGCTCGCCCTGCATGTGGGCTATCAGGCCGAAACCGCAGTTATCCTTGAATTCATCGGGTTGGTACAGACCTGCTTTCATAGACACTTTCTCACCAGGCTGCCTCTTTTATCGAGGCAAATTTCTTTTCAATTCAACCGGTTACCTTCCACGCCGAACGTACGCCGGCTTAGCGGGGGCAAAAGGGAGGTCATTGTACACACCGACACAGACGCTCACAAATTTAGCGACGAAATGTCGCAAATCTATGTCGCATTTATGAAAGGTTTAAAGCGATATGCTGTGCTAGTCAAAACTTTTTTAATTCTGACCGCTACGACTCAAAAGCTACCGTGACGCAGACACCACAAAGCGCGCGGCCTGTAAGGGCAGCACGCACTTGCGGATTTTTTGAGGTGCCGGGAGGGCGGCCTGGGTAAGGCCGCCGGATCTTCAGCGAGTTGTCGCGAGTTCTTGTTGAACGCTGGCGACAGTGCGAGGCCAAGGTTTACCAGCCTGAACCTTCGCTGGCAAGGCTTTGATGGCAGAATCGGCTGCGGCGCGGCTTGGGAAGCTGCCGTAGGTGATCACGTAGAGAGGCTTGCCGTTGAGCACTTTCTTGAAATAACGATACTGGCCGCCCTGCTCCTTGACGAATGCCTGGGCGTTGGCCTCGGAGCTGGTGCCAAGGATCTGCACCACGAAGTTGCCGGTGGGCTGGCTGCTGTACCAGCTGCTGCCGGCGGCGCCGGCCTTGGCGACGGTGGCGGCAGGTTTTTCAGCAGGCTTGGCCGCTGGCGCTGGGGCAGGAGCAGGTTTGGCGACCGGCGCAGGCTTGGCCGTGGCAACCGTCGGCGCAGGAGTCGGCTTGGCAACTGGAGCGGCTGGAGCGGCTGGAGCAACCGGTGCAGCCGGCGCCGCTGGCGTGCCGGCAGGGACACCCGCAGGTGGCGCGGTGGTGGTAACGGTCGGCGGCGTGGCGCTGGAGCCTTCCACCGGCACGCCATCGTCGCCTTCGGAGATGCCACCGGCTTCCTCGGCCAACGGGCCGCGCATGACAGGTTGGCCGACCATCGGCAGGTTGGTCGGTTGGCCGGAATTGGCGAACTCGACATTTGGCGTGGGCTTGCCCAGTGGCAACTGCGCCTGTTCGGTTGGCGCGCCGGCGGTGGCCGGGGCCTTGCTGCGGCCTGGAATCAACCAGGCGGCGGCAACGGCGACCACGACAACGGCGGAAATAGCCAATACGTGCTTCTTAGGCATAGTGAACCCCATCTTTGGACGCTTGACCGCAGAGCGGCTGGCAATCATGGCTTCGATCATTGCATCGCGGGCAACCTGATTGATATTGCCAGGCCAGCCATCGGAGCTTTCGTGAATATCAGAGATCTGCGCAGCGGAGAAAAGTTCGATACCGGCCCCTGCACCTTCGAGGCGCTGAGCCAGGTATTCGCGGGTCTCTTCTTCTTCGTACGGCTGCAATTCGATGACGTGAAACAGCTCCTGATCACCGCTGATCTGTTCCAGATCGGCGATCAGCGACGACTCACCGAACAGGAACACATGGGGACGACCTTCCGGCGTACCCGCCGCCAGCGCCAGCAACGCTTCCAGGGCGGACTCGTCGAGTTGCTCGGCGTCATCCACCAGCAGATAGACTTCCTGGCCGGTCAGGCCCAGTTGCACCACCTGCTTGAGGATCGCGTTCGGCTCAGCGTTGGCTACGTCCAACGCCTGCGCCACCTGGCGCAACACGCCGGCCGCATCACCGGCGCCACGGGCCGAGACGACGACGCTCTGCACCGATTGCTTGTTGGTGCTGGCGACCAGCGCCTGGCGCAGCAACGTCTTGCCGCTGCCCAACGGCCCCGTGACCACCAGCAGCAACTGGCTGTAGCGCGCGAGGTGGTGCAATTGCCCCAGTACCGGCTTGCGCTGGGCGGGGAAGAATTTGAAACCAGGCACCCGTGGAGCGAAAGGGTCGTGGCTCAAGTGATAATGGCCGAGGAACGCCTCGTCGGCATGCAAACTAGTCATCGGGATCTTATTAACCTTTAAGCTGGGCCAGGGCGCGGTAATCCGCTCCCAGCGTGGCCTGTAAAATCTCTTTCGGATAATCGTCGGTCACCACCGCTTCGCCCATGTGGCGCAACAGCACCAGCCGCAGCCGACCGTCGATCACTTTCTTGTCTATTGCCATGTGCTCCAGGAAATCCGCCTCGGTCATTTCAGGCGGCGGAATCACCGGCAAACCGGCGCGCTGGAACAGACGGATCCCGCGATCACGCTCTTGGGCGCTGATCCAGCCCAGGCGCTGCGACATCTCCAATGCCATCACGGTGCCAGCCGCCACGGCTTCCCCATGCAGCCACACACCATAGCCCATGTGGGTTTCGATCGCATGGCCGAAGGTATGGCCCAGGTTCAGGGTAGCCCGTACCCCGGATTCCCGTTCGTCGGCATTCACCACCAGCGCCTTGGCCGCGCAGGAGCGGGAAATTGCCTCGGTGAGTGCCACCTGGTCGAGGGCGCGCAGGGCGTCCATGTGTGCTTCCAGCCAGGTCAGGAAGGGCTCGTCGCAGATCAGCCCGTACTTGATGACTTCCGCCAGCCCCGCCGACAGCTCGCGCGGTGGCAGGGTGTTGAGGGTCGCAGTGTCGATCAGCACGGCCTGCGGCTGATAGAACGCGCCGACCATGTTCTTGCCCAGCGGATGGTTGATGCCGGTCTTGCCGCCCACCGACGAATCAACCTGGGACAGCAGCGTGGTCGGCACCTGGATAAAGTCCACGCCACGCTGGTAGCAGGCGGCCGCGAAGCCAGCCATGTCGCCGATCACACCGCCGCCCAGGGCGACCACGGTGGTGCGGCGGTCATGCCGTGCGCTCAGCAGGCCATCGAAGATCAACTGCAGGGTTTCCCAGTTCTTGTGGGCTTCACCGTCGGGCAGGATCACGGAGATCACCGAGTACGCCGCCAGGCTGCGGCTCAGACGCTCCAGATACAGCGGCGCCACCGTTTCGTTGGAGATGATCGCCACTTGCCGACCGGCAATATGCGGTGCGAGCAGCTCGGGCAGGTCCAACAGACCTTCGCCAATATGGATCGGGTAGCTGCGCTCGCCTAGATCGACCTTAAGTGTCTGCATGTGTCCCCGCGTTGAAGATATTTTGACAACCGGTAACGCCTGGATAGGCGTTGCCTGATGGCTCTGCGCCATACCCCGCGAGGTCATGACGCGCCGCCGAGAATAGCGCATTTGCGGCCAGGCTTTAACGGGGTGGTAGCCGTTGCAGGCGTTCAAGAATGTCGAGCACCACCATTCGGGGCGGCCGTTCATCGGTTTCCACCACCAGGTCGGCGATCTCCCGATACAGCGGATCGCGCAGCGCAAGCAGGTCCCGCAGGGTCTTTTCCGGGTTGGCCGTGCGCAATAATGGGCGATTGCGATCACGGGCGGTGCGGCCCACCTGCTGCTCGACCGAGGCATGCAGGTACACCACCCGGCCACCGGCATGCAGGGCGCGGCGATTCTCATCACGCATCACTGCGCCTCCGCCGGTGGCCAATACCACGCCATCGCAGCCGCACAGCTCGGCAATCATTGCCTGCTCGCGGTCGCGAAAGCCCAGTTCGCCTTCCTTATCGAAGATCCATGGGATATTGGCACCCGTGCGCAATTCAATCTCCTTATCGGAATCTTTGAACGGCAGGCGCAGCTCTTTGGCCAGCAAACGGCCGATGGTGCTTTTTCCAGCCCCCATCGGCCCTACAAGAATCAAATTTCGCACAGAATCAACGACTCACAGCAATCGCCTGGTTATTCATGATACGCGGAGTCAGGAATACCAGCAGCTCGGATTTTTTCTCCGCCCGCACATCGCGCCGGAAAAGGCGGCCAAGATACGGCACATCGCCCAAAAATGGCACTTTATCTAGCACTTTGCTCTGGGTATTGGAGAAAACCCCGCCGATGACAATGGTCTCGCCATCCTTGACCAGGACCTTGGCATTGACCTCGTTTTTCTTGATCGGCGGCACGTCGTTGAGTTTGTTCAAATAGTCGGGTTCGTCCTTGGTGACTTTGACCTCCATGATCACATAATCGTCGGGGGTGATCTGCGGCGTGACCTCCAACGACAGCGAAGCCTCCTTGAACGACACCGAGGTGGCGCCCCGGGACGTGGATTCCTGATAGGGAATCTCGGTGCCCTTGAGGATGCGCGCGGTTTCCTTGTCCGAGGTGACCACCTTGGGCTGTGAGACGATTTCGCCGTTGCCGGACTTTTCCATGGCGGTCAGCTCAAGGTCCAGCAGCAGGTTGTCGGTGATAAAGGCCAGCCCCAGGCCCGAGGTGCCGGTCAGCGAACCCAGGTCCACAAAGGGTGAACTGGGTGGATCCTGCGGTGGCTGCGCGTCATCCGCCACAGGCCTGGCAATACCGCCGGCGCCCCAATTGCCGCGATTGAGCCGCCCGCCCCAGCGCACCCCCAGGCTTTTGTCGTAATCGACATTGGCCTCGACAATGCGCGCCTCGATCATCACCTGGCGCACCGGGACGTCCAACTGCGCCACGATCCGCCGCAGCTCTTCCAGCCGCTCTGCGGTCTGGTAGACGATGATGTTGTTGGTGCGGTCGTCCACCGCCACCGAGCCGCGCTCGTCGGTCGTGCCCTCAAAGCCGCTCACTGACTGGAACAGCTTGGCCAGGTCCGCCGCCTTGGCATAATTGACCTGCAGCAATTCCCGGCGCAACGGCGCCAGCTCGGCCATCTGCTTGCGCGCCTCCAGCGTCAGCAGTTCGCGTGCGGCCAATTCGTCGGCGGGGGCCACCAGCAAGACCCCGGCCTTCACCCGCTTGTCCAACCCCTTGGCTTGCAACACCAGGTCCAGCGCCTGGTCCCAGGGCACGTCCTTGAGTCGCAGGGTGATCGAACCCTGTACCTCGTCACCGGCCACCAGGTTGAGGCCGGCGACATCGGCGATTTGCTGCAATGCCGCGCGCAAATCGATGTTCTGGAAATTAAGGTTCAGTGTGTCGCCCGTATAGCCGGCCGATGACGCGCTTTCGGGCGCAGGCAGGTGGATAAGGTCGACGCGATTGGGTACAGCAGCAGCCAGCGGCACCGTGAACGCTATCCATAGCGCCACGCCGAAGGGCGAGAAAATCCTTTTCATTGGTTGATTCCGTTATGAGTTGACGTCCAGCACCAGCGTTCGCGAGCGTTCCAGCCAAAGGCCCCGTTCATCGGGAAAGCGCTCGACCAGTTCCACATGGCCGTCCTGGATGGACGTGACCTGACCATGATCCGGCCCGAGGTAGTCGCCGACCGCCAGCCGATGCACCGTTGATCCGGCACGCAGCAATGCGAAGGCTTGCCCGCCGCCCGACAGCGTACCGACCATGGCGAACTGGTCGATTGCGATGCCCTCCAGCAGCCCGCGGGGCCGCGTGAGATCCGGAGCAGGGGCGGGCCGCCCAGGCGGGTGATGCGGTTGCAGGGCCGTGAGTTGAAACGGGTCGCGCAGGGATGCCGAGTCATAAACAAAGCGCGGGGCCGGGACGACCGCCCGTAATGCGTTGCCCCCTTGAACGGCACCTCGATAGGCCTTGATCAGCAGTTCCAGACGCAACAAAGCCCCTTGCGACCGCAACGCCAGGTCATGCACCGTGACAACGCGCTGCAAGCCACCCAGGGCGCTGACGAACGCCGCCAGGTCGTGATAAGCCCCTGTAAGGCCAACCTTCAAGGGCTGTTCGACATGGAACGGCTGCGACGCTTCATCCAACACCGCAACGCTTTCGACCCACACGCCCTTGGCAATCGCCAGCCGAGCGATGTCTTCAAGCAAGGCCGGCACTGCGGCGTCACCGGACAGTTGCCGTTGGAGGTCCGCGACGGTGTCTTCCATCGTCCTGACGTGCTCGGTGGACGCCTCAAGGTCTGCGGCCACACCGGCTTGCTCTTCAAGCTGCTCGCGCAGCACCTGTTCCCGCGCCTCTAACCCGTGCAATCGCTCTCGCGAAGCGCCCAGGTATGACACCTCGGCTATCAACAGCACCAGGCCGCCCAGCGTGCAGCCAAGCAGAACCTTTCCAGGCCAGGGCCATTTTGCAGCGTTGTAGGTGAGTGCGGAAAAGTCGAGCCCGGGCAGGCTCATGGTTGCGCCTCGATGGTTTCCCCCTGGCGCACCATCAACTGAAACTGATGAGCGCCGCGCTCACCTTCTGCCTGAACACGCTCGAGCCGCGCGGAATGGCCGCCTTGCGACGCCTCCAACCGACGCATCAACTGGGCGATGTCCTGGTTGCTGTCTGCACTGCCGCGGATGCTGACGGTATCGCCATTGGCTACCACCTCATGCAGGTGAACGCCATCGGGCATCGTGCGCGCCAACTGATCGAACAGCCGAGCGCCGGAAGAGCGAGCGTCGTGCAGGTCCTGCATCACCTTCATGCGCTGCGCCAATTGCTGGCTTCGTTCCTGCAGGTCGTCGATGGTCTTGATCCGCGAGTCATGCACGGCGACATTGCCGTCCAGGCGGACGTTGCGGGTTACCTGCCGGTCTATCGCCTGGTCGATCACTTGGTCGGCCAGCCACACCGCCGCGAGCGCCAGGCAGGCAAACGCCAGGAGAAGTACCAGCAAATACTTGCGGCGCCGTTCTGCCAGCAGCTGGCGCCAAGGCAAAAGATTGATTCGTGTCATCCAGCGAAACTCCTCAGGGCCAACCCGCAAGCCACTCCCATCCCGTGGGCATCGGCGGCCCATTGTGCGCCATCGACTCGATGACCCGGCGTGAAGCTGGCAAAATCCTGACGGCAAGCGCGCTCCAATGCAAATGCTTCGACATCCACCACCCGCGTCACCAGCCCGGCCAGGCCCAGGACCGCCTCGCGCGCCTCGACCTGTTCGCGCAGACATGCGGCCAACAATACCTCGACCCGCCCCGCTCCCTGGGACGACGGGCCGCGTACCTGAAAATCGATGGCGACTTCATCCAGAGGATAAGGAATGTACTGGTCGGCCTCCATGTGTATCTGCCAGGCCCTTTGTTCGTCATTGAGGCCTGCGTCCATTTCGATCACCCGCGTAATCACCGACGAGCCCGACACAGCCACGGCTGCGTGCCTGGCGCGGCTGTGCAGCCGCGATAATGCCTGATGCAGCGCCCGCCCTGCGCCTTCGAGGTCGAGCACGGTGCCATCGACCACCGCATGCGCCGGCAATCCCTGTGTCACATACCCTTGAATGCTGAAACCCTGCGCCGAACGGCCCAGCTCGATCAGCTTGATACCTCGGTCATTGATGTCAACGCCGAGAACGCTGTGGTGTTTTCGCCTGAAAAATCCCTTTCCCATAAAACTCCCTAAAGCTTTGCCTGTCTTACCGCCTGATTGCCTCCGGGCAGTGCATTCGGTCGACTTGTTTGAGCCGTACGAATGACGCCCGGAGGCGAAAATGCTTTAATGCCCAGCGTTTTTTCCCGCTTTTTATCTGCTGCCCGGGTCGATCCATCGTTCGCCATGCATGCCCCGACGCGTAACTCTTTCTTTTCTCTGGAAATCCAAAAGCCTTGATTCGTCTGCTGAAGTTTTTCGGGTACTCCATTGTCGCGATCGTCTGCGGGCTGCTGCTCGTACTCAGCGGGGCCTACCTCTACCTTAGTCCGGGTTTGCCGTCGGTAGAGGCCCTCAGAAGTATCCAGTTGCAGATTCCTTTGCGGGTTTACAGCAGCGATGAAAAACTGATCGCGGAGTTCGGCGAAATGCGCCGTACACCGATCCGTTTCGCCGACATTCCGCCCAATTTCATCAACGCGTTACTTTCGGCTGAAGACGATAATTTCGCCAATCACTACGGCGTCGACCCCAGCAGCCTGGTACGTGCAGCCACGCAACTGGTAAAAAGCGGACACATTCAATCCGGCGGCAGCACCATCACCATGCAGGTGGCGAAGAACTTCTTCCTCACCAGCGAGCGCAGTTTTTCGCGCAAAGCCACCGAGATCCTGCTGGCGCTGCAGATCGAGCGCCAGTTGACCAAGGACGAAATCCTCGAGCTGTACGTCAACAAGATTTACCTGGGCAACCGTGCCTACGGCATCGAAGCGGCGTCCCAGGTGTACTACGGCAAGTCGATTCGTGATGCCAGCCTTGCGCAAATGGCGATGATTGCCGGCCTGCCCAAGGCGCCGTCGCGCTTCAACCCGTTGGCCAACCCGGCGCGCAGCAAGGAGCGTCGCGACTGGATCCTGGGGCGCATGTACAAGCTCGGAAAGATCGACCAGACGGCGTACGAAAGTGCCGTGGCCGAACCGTTGAACGCCAGCTATCACGTGCCGACGCCGGAAGTGAATGCGCCCTATATCGCCGAAATGGCCCGTGCGGAAATGGTTGGCCGGTATGGCAGCGAGGCCTACACCGAAGGTTTCCGCGTGACTACCACCGTTCCAAGCAACTTGCAGGAAATTGCCAATCATTCGCTGCACGATGGCCTGATCACCTATGACCAGCGCCACGGTTATCGCGGCCCTGAATCGCGCCTGCCGGGCAAGACCCTGAGCGCCTGGACCACCGAGCTGGGCAAACAACGCTCGATCAGCGGCCTTGAGCCGGCCATCGTCACCCAGGTCAAGAAAGATGGCGTGCAAGTACTGACCCGCACCGGCGAAGCGCATGTGGCGTGGGACAGCATGAAATGGGCCCGTCCATTCCTCAATACCAACAGCATGGGCCCGATGCCCAAGCAGCCGTCCGATGTGGCACAGGTGGGTGATTTGATCCGCGTGCAACGCCAGGCGGATGACAGCCTGAAATTCAGCCAGGTACCGGTCGCCCAGGGCGCCCTGGTGTCCCTCGACCCGCAAAATGGTGCGATCCGCGCCCTGGTTGGCGGCTTCGCCTTCGAGCAGAGCAACTACAACCGCGCCACCCAGGCCAAGCGCCAGCCGGGCTCGAGCTTCAAGCCGTTCGTCTACAGTGCTGCACTGGATAACGGCTATACCGCGGCCAGCCTGGTCAACGATGCACCGATCGTGTTCGTCGATGAGTACCTGGACAAGGTCTGGCGTCCGAAGAACGACACCAACACCTTCCTCGGCCCGATCCGCATTCGCGAGGCGCTGTACAAGTCGCGCAACCTGGTGTCGATCCGCCTGCTGCAGGCGATGGGCGTGGGCAAGACCATCGACTACATGACCCGGTTTGGCTTCGCCAAGTCTGACCTGCCGCCGAACCTGTCCCTGGCCCTGGGCACCGCAACCCTCACGCCGATGGAAATTGCCACCGGCTGGAGCACCTTTGCCAACGGCGGCTACAAGATCTCGCCGTACCTGATCGACAAGATCGAAAGCCGCAATGGCGACACACTGTTCACCGCCAACCCGCCACGGGTACCCGGCGATGTGGTCAATGGCGTGGCGGCAACCGATGGTCTCGCCGCGCCGAGCAACGGCGGCATCACCATTGAGCCGACGCCCGGTACGACGCCTGCCGCAAACGCTCAAGCTCCGGGCGAGCCACAGGCACCGGCGGTGGCTGAACGCATCGTGGATGGCCGCACCACCTATATCCTCAACAGCATCCTGCAAGACGTGATCAAGAAGGGTACCGGTCGGCGTGCATTGGCCCTGGGCCGTGCGGACATCGCGGGCAAGACCGGTACCACCAACGAATCCAAGGATGCCTGGTTCTCCGGCTACAACGGTGACTACGTGACCACGGTATGGACTGGTTACGACCAGCCGGAAAGCCTGGGTCGTCGCGAATTCGGCGGGACCGTGGCGCTGCCGATCTGGATGAGTTACATGGGCGCGGCATTGAAGGACAAGCCGCTGCACACCCAGCCGGAACCGGAAGGCATCCTCAGTCTGCGCATCGACCCGGTCAGTGGCCGCGCGGCCTCGCCAAGCACGCCGAACGCCTACTTCGAACTGTTCAAGAGCGAAGACACGCCGCCGTCGGTCAACGAGCTGGGCAACGGAGCTGTACCGGGCAGCCCGCTGCCGGCGGACGAAGGCGCGCCGATCGATTTGTTCTGACCCGTTCTTGGGCACAACACAGTTCCAATGTGGGAGGGGGCTTGCCCCCGATTGTGGACTTTCAGCCAGTGAATCTGGTGGCTGATACACCGCCATCGGGGGCAAGCCCCCTGCCACATTCAGATGTCCACAAGGCTCAACTAAAACGCCAGGCACAACACTTTTGAGCGGATAGTTCTTCGGATGATGAAGACGTGCCGATCCATCTCTTCCAACCCAATCCTGGGCGCAACACCGCTTCAATGTGGGAGGGGGCTTGCCCCCGATTGCTGGCTGACAGGCAATGAATCTGGTGGCTGATACACCGCCATCGCGGGCAAGCCCCCTTCCACATTTGGGCCTTCGCCAACCTCGAGATTATTGCCACCCACAAAAAGCCCCGACTCGCGAGAGCCGGGGCTTTTTGTGGGTGCGCTACAACAGCTTAGCCGTTGAACACATCATCCACGCTTTGCAGCGGGTAGTTCTTCGGATACGGCAGGGTTGCCACGCCGGTCTCGATTGCAGCCTTGGCCACGGCATCGGAGATCAGGGTGATCAGGCGCTTGTCCATAGGTTTCGGGATGATGTACTCACGACCGAATTCCAGCTTGGCGCCACCGTAGGCGTCGCAGACATCCTGCGGCACCGGCAGCTTGGCCAGTTCACGCAGGGCGTTGGCGGCCGCTACTTTCATTTCTTCGTTGATGCGCTTGGCGCGAACGTCCAGGGCACCGCGGAAGATGAAGGGGAAACCCAGCACGTTGTTGACCTGGTTCGGGTAGTCCGAACGGCCGGTGGCCATGATCACGTCGCTGCGGGTGGCGTGCGCCAGCTCAGGCGAGATTTCCGGGTCCGGGTTGGAGCAGGCGAACACGATAGGGTTCGGCGCCATCGACTTCAGGCCTTCGGCGCTCAGCAGGTTCGGGCCGGACAGGCCGACGAACACGTCAGCACCGTCGAGGGCGTCAGCCAGGGTGCGCTTGGAGGACGGGTGGGCGAACATCGCCTTGTACTGGTTCAGGTCGGTACGCTCGGACTGGATTACGCCCTTGCTGTCGACCATGTAGATGTTTTCCAGCCTGGCGCCCATGCTGATGATCAGCTTCATGCAGGAAATGGCCGCAGCGCCGGCGCCCAGGCAGACGATCTTCGCCTCGCCCAGGGTTTTGCCGGCGATTTCCAGGGCGTTGATCATGCCGGCCGCGGTAACAATCGCGGTGCCGTGCTGGTCATCGTGGAATACCGGGATGTCACACTGTTCGATCAGGGCCTTTTCGATCTCGAAGCACTCGGGTGCCTTGATGTCTTCCAGGTTGATGCCACCGAAGGTGATGGAAATGCGTTTGACGGTGTCGATGAAAGCCTGCGGGCTTTCGGAGTCGACTTCGATGTCGAAAACGTCGATGCCAGCAAAGCGCTTGAACAGCACGCCCTTGCCTTCCATGACCGGCTTGGACGCCAATGGGCCGAGGTTACCCAGGCCCAGGATCGCGGTGCCATCAGAAATCACTGCAACCAGGTTGCCCTTGCCGGTGTACTTGTACGCCAGCTCGGGGTCGCGGGCGATTTCACGTACGGGCTCGGCAACGCCAGGGCTGTAGGCCAGCGACAGGTCACGGGCGGTGGCAGTGGCTTTGGTGAGCTCTACACTCAGCTTTCCTGGACGAGGATTGGCATGATATTCGAGAGCGGCAGTTTTCAAATCAGACATATCGGCATTCCGCTTTTACTGTTGGTCGACGGACCGCCGAGGATACGCGTGTCGCAAAGCCCCTACAAGACTGGTCAGTCACAGGTGTCAAGGCCCTGCGGCGGCGTACTTTAGTCTAAAGCCACGGGATACAAGGGCTTGACTGTTCACAATCGCATTAAAAAATGTCTACAATTTTTTATTATGGCGTCGATCCGAGCATGCTCGGATCGGTGAGCGGCAACAGCCAACGTGCCTGAGGTTTTTTCAACCCGCCGCGCCTGGAGCGGTCCTGCACCCAGCCACGCGCCTCGATTGTCTTGCCTTGCAGACCATTGAGCATGGCAGCATCGAATAGACGGACCCGATCGGGTGCAATGCGTAATACCAGTGAGCCCGGCAACTCAATCCAGACTCCACCGCGATTGCGTTCGACCTTGCTGACCCGTCCGCTGACCAGGGCGAAACCGGACCGCTTGAGTTGCGTCACGCTTTGTACCGGCGATTGCCGCCAGAGCCCCAACCGCGCGTTACGCGCACTGTTTTCAGCAGCCTGCTGACAGGCGACCAGCTCGACATTGGGCGCGACGCCCACCTGAAACCCCAGGCCCTCAGCCAGCAACTGTGCCTCAAGGTTGTTACCGTCAGCGCCATACAGGTGGGCAAGAGTTCGCCCGTAGCGATCTTTACCCTCGCGCCCCGGCACCAGCCCGAGATGCCCGTCACTGGCATTGACCAAAGCCTGCAAACGCTGGTGGGCGGCAACCGCAAACGGCTCGCCGGAGCGACCCTTCTTACCGGTCTCCGGCGCGTTGATACCGATCATCCGAACGCTGCGGCCATCCTTGAGGCGCACAGTGTCGCCATCCACTACGCGCTGCACGTGCACAGGGGCCACCGAAGCTGGCGCGGGGCAGAACACCTGGGCCTGGGCGGCAGAAAGCCAAATCCCAGGCACAAAAAAGGCGCCCGCAAGGGACGCCTTTTTCAACAGCTGGCAAAAGCCCATAAGGCTTTTGAGCCTTACTCTGCCGGAGTAGCAGCAGCAGGCTTCTTGCCGAAAGCACCAAAGCGATCTGCGAAGCGCTGTACACGGCCGCCGGTGTCCAGAGTCTTCTGCTTACCGGTGTAGAACGGGTGGCACTCGTTGCATACGTCAGTACCCAGTGGCTTGCACAGGTTCGAACGGGTTTCGAACTTGTTGCCGCAGCTGCAGGTGACTTCGATGGTTTCGTACGCTGGATGGATATCGGCTTTCATGGCACTTCCTCGGGCTAGCGTGCCGCCACTCGACACTATTGTCGAATACCGCACGTAATTAGGCCGCGAATTCTAACAGACCTTTTCAATCACGCAAGCCGCACATCCGCCTGAAAACCGCCTTTCATCAGAAAACCACGGCATACCCAAGCCCTCCCCTGTCTGCTAGGCTCCCGCCCCTGCGCCACCACCTGCCTAGATGAGACCCTCCGCGTGCCCGACGCCATTTTGCGCCTCGCCCTGCCCTCGCCCCTGCGCCGCCTGTTCGATTACCGGGCGCCGGCGGGTGTGCCGCGTGCGCAGTTGGAGCCCGGCATGCGCGTGCGCGTGCCGTTCGGGCGCAGGGAGATGATCGGCATCCTGGTGGAAGTCACCGACCACAGCGAAGTGCCCGCCGAAAAGCTCAAGCCGGCCATCGCCCTCCTCGACGCCACCGCACCGCTGCCGCCCGCGCTGTTCAAGCTGTGCCTGTGGACCGCGCAGTATTACCAGCACAGCCTGGGCGATACCTTGAGCTGGGCGCTGCCGGTGCTGCTGCGCCAGGGCGAACTGGCCGAAGCGCGCCAGGAACGTTTCTGGTCGATGGTGCCCGGCGCGCGCCTGGACGACCCGCGCATCGCCCGCGCGCCGCGCCAGCGTGAAGCCCTGGCCACCCTGGCGCAGCACCCCCATGGCGTCGCCCATCAGCTGTTGAGCAAGCTGATGCTGAGCAAGGACAGCCTCGACCTGTTGCTCGCCAAAGGCCTGGTGCAGGTGGAAATCCGCAAGCACGCCCCCGACCCGCGCCATGAACACTGGCTGGCCCAGCCGGAGCTGCCGCTGAACCCCGAACAACGCGCCGCCTATGAAGCGATCCGCGCCGGGTTCGACAGTTTCCACGCGTTCCTGCTGGCCGGCGTCACCGGCAGCGGCAAGACCGAAGTGTATTTGCAGTTGATCCGCGAAACCTTGCAAGCCGGCAAACAGGCGCTGGTGCTGATCCCCGAGATCAACCTCGGCCCGCAAACCCTGGCGCGTTTCGAACAGCGTTTCAACGCCCGCATCGCCCTGGTGCACTCGGCGGTCAACGACCGTGAGCGCCTGGAGTCATGGCTGGCGGCGCGGGATGGCGAAGCCGACATTATTATCGGCACGCGCTCGGCGCTGTTCACCCCAATGAAAAATCCGGGCCTGATCATCGTCGACGAAGAGCACGACGGCTCGTATAAACAACAGGAAGGCCTGCGCTACCACGCCCGCGACCTGGCCCTGGTGCGCGCGCGCCAGGAAGACATCCCGATTGTGCTCGGTTCGGCCACGCCATCGCTGGAAAGCCTGCATAACGCCTACACCGGTCGTTATGGCCTGCTACGCCTGAATGAGCGTGCAGGTGGCGCCAAGCAACCGCGTTTCCTGCGCCTGGATGTAAAAAGCCGACCGCTGGACAGCGGTATTTCCGGCCCGATGCAGCAAGCCATCGGTCAGACCCTCGCCGCCGGCCAGCAAGTCCTGGTATTCCTCAACCGCCGCGGTTTTGCGCCGACGCTGCTGTGCCACGACTGTGGCTGGATGTCCGAATGCGAGCGCTGCGATGCGCGCATGACCGTGCATCAGCGCTACGGCGAACTGCGCTGCCACCACTGCGGCCATGTGGAGCCCGTGCCCCGCCACTGCCCACAATGCGGCAAGGTCGACCTGCGCCCGGTCGGTGCGGGCACCGAGCGCGCCGAAGAGCGCCTGGGCATTCTGTTCCCGGATTACCCGGTGCTGCGGGTGGACCGCGACAGTACGTCGCGCAAAGACGCGATGAACCAATTGTTCGCCACCATCCAGAAAGGCCAGCCGTGCATCCTGGTCGGCACGCAGATGCTTGCCAAAGGGCATCACTTCCCACGGGTGACCCTGGTGTCGATCCTGGATGCCGACGGTGGTTTATTCTCCGGCGACTTTCGCGCCAGCGAGCGCATGGCGCAGCTGATCGTGCAGGTCGCCGGCCGCGCAGGGCGCGCTGAAGAGCCGGGCCGGGTGATTATCCAGACGCACCTGGCCGACCACCCGCTGCTGATTCAACTGACCGAGCAAGGTTACTTTGCCTTCGCCGAACAGGCGTTGAGCGAGCGCCGCGCCGCCGGGCTGCCGCCGTTTGCGCACCTGGCGTTGCTGCGCGCCGAGGCACATAAACCGGGCCAGGCCGAGAGCTTTCTGGACGAAGCCTGCAGCGCCGCTGAACGTTTACGGGTAGAGCTGGGGCTGAGCGGCATCGAATTGCTCGGCCCGGTGCCCGCGCCCATGGAACGCCGCGCCGGACGGTATCGCGCTCAGCTACTCTTGCAGGCAACGTCCCGCGCGCCGCTGCATCGGCTATTGAGCAGCTGGTTGCTGGCCCTGGAGCAAATGCCCAGCGGCCGGCAGGTGCGATGGTCACTGGATGTAGACCCGGTCGATTTGTATTGATAGCCAGCCAGCTCACACATTTTGAAATATAAACACCGTAAATGTGGGAGTGGGCGAGCCCGCGATGAGCATAGGTATCTACAAAACGCTGTAGCGCTCAACCGTAACCACGATGCAACACGAATCGGTAACCACGATGCGAAGCGAGTCGCCCTTGATCTTGATCTTGATCTGCTTTTGATCTCAGGCGCCCCGTTAAACCACGCTGGCCGAACGCAGGCTTGAATCCGTGGGTAACCCGGCAGGACGCCGGGTTAGCCGCACTGGGCCATGGATGGCCCATTGCGGCGGCCCACGGATTCAAGCCGGAGAGAGGGCACACCGAGCCTAGGCGAGGTGCCGAGTGGTGGGGCAAGAGCGTTTTGCTTACTTTTGCGCTTTCAAAAGTGAGCCGCCGTAAGGGCGGAACCGATGGCGGCCGTTACCGCAGAAACGGATATGTACTCGTTCCAATCCAGCATCCTGGTCGGCCCAGAGGCCGCCATCGGGGGCAAGCCCCCTCCCACATTTGAACCTCGGAGCATCAGATAGATAAGCGTTGGCCGTGCGGCCGTCACAAGAGCAAGCGCCCTCGCCACAGCTGCGGTGTCGCACCAAAATTGTGTAGATACCCATGCCGCGATGAGGCCCGCAGGTCTACCAACCCTCTTGAACGGTTGGCAAGCCCGCCCTCGCCACGGATAATGCCCAGTTTTTCCACCTGCGCATCGCGCGCCGCCGCTTGCGGTCGAAAGAGAACACCATGAAAGACACCATTCGCCAGCTGATCCAACAAGCCCTCACCCAACTCGTCAACGAAGGTGTGTTGCCTGAAGGCCTGTCGCCGGCGATCCAGGTGGAGAACACCCGCGACAAGACCCACGGCGACTTCGCCAGCAACATCGCGATGATGCTGTCCAAGCCTGCGGGCATGAAGCCACGCGACCTGGCGGAAAAAATCATCGCCGCGCTGCCGGCTGACGCCAGTGTCACCAAAGCCGAAATCGCCGGCCCCGGCTTTATCAACTTCTTCCAGAACACCCAGGCCCTGGCCGCGCGCCTGGATGCCGCCCTGGCCGACGCGCACATCGGTGCACGCAAGGCTGGTGACAGCCAGCGCGTGGTCATCGACCTGTCGGCGCCAAACCTCGCCAAGGAGATGCACGTCGGCCACCTGCGCTCGACCATCATCGGCGACGGCGTGGCGCGGGTCCTGGAATTTCTCGGCGACACCGTCATCCGTCAGAACCACGTGGGCGACTGGGGCACCCAGTTCGGCATGCTGATGGCCTACCTGCAGGAAAACCCGATCACCAGCAACGAGCTGGCCGACCTGGAAAACTTCTACCGCGCGGCCAAGAAGCGCTTTGACGAATCCGAAGAATTTGCCGACCGTGCGCGCAGCCTGGTGGTCAAGCTGCAAGCGGGCGATAAGGAATGCCTGGAGCTGTGGGGGCGTTTCCGCGATATTTCCCTGTCCCACTGCCAGGAAATCTACGAGCTGCTCAACGTCAAGCTGACCATGGCCGACGTGATGGGCGAAAGCGCCTACAACGACGACCTGATCAATGTGGTCAACGACCTCAAGGCCGCGGGCCTGCTGGTCGAGAGCAACGGTGCGCAGTGCGTGTTCCTTGAGGAATTCAAGACCGCCGATGGCGAGCCGCTGCCGGTGATCATCGTCAAGGCCGATGGCGGTTACCTCTACGCCACCACCGACCTGGCCGCCGTGCGCTACCGCAGCGGCGTGCTCAAGGCCGATCGCGCGCTGTATTTCGTCGACCAGCGCCAGGCCCTGCACTTCCAGCAAGTGTTCGAAGTGGCGCGCCGTGCCGGCTTCGTCACCCATCCGATGCATATGGAGCACATGGGCTTCGGCACCATGAACGGCGCCGATGGCCGTCCGTTCAAGACCCGCGATGGCGGCACGGTGAAGCTGGTCGACCTGCTGACCGAAGCCCAGGAGCGCGCCTACAGCCTGGTCAAGGAAAAGAACCCGGAACTGGCTGAGGCCGACCTGCGCAATATCGCCCGCGTGGTAGGCATTGGCGCGGTGAAATACGCCGACCTGTCCAAGCATCGCACCAGCGACTACAGCTTCAACTTCGACCTGATGCTCAACTTCGAAGGCAACACCGCCCCATACCTGCTGTACGCCTACACCCGTGTGGCCGGCGTGTTCCGCAAACTGGGCAAGGACTTCAGCGAAGTCGAAGGCCGGATCGTGCTGGACGCACCCCACGAACAGGACCTGGCCGCCAAGCTCGCGCAGTTCGGCGAGGTGCTCAACAGCGTCGGCGAGAAAGGCACGCCGCATATCCTCTGCACCTACCTGTACGAAGTGGCCGGCCTGTTCTCCAGCTTCTACGAGAACTGCCCGATCCTCAGCGCCGACGATGAAGCCCAGAAGCAAAGTCGCCTGCGCCTTGCCGCACTGGCTGGACGGACCCTAAAGCAAGGCCTGGAGCTGTTGGGCCTGGAAACTCTGGAGCGCATGTAAGTTGGCAGCCAAGAAAAAACCTGCACCCAAGCGCGGCGCCAGCCGCTACCAGGCCCCGGCCAAGCAGCCGATTCCGGGGTGGCTGTGGATGGCGATCGGCCTCACGGTCGGCGCATTCGTTGTATTCCTGATGAAGCTGGAGCCCGGCCAGGGCGATGACGTCAAGCGCGTCAAACAGGAGCAGCAGAAAGCCACGAAAATCGCCGAGGCCAACAAGACTGCGCCGAGCCCGACGGTTCCGGTGAAACCGAAGTACGATTTCTACACGCTGCTGCCGGAATCGGAAGTGATCGTGCCGCCCGACGCCGTGCCGGAGAAAACCCTGCCGACGCCGCAAGTGCCGACCACACCTGTAACGCCAGCGGAAGCGGCGAAGATCGACACCGCGCGCGCCCAGGCAGCATTGGCCGGCATTACCCCACCGCCAGCGCCTCCAGTGGCAGAGACCAAAGCAGCGCCGGTGACCAAGTTCTTCCTGCAGGCGGGCTCGTTCCCCAAACAGGCGGACGCGGACCGTGTACGCGCGCAGATCATTCTGTTGGGCCAGTCGGTGACGGTGGAATCCGGCACCGTGAAGGAAGCGACCTGGTATCGCGTGCTGGTAGGCCCGTTCAGCAACCGCGAACAGCTGACCGTGGCGCAGAAACAGTTGGCCGGGGCAGGCTTTAGCAACCTGCTGTTACAACAGCGCCAGAGCCGCTGATCTCGGCTCAACCGCAATTAAAATGTGGGAGGGGGCTTGCCCCCGATGACGGTAGACCAGTCCATATATTCAGCGACTGGTACACCGCTATCGGGGGCAAGCCCCCTCCCACATTTGGTTTTGCGGTGTTCTTGAATAGGTGTCGGAGCCATAAACACCACTCGTCCGCGCTGCCGTCCTACGGTTGAAATCCCCTCCACCACCCCCATATCAGTTTCCATCAGGGCATTTTCGCCCCGCTGCGTGGAGACTCTCCCCTTGACCACCATCGTTTCAGTACGTCGCCACGGCAAAGTCGTCATGGGCGGCGACGGCCAGGTTTCCCTGGGCAATACCGTGATGAAAGGCAACGCCAAGAAAGTGCGTCGCCTGTACCACGGCCAGGTGCTTGCCGGGTTCGCCGGCGCTACCGCCGACGCCTTCACCCTCTTCGAACGTTTCGAAGGCCAGCTTGAGAAACACCAGGGCCACCTGGTACGCGCCGCCGTAGAGCTTGCCAAGGAATGGCGCACCGACCGCTCCCTCAGCCGCCTGGAAGCGATGCTCGCCGTCGCGAACAAAGACGCGTCCCTGATCATCACCGGCAACGGCGACGTGGTTGAGCCCGAACATGGCCTGATCGCCATGGGTTCCGGCGGTGGCTACGCCCAAGCGGCGGCCAGTGCGCTGCTGAAGAAAACCGACCTGTCGGCGCGTGAAATCGTCGAGACCGCCCTGGGTATCGCCGGCGATATCTGCGTGTTCACCAACCACAACCAGACCATTGAGGAGCAGGACCTCGCCGAATAAGCCCCAGGCTTATTCCCGCTTGAGGCCGCCAGACACTATGTCCATGACCCCCCGCGAAATCGTCCATGAACTCAATCGCCATATCATCGGCCAGGACGATGCAAAGCGCGCCGTCGCCATTGCGCTGCGTAACCGCTGGCGCCGGATGCAACTGCCCGAAGAACTGCGCGTTGAAGTCACGCCCAAGAACATCCTGATGATCGGCCCGACCGGCGTCGGTAAAACCGAAATCGCCCGGCGCCTGGCCAAGTTGGCCAATGCTCCATTCATCAAGGTGGAAGCGACCAAATTCACCGAAGTCGGCTATGTGGGCCGCGACGTCGAGTCGATCATCCGCGACCTGGCTGACGCCGCCTTGAAGATGCTGCGCGAACAGGAAGTGACCAAGGTCAGCCACCGCGCCGAAGATGCCGCCGAAGAGCGCATCCTCGATGCGCTGTTGCCACCGGCGCGCATGGGCTTCAACGAAGACGCCGCACCGGCCTCGGATTCCAACACCCGCCAGCTGTTCCGCAAGCGCCTGCGTGAAGGCCAGTTGGACGACAAGGAAATCGAGATCGAAGTGGCCGAAGTGTCGGGCGTGGATATTTCCGCGCCGCCTGGCATGGAAGAAATGACCAGCCAGTTGCAGAACCTGTTCGCCAACATGGGCAAGGGCAAGAAGAAAAGCCGCAAGCTCAAGGTGAAGGAAGCCCTGAAGCTGGTGCGCGACGAAGAAGCCGGACGCCTGGTCAATGAGGAAGAACTCAAGGCCAAGGCCCTGGAAGCGGTCGAGCAGCACGGCATCGTGTTTATCGATGAGATCGACAAAGTGGCCAAGCGCGGCAACTCCGGCGGCGTCGATGTGTCCCGCGAGGGCGTCCAGCGTGACCTGCTGCCGCTGATCGAAGGCTGCACGGTCAACACCAAGCTGGGCATGGTCAAGACCGACCATATCCTGTTTATCGCTTCCGGTGCCTTCCATCTGAGCAAGCCAAGCGACCTGGTACCTGAGCTGCAAGGCCGCCTGCCGATCCGCGTGGAACTCAAGGCGCTGACCCCGGGCGATTTCGAGCGCATTCTCAGCGAGCCGCATGCCTCACTGACCGAACAGTACCGTGAATTGCTGAAAACCGAAGGCCTGGGCATCGAGTTCCAGCCGGACGGGATCAAGCGCCTGGCGGAAATTGCCTGGCAGGTCAACGAGAAGACCGAGAACATCGGTGCGCGTCGTCTGCACACCTTGCTTGAGCGCCTGCTCGAAGAGGTGTCCTTCAGTGCCGGCGACATGGCCGGTGCGCAGAATGGCGAAGCGATCAAGATCGACGCGAATTACGTCAACAGCCACCTGGGCGAATTGGCGCAGAACGAAGACTTGTCGCGGTACATTCTGTAAGCCGCAAGCTGTAAGCTACAAGCCGCAAGCTGAATACACTCAACTTGCAGCTTGTAGCTTGCAGCCCAAGGTGTCCCCCATGTCAAAATCCCCCACCGCTGTTAATTTGCACAAAATCTCCAACACCCTGGGCCTCACCTACGGCCCGGACGAAGCCTACCAACTGCCCGCCGAATTCCTGCGCGTGCACTCGCCTTCCGCCGAGGTCCAGGGTCACGGCAAACCTATCCTGCAATTCGGCAAGCTCAACGTCAGGTTGATCAAGCTGGAACCGGCCGGCCAGTACGCACTGAAATTGACCTTCGACGACGGCCATGACAGCGGATTGTTCACCTGGGATTACCTTTATCAACTGGCCGTGCGTCAGGACGCGCTGTGGGCCGATTACCTGGCCGAGCTGAAAGCTGCCGGAAAAACCCGCGATCCGAGTCAGTCGGTCGTGCGGCTGATGCTCTAGTCCAGGCTTCTTGCTCTTTAGAGGGCATTTTCTAATTCCATCTGCTTGAATGCCTTGTCTCGTGGTCAACGATTGGCCCGCTTGCGAAAAAAATTAAACTCGGGTAACCAATGGAGCTGGCAAGTTCCCTGCATTTGACGATGCGGTATCAACGGTCACCCGAGCGCAGTACCAGGCTGGTGTCGTGTATCGAAATGGGTGCGCAGCAATCGCCGGTACTCGTCTTTCGGACAATGGAGCGTCGTAGATGAGTAACAAGAATAACGATGACTTGAAACGGCAGGCCTCGGAAAACACCCTGGGGTTGAACCCGATCATCGCGTTACGCAAAAAGGACTTATTGGCCTCGGCGAAGATGGTGCTGACCCAAGCCATCAAGCAACCGTTACACAGCGTCAAACACGTGGCCCATTTCGGGGTGGAGCTCAAGAACGTCATGTTCGGCAAATCGGCGCTGGTGCCGGAAAGCGATGACCGTCGCTTCCATGACCCGGCCTGGAGCCAGAACCCACTCTACAAACGTTATCTGCAGACTTATCTGGCGTGGCGCAAGGAACTGCACGACTGGATCGGCGACAGCAATCTCTCGGAACAGGACATCAGTCGCGGCCACTTCGTGATCAACCTGATGACTGAAGCCATGGCGCCCACCAATAGCGCAGCCAACCCGGCGGCCGTCAAACGCTTCTTTGAAACCGGCGGCAAAAGCCTGCTCGATGGCCTTTCCCACCTGGCCAAGGACATGGTGCACAACGGCGGCATGCCCAGCCAGGTCAACATGGGCGCCTTTGAAGTGGGCAAGAGCCTGGGCACCACCGAAGGCGCCGTGGTATTTCGCAATGATGTGCTGGAGCTGATCCAGTACAAGCCCATCACCGAGCAGGTGCACGAGCGACCGCTGCTGGTGGTGCCGCCGCAGATCAATAAATTCTATGTATTCGACCTGAGCCCGGACAAGAGCCTGGCGCGCTTCTGCCTGCGCAATGGGCAGCAGACCTTTATCGTCAGCTGGCGCAACCCGACCAAGGCCCAGCGCGAGTGGGGCCTGTCGACCTATATCGAAGCGCTCAAGGAAGCCGTCGATGTGATCACGGCCATTACCGGCAGCAAGGACGTGAACATGCTGGGCGCCTGCTCCGGCGGCATCACCTGCACCGCGCTGCTGGGCCACTACGCGGCGCTGGGGGAGAAAAAAGTCAACGCCCTGACCCTGCTGGTGAGCGTGCTGGACACCACGCTGGACACCCAGGTGGCGCTGTTCGTCGATGAACAGACGCTCGAAGCGGCGAAGCGCCATTCCTATCAGGCCGGTGTACTGGAAGGCCGTGACATGGCCAAGGTGTTTGCGTGGATGCGGCCCAACGACCTGATCTGGAATTACTGGGTCAACAACTACCTGCTGGGCAACGAGCCGCCGGTGTTCGATATCCTGTTCTGGAACAACGACACCACGCGCCTGCCGGCCGCCTTCCATGGCGACCTGATCGAGCTGTTCAAGAACAACCCGCTGGTGCGCGCCAATGCCCTGGAAGTGTGCGGCACGCCCATTGATCTCAAACAGGTCACGGCCGATATCTATTCACTGGCCGGCACCAACGACCACATCACGCCCTGGCAGTCCTGTTACAAGTCCGCACAATTGTTTGGCGGCAAGGTGGAGTTCGTGCTGTCCAGCAGCGGGCATATCCAGAGCATCCTCAACCCGCCGGGCAACCCCAAGTCGCGTTACCAGACCAGTGAGGGCCTGGCGGGCACAGCACTGCAATGGCAGGAAAACGCAACCAAGCACACCGACTCGTGGTGGCTGCACTGGCAGGCATGGCAGGCGGAGCGGGCAGGCAAGTTGAAAAAAGCCCCGACAACATTAGGTAATAAAACCTACGCTGCGGCCGAAGCGGCACCGGGCACCTATGTACACGAACGCTAAATTGAAATGCGGTCAATGTGGGAGGGGGCTTGCCCCCGATAGCAGTGGATCAGCCAAAGATGTACCTCCTGATAAACCGCCATCAGGGGCAAGCCCCCTCCCACACTGACCTCACTCCGGCTGTAGTACTTCACAGGGCTTGAGCATGCCGCAACCGTTCATCTTCCGCACCATCGACCTGGATGGCCAAGCCATCCGCACGGCGGTACGACCGGGCAAGCCGCACTTGACGCCGCTGCTGATCTTCAACGGCATCGGCGCCAACCTGGAGCTGGTGTTTCCGTTCGTCCAGGCCCTGGACCCGGACCTGGAAGTGATCGCCTTCGATGTTCCAGGGGTGGGCGGCTCCTCCACGCCCAACCGGCCCTATCGCTTCCCCGGCCTGGCCAAGCTGACGGCGCGCATGCTCGATTACCTGGATTACGGCCAGGTGAATGCGGTGGGGGTGTCCTGGGGCGGCGCGCTGGCGCAGCAGTTTGCCTATGACTACCCCGAACGCTGCAAAAAATTGATCCTGGCGGCCACGGCGGCGGGCGCGGTGATGGTGCCGGGCAAGCCAAAAGTGTTGTGGCTGATGGCCAGCCCCAGACGCTATATCCAACCGTCCCACGTGGTGCGCATTGCGCCGATGATTTACGGCGGTTCGTTCCGCCGCGACGCCAAGCTGGCCGCCGAACATGCCAGCAAAGTGCGCTCGGCCGGCAAGCTGGGCTATTACTGGCAGCTGTTCGCAGGGCTGGGCTGGACCAGCATCCACTGGCTGCACAAGATCCGCCAGCCGACCCTGGTCCTGGCCGGGGACGACGACCCGCTGATTCCGCTGATCAACATGCGCATGCTCGCCTGGCGCATCCCCAATGCGCAGCTGCATATCATCGATGATGGCCATTTATTCCTGATCACCCGGGCCGAAGCCGTGGCGCCGATCATCATGAAGTTTCTCGAAGAGGAGCGCCTGCGCGCCGTGATACATCCGCGACCGGCGGTGTGAAGGACCACACCGCCGCGCAACTTGCCAGGAACCGACTATGGTTCTGAATTGGCGTGCCTCTTGATGGCTTGACGAAGGAGTGTTGGCTCATGCGAGACAGACCCGTGACAAACCCGGCGCCCACCCCCGCTGCGTTCATCAACGCGCAAAACGCGATCACCGGCCTGCGCGGCCGAGACCTGCTGTCGACCCTGCGTACCGTGGCAGCCCACGGCCTGCGCAACCCGGTGCACACCGCACGCCACGCCCTGGCCCTGGGCGGCCAATTGGGCCGCGTGTTGCTGGGGGACACGGTGCACGAGCCCAACCCCAACGACAACCGCTTCACCGACCCCACCTGGACACTCAACCCGCTGTACCGGCGCAGCCTGCAAGCGTACTTGAGCTGGCAAAAACAGACGCGCAACTGGATTGATGACAGCACCCTCAGCGCGGACGACCGGGCACGCGCACAGTTCGCGTTCGCCCTGTTCAACGACGCCGTATCTCCATCCAACACGCTGCTCAACCCGCTGGCAATCAAGGAGTTGCTCAACTCCGGCGGCAACAGCGTGGTGCGCGGCGCGAGCCATTTGTTCGAAGACCTGCTGCACAACAATGGCCTGCCGCGCCAGGTCAGCAAGCATGCCTTCGAAGTGGGCAAGACCGTTGCCACCACTGCGGGCTCAGTGGTGTTTCGCAATGAGCTGCTGGAGCTGATCCAATACAAGCCCATGAGCGAAAAACAATACGCCAAGCCCTTGCTGGTGGTGCCGCCGCAAATCAACAAGTACTACATTTTCGACCTCAGCCCGGCTAACAGCTTTGTGCAATACGCGCTCAAGAACGGCCTGCAAACCTTCATGGTCAGTTGGCGCAACCCGGATGTGCGACATCGCGAATGGGGCCTGTCCACTTACGTTGCAGCCCTGGAGGAAGCCCTCAATGCCTGCCGGGCGATCACTGGCGCGCGCGAGGTCAACCTGATGGGCGCCTGCGCCGGCGGCCTGACCATCGCCGCGCTGCAAGGCCATCTGCAAGCCAAGCGCCAGTTACGGCGCATCGCCAGCGCCAGTTACCTGGTGAGCTTGCTCGACAGCCAGATCGACGGCCCGGCCACGTTGTTCGCCGATGAACAGACCCTTGAAGCCGCCAAGCGCCGCTCTTACCAACAAGGTGTGCTGGACGGTCGCGACATGGCCAGGGTGTTCGCCTGGATGCGCCCCAATGACCTGATCTGGAACTACTGGGTCAACAACTACCTGCTGGGCAAGGAACCGCCCGCCTTCGACATCCTGTACTGGAATAACGACAACACGCGCCTGCCCGCCGCGCTGCACGGCGACCTGTTGGATTTCTTCAAGCACAACCCGCTGAGCCATCCCGGAGGCCTGGAGGTGTGCGGCACCCCCATCGACTTGCAGAAGGTCACGGTCGACAGCTTCAGCGTGGCCGGCATCAACGACCACATCACGCCGTGGGACGCGGTGTATCGATCCACCCAGTTGCTGGGCGGCGAGCGGCGCTTCGTACTGTCCAACAGCGGGCATATCCAGAGCATCCTCAACCCGCCCGGCAACCCGAAGGCCAATTACGTCGAGAACCCCAAGCTGAGCGGCGACCCGCGTGCCTGGTACTACGACGCCAGCCACGTCGAAGGCAGTTGGTGGCCGCAGTGGCTGGAGTGGGTCCAGCAACGCTCGGGCGTGCAACGCGAAACCCTCACCGCCCTGGGCAACCAGAATTACCCACCGATGGAAGCGGCGCCAGGCACCTACGTGCGCGTGCGCTGAGCTCAAGAACCACACTAAGAAGGCTGGATGAAGACCCGCGACCGTATCCTTGAATGTGCCCTGCAGTTGTTCAACCACAAGGGCGAGCCGAATGTGTCGACCATGGAGGTGGCCAATGAAATGGGAATCAGCCCCGGCAACCTCTACTATCACTTTCATGGCAAGGAGCCGTTGGTGCTGGGGCTGTTCGAACGCTTTCAATGCGAATTGGCACCGCTGCTCGATCCTCCTGCCGATGCACAACTGGAAGCCGAGGATTATTGGCTGTTCCTGCACCTGATCGTCGAGCGCATGGCCCACTACCGGTTTCTGTTCCAGGACCTGTCCAACCTGGCCGGGCGTCTGCCGAAGCTGGCCAAGGGGATTCGCAACCTGCTCACCGCGCTCAAGCGTACCCTGGCTTCATTGTTGGCGCGGTTGAAGGCGGCGGGGCAACTGGTCAGTGATACCCAGGCGCTGGGGCAACTGGTGGAGCAGATCACCATGACGCTGCTGTTTTCCCTGGATTACCAGCGAATCCTGGATCGCAAGGGTGAGGTGCGGGTGGTGGTGTACCAGGTCATGATGCTGGTGGCGCCGCATCTACTGATGCCGGCACGGCAGGCAACCGAGAGGTTTGCACTGAAATATCTGGATGACCTGGATTGAAGTGTGGGAGCGGACAAGCCCGCTCCCACACTGGAAATGCAGCGTTTTCAGGATTTCCATAAAAAACGCCCGACCTTCGCAGGCCGGGCGCTTTTGTGTCCTGTAAAAATCAGGACTGACTGGATGGCGTCGGAGTGACCGGCGTTGCAGTCGAGGTCGCGGCCGTGTGCGACGGTGCGGACACCGAATTGGCTGTCGAAGCGGCCGGTGCTGCCGCCGTGGCTGGCTTGGCCGACGCAGCAGGCTTTGGCGCTGCTGGCTTTTTCGCTACCGCGGGCTTTTTGGCCGCTGCAGGTTTAGCCGCAGGCTTGGCTGCTGATTTCGCAGCGGCGGGTTTGGCAGCCGGTTTAGCCGCAGGTTTTGCGGCGGCTTTAGCGGCCACTGGCTTGGTGGCCGGTTTGGCGGCAGCGGTGTTGGCTGCTGGCTTGGCGGCGGATTTTGTAGCAGCTTTGGCGGGCGCCTTGGCCGCAGGTTTTGCCGCCGGTTTGGCGGCCGCTTTAACCACAGGCTTGGCCGCCGTTTTCGCGGCGGGTTTTGCTGCTGCGGTTTTAGCCGCAGGTTTGGCGGCCGGTTTTGCCGCAGGCTTGGCTGCAGCAGTCTTGGCCGGCGCCACTTTGGCGCCTGTGAGTTTTTCGATTTGCCTGGTCAGGGTATCGACCTTGCTGTGCAGCGTTTTCAGTTCCGCCTTGCTCGGCACGCCCAGTCGCGAAATGGCACTGTTGAGGCGTTTGTCGAAGGTTTCTTCCAACTTGTTCCAGGTGTCGGAAATGCTCGACTTGGCCGAGCCTGCGCTCGCCTTGGCCGCATCCACTTTTTTTCCCACAGTGCTCTTGGTCAGCTTCTCGGCCTTCTCGCCGTCCTTGACCAGCGTCTCGAAGTACTTGCCGCCGTCACTGCTCACCTTCGAGTACACGCCTAAACCAGCAAGCCAGATCTTTCGGGAATATTTTTCAACTTCCCCGACCCACGAGCTGCCTTCTTTCTGAGTAGTTTTTTTAACAGCCATCCCGATGTCTCCTTAGTGTTTACGCGCGACACGTTCGAGCAATGCCGTCAGCTCTTCGAGCTTAGCAGAGAGTGTCTCCACGTCATGTTTAGACGCAATGCCGATTCGATTCAAGGCACTTGCAACACGCGAGTCAAACGCTTTTTCAACTTTATCCAGTTGAACTTCAACCCGGCGGCTGACACTCGAGACGTTACTCTTTACTTGATCAATCTGACTGTTAGCGGCATCAAGTTGTTCAATGGCAACTTTTTTGCTTTTACTTTCAATATGTTGACCGCTCTTAACCAGCTCATTGAAGTAATCGCCACCCTCGCTGCCGACCTTGGCGTAGGCACCAAGACCCGCCAGCCAGATCCTGCGGGCATAGCGTTTGACCTCACTCAGGGCAGTGGTCTGACTGTCGATTTTTTTCTGCAAAATAACGTTGGCCATGGTGCACCTCACATAGAACCGGGTGGAGGAACCGCCCGCCGGATTTGGGGGCTTGGGCACAACGTAGGGGGAAAAATTAGAATCGGCACCCTAAGAGCGTCGAATCAGGCCAGCGCTTTATCCAGGGCTTTTTCGATTTCGGACTTGAGGGTACCGCTCATGGCCGACATCAACAGGCCCAGTTCAACATCGATACGCAATGCATCATCAAAGACCTGAACGGTGCCTTTAACGCCCGACCGCTTGAGGTTCAGGGTATCGCCGGACCACGACGACTCCACGCCATATTTATCCTTGAGTTTCTGCGCCAGCGTCTCGGCCTTTGCCCGTGCGGCTGCTTTACCCAGGGAATGCTCACGCTCAACGGTGATACGCGCCATTGCAATGACTCCTTTCTATAAGGGCTTGGAAACCTTCCATGCGGCAAAAGGTCTCGATAAGCACCTATCTTACCTTCAGCCTTGCCAAGACAAAGCAGGCCCCGGGGATTATCATGTCCCGCATTCTCTTTTGGTGACAGCGATATGACTGATCAGCGCAAAGGCAGCGATGCCGAACCCACCACTCACTTCGGCTTCAAGAACGTCCCGGAAAGCCAGAAAGCGGAAAAAGTCGCTGAGGTGTTCCACTCCGTAGCCGCCAAGTACGACTTGATGAACGACGTGCTCTCCGGTGGCATGCACCGCCTGTGGAAGCGTTTCACCATCGAACTGTCGGGCGTACGCACCGGCAATCGCGTGCTGGACATCGCTGGCGGCACGGGCGACCTGGCGGCCAAGTTTTCCAAGTTGGTAGGGCCTACCGGCCAAGTGGTACTGGCCGATATCAACGGCTCGATGCTCAAGGTCGGTCGCGACCGCCTGCTCGACAAGGGCGTGGCCGGCAACATCGAATTCGTCCAGGCCGACGCGGAAAAACTGCCGTTCCCGGACAACCACTTCGATTGCGTGACCATCGCCTTCGGCCTGCGCAATGTCACCCACAAGGAAGACGCAATCCGCTCGATGCTGCGCGTGCTCAAGCCGGGTGGCCGCCTGCTGGTGCTGGAATTCTCAAAGCCCACCAACGCACTGATGTCCAAGGTATACGACACCTATTCTTTCGCCTTCATGCCGTTGATGGGCAAGCTGATCACCAACGATGCCGAGAGCTACCGCTACCTGGCCGAATCGATCCGCATGCACCCCGACCAGGAAACCCTGAAGTCCATGATGGTGGAAGCCGGTTTCGACCGCGTGACCTACCACAACATGACCTCGGGCATCGTTGCCCTGCACCGCGGCATCAAGCCCTGATGTTGCTCGCAGGCCTTATCGCAAGCGTCGAGCACGGCCTCAACCGTGTCTTGCGCCTGGACAGCACCGCCCTGGCGCGGCTTGCGCACCTGACCGGCAAAGTCATCGCCGTCGATTGCCGCAACCCCGCCTTGCAGCTGTTTATCCTGCCCAGCGATGAGGGCCTGCTGCTCGCGACGCAATGGGCCGCCGAGGCCGACTGCACCCTGCGTGCACCCGCCGCAAGCCTGTTGCACCTGGCGCTGAGCCGCAACAAGACCGCTATCCTGCACAGCCCCGAAGTGGCGCTGGAAGGCGACAGCGCGGTGCTGATGGACCTGGCCGCCGTGCTGCAGGACCTGGAGCTGGACTGGGAATACGAACTCTCGCGCTGGATCGGCCCCGTCGCCACTCAGCTGCTCAGCGGGCACCTGCGCAGCCGTTCGCGCTGGTATCAGCAAGGGTTCGCCAGCCTCAACCAGAACCTCGCCGAATACCTGAGCGAAGAATCGCGCACCCTGGTCGGGCAACGGGAAGCGCAAGCGCGCTTTCGTGAGCTCGACAAGGCCAAAATCGACCTGGAACGCCTCGAGGCCCGCTTCGAGCGCTTGAGCCGTTCCCTTGATCCAAGCGATAACGCATGAAGCTGCTCGCCGTCCGCCGTTTGTTTCGTATCCAGCGCGTCGTAATCCGCTACCGCCTCGATGACCTGCTGTTTGCCCTGCCCCTGCCATGGTTCCTGCTCGCGGTGCGCTATGTGCTGCCGTGGCGCTGGTTGCCGCGCAGAAAACTGGAACTGAGCCGAGGTGCCTGCCTGCGCCTGGCGTTGCAGGACCTGGGGCCGATCTTCATCAAGTTCGGGCAGATCTTATCGACGCGCCGCGACCTGCTGCCCGAAGACATCGCCGATGAGCTGATGCTGCTGCAGGACCGCGTGCCGCCGTTCGATTCGCAGTTGTCGATGAAGCTGATCGAAGAGCAATTGGGCAGGAAGATCAGCGAGGTGTTCAGCCGCTTCGATGTCGAGCCGCTGGCGTCGGCCTCGGTCGCGCAGGTGCATGCCGCGCAGCTCAAGAGCGGTGAAGAAGTGGTGGTGAAAGTCATCCGCCCGGGCCTCAAGCCGATCATCGGCCAGGACCTGGCGTGGCTGTTCATCCTGGCCCGCGCCGCCGAGCGCTTCTCTGCCGATGCGCGCCTGCTGCATCCGGTGGATGTGGTGGCCGACTACGAAAAAACCATCTACGACGAACTCGATCTGCTGCGCGAAGCCGCCAACGCCAGCCAGCTGCGCCGCAACTTCGAAGGCTCGCAGCTGCTGTACGTGCCGCAAGTGTACTGGGACTGGTGCCGCCCCAAAGTGCTGGTGATGGAGCGCATCTACGGCGTGCAAGTCACCGACCTCGCGACCCTGGCCGACCAGCGCACCGACATGAAGATGCTCGCCGAGCGCGGCGTGGAGATTTTCTTCACCCAGGTGTTCCGCGACAGTTTCTTCCACGCCGACATGCACCCGGGCAACATCTTCGTCAGCACCGTCAACCCGTGGAGCCCGCAGTACATTGCCATCGACTGCGGCATCGTCGGCAGCCTCACGCCGGAAGACCAGGACTACCTGGCGCGTAACCTGTTCGCCTTTTTCAAGCGTGATTATCGCCGCGTGGCGCAGTTGCACATTGATTCGGGCTGGGTGCCGGCGGAAACCAAGCTGAATGAATTCGAAGCGGCGATCCGCACCGTGTGCGAGCCTATCTTTGAAAAACCATTAAAAGATATTTCCTTCGGTCAGGTGCTGATGCGCCTGTTCCAGACCGCGCGGCGCTTCAATATGGAAGTGCAGCCGCAGTTGGTGCTGCTGCAAAAAACCCTGCTCAACATCGAAGGCCTGGGCCGCCAGCTGTACCCGGACCTCGATCTGTGGAACACCGCGCAACCGTTCCTGGAGCGTTGGATGCGTGAGCGGATGAGCCCGAAGACCATGCTGGGCAACCTGCACAGCCAGATGGAACAGCTGCCGCACCTGGCCAATATGACCCGCGACTTGCTCGAGCGCATGTCCCAGCCTCATGCCAGGGACCCCGAGCCGCCATGGCGCAAGCGCAAGGACGACTGGTTCCTGCGCCTGCTCGGCGCCGCACACCTGGTGGGTGGGGTCATGCTGGCGATAGGCGGACCCTTGAATCAACTGGGCCACTGGCCGGCCGGAATCATGGTCGCCGTGGGCGTTTATCTGATCGTGCGTCGATAACCCATCCGGTTATACACTGTCGCAAATTGCCGGAGCCGAACATGAAAGACTGGCTGGACGAGATCAAGTGGGACAGTGACGGCCTGGTGCCGGCCATTGCCCAGGACTACAAGACCGGGCGCGTGCTGATGATGGCCTGGATGAACCGCGAGGCCCTGAGCCTGACCGCCGCTGAGCAGCGCGCCATCTACTGGTCACGTTCGCGTGGCAAACTGTGGCGCAAGGGCGAAGAGTCCGGGCATGTGCAGACGTTGCATGAGCTGCGCCTGGATTGCGATGGCGACGTGGTGATCCTCAAGGTCGAACAGATCGGCGGCATCGCCTGCCACACCGGCCGTCACAGTTGCTTCTATCGCGTGTTCGAGAACGGCGAATGGAAGGTGGTGGAACCGGTGCTCAAAGACCCGCACGCCATTTATTCGGCAGGACACTGAACATGAGCGATACCCTCAACCGCGTGGCCCAGGTGCTGGAAGAGCGCAAGAGCGCGGATGCCGACAGCTCCTATGTCGCCAGCCTGTATCACAAGGGTTTGAACAAGATCCTGGAAAAACTCGGCGAAGAATCCATCGAGACGATCATTGCCGCCAAGGATGCGCAGATCAGCGGCGATTGCAGCGATGTCATCTATGAGACCGCCGACTTGTGGTTCCATAGCCTGATCATGCTCGCCCAACTGGGGCAGCATCCACAGGCCGTGCTGGATGAACTGGACCGTCGCTTCGGTCTGTCGGGGCACGCCGAGAAGGCCGCACGCCCGTCCACCTGAATAACTTTTATCGAGGATTTGCAGCATGGGTATTTTTGACTGGAAACACTGGATCGTCATTCTGGTGGTCGTGGTACTGGTGTTCGGCACCAAGAAACTCAAGAACCTGGGTACCGATGTCGGCGAGTCGATCAAGGGCTTTCGTAAAGCCATGAACGACGACGAAAAGCCGGCCGAACCGACTGCAACCCCGGTTCCACCGGCCCAGCCTGTGCACCCGCAGGCCGCCCAGCCGATCACCGAGCGTCGTACCTTCGACGTGCAGGCTGAAAAAGTCGAAGAGCCGACCCGCAAAGACTCGTGAGCACTGACTAATGTTTGGTATCAGCTTCTCTGAACTGCTGCTCGTCGGCCTCGTGGCCCTGCTGGTATTGGGGCCCGAACGCCTGCCCGGCGCGGCACGCACGGCCGGCCTGTGGATCGGGCGCCTGAAACGCAGCTTCAACGCGATCAAACAGGAAGTTGAGCGGGAAATCGGTGCCGACGAGATCCGCCGGCAACTGCACAACGAACACATCCTGTCGTTGGAGCAGGAAACGCGCAAGATTCTGTCGCCCGTGCAGGAGCCCGCCAAACCGGTGGAACCTGTGGCCCAGAACAGTATCGCGCCTGCGCCTGAAGCTGCCCCCCCGGCACCGACCGCGCCAACCGAGCCTGCGCCGACGCCCGTTGCGTCGCCCGCGCCCCATGACCCTACATTGCCGCCGCGAGCCCCATGAGCGCTGATAAACCGGAAAACGACCAGCACATGCCGCTGGTCTCGCACCTCACCGAGCTGCGTACCCGCCTGCTGCGTTGCGTAGCGGCCATCTTCATCATCTTTGCCGGGCTGTTTGCCTTCACCCAGCAGATCTATACCTTCGTCTCCACGCCGCTGCGCCAGTACTTGCCGGCCGGCGCGACGATGATCGCCACCGACGTGTCGTCGCCGTTCCTGACGCCGTTGAAGCTGACCATGATGGTCTCGCTGTTCCTGGCGATCCCGGTCATCCTGCATCAGATCTGGGGCTTCATCGCGCCGGGGCTGTACAAGCATGAGAAGCGCATCGCCGTGCCGTTGCTGGTGTCGAGCATTCTGCTTTTCTATACCGGCATGGCCTTCGCCTACTTCCTGGTGTTTCCGCTGATCTTCAAATTCTTCGCCGCCGCCACCCCGGCCGGCGTGGAAATGATGACCGACATCACCAGCTACCTCGACTTCGTGATGACGCTGTTCTTCGCCTTCGGCGTAGCCTTCGAAATTCCGGTGGCGGTGGTGTTGCTGGTGTGGATCGGTGTGGTCAACGTGGCTTACCTGAAGAAGATCCGCCCCTATGTGATCATCGGCTGCTTCGTGGTCGGCATGATCCTTACCCCGCCGGATATCTTCTCCCAGACGTTGCTGGCTGTGCCGATGTGGATGCTGTTCGAGATCGGCATCCTGTTCAGCGGCTTGATCAGCAAGCGTGGCGAACACCCGGACGACCAGACTGCCGACGACGACCAGCCGCCAGCGACCCAGCCGTGAACCTGCTGCTGCTGGAAGACGCCGACTTTATCGCGGCCGACCGGGTGGTGCTGCGTGACCGGCGCCTGGTGCATATGCAGGAGGTCCACCGCGCCGTGGTGGGCGACAACCTGCGTGTGGGCCGCATTGGCGGGCTGATGGGTAATGCCCAACTGCTGCGCCTGGAAGCTGGGGAAGCCGAGCTGCACGTCAGCTTCGACCAGGCGCCGCCGAGCAAACTGCCGCTGACCCTGCTGCTGGCCCTGCCCCGCCCGAAGATGCTGCGTCGGGTGCTGCAAACGGTGGCCGCCATGGGCGTGCCGAAGGTCGTACTGATCAACAGCTACCGCGTGGAAAAAAGCTTCTGGCAAACCCCATTCCTGGAGCCTGAAGCGATTCGCGAGCAGCTCATCCTCGGCCTGGAACAGGCGCGGGACACGGTATTGCCCGAGATCATTATCGAGAAGCGCTTCAAGCCGTTCGTTGAAGATCGTCTGCCGGCCATGGTCGCGGGCACGCTTGGCCTGGTCGGCCACCCCGGCGATTACCCGCCCTGCCCCCGCGGCCTGGATGAACCGGTGACCCTGGCGATCGGGCCGGAAGGTGGCTGGATTCCCTATGAAGTCGAAATGCTGGCCAAGGCCGGCCTGCAGCCGGTGCAACTCGGCGCGCGCATCCTGCGCGTAGAGACCGCCGTGACCGCCCTGCTCGCCCGCTTGTTCTGACACCGATCCAGTGTGGGAGGGGGCTTGCCCCCGATGACAGAGTATCAGTCGGCACATTCAGTGGCTGATACACCGCTATCGGGGGCAAGCCCCTCCCACAGGTGTACTGCGTCGCTTCAGAATCTCATACACATGCCGATAAACCCGGAATAAGTCCAAGCCTTGTTCCAGGGGAGTTTGCAGCATGTATCGTTGGTTAGCCGAAAAGCTGGGGAATGTCAGCGTCAAAACCAAGCTGGGCGTCGGCTTCGGCCTGGTGTTGCTGCTTACCTTAATCATCACACTCACCGGCTGGGCCGGGCTTTCGGGCGTGATCAGCCGTGGCGACAAACTGGGCTACATCGCCAGCCTCAACGACTTGAGCAAGGACTTGCGCATAGCGCGCCTGGACTTTGAAATGCGCCGTGGCGAACAGGGCCCGGCGGCAGTCAATGGTTTTCTGGGCCAACTGGAAAGCGGCCTGAAAACTGCGCGGGCTCTGATTGAACAACCCGCCGACATCGCGTTGATCGATGACCAGCTCGCCGCCGTCGACCAGTACAAGCGCGCCTTCGACGCCATGGTCCAGGCGGGCGCCAATCGCGAAAACGCGCGCAGCAAGCTCGGCGATACAGCTGACAACGCGGTACTCAAAGTCCGTGAAGTGGAAACGAGCCTGCTCCAGGGCGACAGCGTCAGCCAGTTCAACAGCATCGTCGACCTGAGCAAGCTGATCCAGCAGGCGCGTTTCCAGGTTCGCGGCTACACCTACAGCGGTAAAGTCGAGGCCGAGCAGCCCGCGCTGGATGCCATCGATAATGCCCTGAAGAAAATCGCCGCGCTCAGCGGCCAGCTACCTGATCAATTTTCGACCAACCTGCAACAGGCCGGTGTTTCACTGCAAGCCTACCGCGCCGCCGTCAGTCAGTACCGCGACTCACAGGTGGCCAGCGCCGCTGCGCTGAAAATCATGAGCACCCAAGGCGACATTCTGCTGGACCGCAGCAACAAGCTCACCGCCTCGCAAACCGTGGTCCGCGACAGCGACGCCGCGCAAGCCAAACAGCTGTTGCTGCTGGCTACCCTGCTGGCACTGTTGTTTGGCCTCGTCGCCGCCTGGGCCATCACCCGCCAGATCATCATTCCGCTCAATCAAACCCTCAAGGTCGCCGAGCGCGTGGCCTCGGGCGACCTGAGCCACAACCTGGAGTCCGCCCGCCAGGACGAATTGGGCCAACTGCAACGCGCCATGCAAAGCATGACCGTGGGCCTGCGCGAGTTGATTGGTGGCATCAGCGATGGCGTCACCCAGATCGCCAGCGCCGCCGAGCAACTGTCGGCGGTGACCGAACAGACCAGCGCCGGGGTCAACAGCCAGAAGATCGAGACCGACCAGCTGGCCACGGCCATGAACGAAATGGCCGCCACCGTGCAGGAAGTGGCGCGCAATGCCGAAGAAGCGTCGGAAGCCGCCGTGGCCGCCGATTTGCAGGCCCGCGAAGGCGACAAGGTGGTCGGTGAAGCCATCGCCCAGATCGAGCGCCTGGCCACCGAAGTCGGCAATTCGACGATCGCCATGGGCGATCTGAAGCGTGAAAGCGACAAGATCGGCAGCGTGCTTGACGTCATCAAGTCCGTGGCCCAGCAAACCAACCTGCTGGCGCTCAACGCAGCCATTGAAGCGGCGCGTGCCGGTGAAGCCGGGCGCGGCTTCGCCGTGGTGGCCGACGAAGTGCGCAGCCTGGCCCAGCGCACACAGAAGTCCACCGAAGAGATCGAGGAGCTGATCGTGGGCCTGCAAAACGGTACTCAGCAGGTGGCGACCATCATGGACAACAGTCGCGGCCTGACCGACAGCAGTGTCGAACTGACGCGCCGAGCCGGCAGCGCGTTGGAGAGCATCACGCGCACCGTTTCGACCATCCAGGCGATGAATTCGCAGATTGCCACGGCCGCCGAGCAGCAGAGCGCTGTCGCCGAAGAGATCAACCGTAGCGTGTTGAATGTGCGCGATGTCTCCGAGCAAACTTCTTCGGCCAGCGAAGAAACGGCGGCGTCCAGTGCTGAGCTCGCACGCCTGGGCATCTATTTGCAAACCCTGGTCGGGCGCTTCCGCATCTGACCGATCTGCGCGGCGGCCGATTGCGGCTGCCGCATCTTGTGAAATTTCCTACACAGTTATCAGCCCGCCCTCACTCCAATTCGAATTAGCGTTCATCTGTCGCGAAACGCTTTTTCTGAAATCGGAGGTGCGCCATGTTTTCTCGGCTGACCCGCATGCTGGTGAACGCCAGCGTACGCCTCAAGCTCGCGCTGAGTTTTGGCCAAGTGCTGATGCTCAGCTTCATCATTGCTGCAACGGGCTGGCAGGCCTTGAACGCCGTCCTCTATCGCTCCGATAGCCTGACGAGCCTGGGCGAGCTGGCCGTCTATGCGGAGGCCATGCGCGCCGATCGCATCGTGTACCGCACCCTGGCGGACAAAGCCAGCCTGGACCAGATGGCGCAGAAGATCGAAAAAATCGACCAGCATCTGGCAGACCTTTCACACCGCCTGATAGACCCGGTCGATGTGCAACGCAATAGCGAGGCGGTACGCCTGGTAGCCGACTTCAAGACGGCGCTGGCGCAGCTACCCGCCTTGATCGAGCAGCGCGAGAATATACGCCCGGCGCTGAAGACATCCGCCCTGCAAGCCAGTGACACCCTGGCCCAATTCGCCAGCGACTTGCCCGACCAGAATGACGAAAAGGCACTCGATGCCATCGAGCAATTGCGCCAAGCCATGGAGCAGGCTGAGGATCGCGCCCAGAACCCCGCCTGGGCGGCCGACTCGTTGCAGGCCTATGCCGAGGCTGCCAGCCAGACGCTGGACGCATTGGATGGCGCACAGGCCGCCGTGACCACGCTGCCGGTGGACTCAGCGCTGCTCAAAACCGACCTGGCCAATTATCGCGCACAACTGGTCAAGCTCAAGCAAGCCCAGCTCAACGTCGAGACCGTGCAAAACCGCTTCGAGCAGCAGCTCAACGAGTTGCGCGAGAAGAGCAACCTGTTGAGCCAGAGCCAGAACACCAAGCGCAATCACGAGGCCGACCAGACTCGCACACTGCTGATCGGCGTTACGGTGGCTGCACTGGTACTGGGAGCGCTGGCCGCGTGGTGGATTGCCCGGCAGATCGCCTCGCCGTTGCGTGACATCCTTATCGCCGCCAACCGTGTGGCCCAGGGCGACTTGAGCCACGACACCCAAGTGGAGCGCCGCGACGAACTGGGCCAACTGCAATACAGCATCGGGCAAATGACCCGCAGCCTGCGCAGCCTGATCAGCAGCATCGGTGAAAGCGCCCGCCAGATCGCCGGTGCCGCGACGCAGTTGTCCACCGTCACTGAACAGACCCGTAACGGGCTCAATAACCAGAAAGATGAAACCGACCAGGTGGCAACAGCGATGAATGAAATGCTCGCCACCGCCCAGGAAGTTGCGCGCCATGCCGAACGCGCGTCCGTTGCCGCCAACGAAGCAGATCAGCAGGCCGGCGCCGGCGAGCAGGTGGTCGCTCAGGCCGTTGAGCAGATCGGCAACCTGGCCAGTGAAATGGCATTGTCCGGTCGCGCGATGCTGACCCTGCAGCAGGAAAGCCAGAAGATCGCCAGCGTGCTCGACGTTATCAAGTCCGTGTCCCAGCAGACCAACCTGCTGGCCCTGAACGCCGCGATCGAAGCGGCGCGCGCGGGCAGCGCCGGGCGAGGGTTCGCCGTGGTCGCCGACGAAGTACGCAGCCTGGCCCAGCGCACGCAGGAATCGGCTGAAGAAATCGAAGGGCTGATCCTCGGCCTGCATAACGGCACCCAGCAGGTAGCCGACATCATGGACAGCAGCCGCAACCTGACCGACAACAGCGTTACCCTGACCCGCGACGCCGGCGACGCCCTGGCGGCGATTGCCCGCACGGTGTCAGTCATCCAGGAAATGAACCCGCAGATTGCCGCCGCCGCCGAGCAGCAAAGCGCGGTGGCCGAGGAAATCAATCGCAGCGTATTGAAGGTACGGGATGTGTCGGAACAGACCGCCGCCGCCAGCGAGGAAACAGCGGCGGCGAGTGTTCAATTGACGCGGTTGAGCGTGGATTTGCAGACGCTGGTCGGCAAATTCAAACTCTGAAATGTGGGAGGGAGCTTGCCCCCTCCCACATTTATAGGACCTGGCGCAGGAAAGCCTGGGCCCGCGGGTCTTTGGGCGCATCGAAGAACTCGGCTGGCGCCGCGTCCTCGAGCAATTTGCCGTGATCGAAAAACAACACCCGATCCGCCACCTCGCGGGCAAAGCCCATCTCGTGGGTGACGCAGACCATGGTCATGCCTTCCAGGGCCAGGGTCTTCATGACGTCGAGCACTTCGCCGACCATTTCCGGGTCCAGCGCCGAGGTAGGTTCATCAAACAGCATCACCTTGGGTTCCATTGCCAGGGCGCGGGCAATCGCTACACGCTGCTGCTGGCCACCGGAGAGGCGCGACGGAAACTCATTGGCTTTCTGGGCGATACCGACCTTTTCCAGCAACGCCAGCGCCTTGGCCTCACGTTCTCGCTTGCCGCGCTTGCGCACGACCTTTTGCGCCAGGCACAGGTTTTCCAGCACGGTCATGTGGGGGAACAGGTTGAAATGCTGAAACACCATGCCGACTTCACGGCGGTAGGCATTCACGTCGGTCTTCGGGTCGGCCAGTTGCAGGCCGTCGATGCTGACCGAACCTGAATCGAATTCCTCCAGCCCATTAAGACAGCGCAGAAAGGTGGACTTGCCGGAACCGGACGGGCCGATCACCACCAGCACTTCGCCCTTGGCGACCTGGGTGGTGACATGGTCCACGGCGCGCACGACATGGCCACGGGTATCGAAGACTTTTACCAGATCGCGGACTTCAATCACTTTGCGCGAGCCTCCGCTCAAGCCGGCTGGCCATCTTCGACAGCGGCAGGTTGATCAGCAGGTACAGGCCTGCCACACAGAAGAGAATTTCAAAGGGCGAAAACGAGGTGGTGATCACTTCGCGCCCGCTCTTGAGCAGCTCGGTGATCGCGATCACCGAGACCAGCGAGGTGTCTTTCACCAGGCTGATGAATTGACCGGCCAGCGGCGGCAGGACGCGCTTGAACGCCTGCGGCAGCACCACATGCCGCATCGACTGGCTGGCGCTCAAGCCCAGGGAGCGCGCGGCCTCGTTCTGGCCACGGGTGATCGATTGCACACCGGCACGCACGATTTCCGCCACGTAGGCACCGGTGAACAGCGACAGTGCCGCGATCCCGGCAAACTCGCGGGACAGGTTGAGCACCGTGCCGATAAAGAAATAGAAAATGAAGATCTGTACCAGCAGCGGCGTACCGCGCACCAGCTCGACGTAGATCGTCGACAGGTCGCGCAAGGTCGGGTTGCTGGACAGCCGGCACAAGCCGGTGGCCAGGCCAATCGCCAGGCCCAGGATGCCGGACACCACCGACAACCACAGCGTGGTCCACAGGCCCCACATCAGCGGGCCCAGTGCCCAATGACGGTTGACACCGATGACGTCACCTTCAGCCACATCATCGCCGCGCGCCACTTGCAGGCTGTTGTCGGCGACCGTCACCTTTTGCTCGGCACCGGCATCAGTGCGCAGCGTCACCTCGGCCACATCGCCTTTGCGTACCAGCTCAATGACGGTGGAAATATCGGCTGCACGCTGCGCTTCTTCGGCCTGATAGGCGAAGTACTGCGGCACGCGGTTCCAGCGCCATTCGTAGGACATCAACGAGGTGGCGTAGTACAAGGCGCCGGCCAGGCCGACCAGCACGACCACGGTCAGCAGGTGCCAGGGCCATTGGGCTTTTTTCTGTTTCATTTCACTGTCCGCATAGGTGTTGCCTGGTAGGCCGCCATCGGGGGCAAGCCCCCTCCCACAGGCAAGCGCATTCCAAATGTGGGAGGGGGCTTGCCCCCGATACAGGCAACTCGGTCTTAAGCCTTATTCCATGTCTTTGAGCCACTCGGAGCTCTTGAACCACTTGTCATGGATGCGATCGTAGGTGCCGTCGTTCCTGATCTGGTGCAGGAAGTTATTGATGAAGTTGACGCTGTCGTAGTCGCCTTTCTTCAAGCCGAACGCCAGGGGCTCAAAGGTGAAGGGTTCTTCCAGGAATACCAGCTTGCCATTGCCGACTTTCTTCTCGGCCACCACGTTGTAAGGCGCGTCGTAGACAAAGGCGTCGGCCTTGCCGTTGACCACGTCCAGCACGCCTTCCTGCTCGTTGTCGTAGCCGTGGTACTTGGCTTTGGCGATCAGCTTCTTGGCGACCATCTCACCGGTGGTGCCCAGCTTGGAGGTCAGGCGGTATTTTTCATCGTTCAGGTCTTTGTAGGACTTGATGGTGCCTTCCAGCTCCTTGCGAATCAGCAGGGTCTGGCCGACCACGATGAAGGGTTCGCTGAAGTTCAGGCGCAGGTTGCGCTCCTGGGTCAGGGTCATGCCGCTGCCGATCATGTCGAACTTGCCGGTCAGGAAGGCCGGGATGATACCGTCGTAGCCGGTGGACACCAGCTCCAGCTTGACGCCCATGGACTTGGCCATGGCCTTGAGGATGTCGACTTCGAAACCGATGATTTCACCGCGTTTGTCGGTCATTTCGAACGGCATGTAGGTCGGGTCCATGCCGACTTTCAGCGTGCCGCGCTTGACCGCATCATCGATGGCGCCAGCCTGTGCCGCAGTCGCCGCCACCAGTGCGGTGACGCCGAGCATCAGCATCGAAAGATACTTTTTCATCATCAAGACCCCTGAACGTTTTTTGTAAGGTCGGCGCAGTATGGGCTGCGCCATTTCGGGGTGCGATCCTAACCCACTCGTTGCCCGTCACAAAGGCTTCACGGCTAAATGTTATCGGCCTCTGCAACAGAACCCTTTCGGCACCGCGCCTGACCAAAGGCCTAGACATGTCAGCGTATGGGCTCATTGATGAGTTGATGTGTAAGTAGTTATGACGATCACTCAATTTCCGCGATCCAGGCAGTGTCCCTGAACCACTTGTCATGCAGTTGATCGTAAGTGCCGTCCTGGGCCACTTGGTTGAGGAAATGATTGATCCAGTTGACGCTGTCGTAGTCACCCTTCTTCAGGCCGAACGCCAGGGGCTCAAAGGTGAAGGGTTGCTCCAGCGTCAGTAGTGCGCTGTTCTCGGGCCGGGCCATCGCGATCAGGTTGTAGGGCGCATCGTAAATAAACGCGTCGGCCTTGCCTTCCACCACTTGGCGCACGCCCTCCTCCGGCGTGGTGAAACGCTTGAGCCGGGCCGCCCCCAGGAAACGCTGCGCCGCTGCCTCGCCGGTGGTGCCTTCGGTGACTGCGATCAGATAGCCTGACTCGTCCAGGTCTTCGATACTCGATGCTTTGCCGGCCAGGCGCGGATGCAGCAGGACCGACTGGCCCACCACGATAAAAGAGTCACTGAAGTTGAGGTACAGGTTGCGCTCCTGGGTGACCGTCATGCCGCTGCCGATCAGGTCGAACTTCTGCGCCATCAGTCCCGACAGCAACTCCGTGTAGGGCACCGCGACCAGTTCGAGTTCAACCCCCAGCGCGCGGCTCATCGCCTGGAGCAGGTCGATCTCGAAGCCGACGATGCGTCCCTGCTTGTCCGTCATTTCGAACGGTACGTAGGTCGGCGTGGTGCCTACTTTCAGCACGCCACGGCGCACAGCGTCGTCAATCGCCCCGGCAGAGAGCAAGCCGGTGTAAATCAATGCGACAACACCCATCAACAGTGCCGAACAATACCTTTTGAACATGTGTGCCCCCGTGGCGCGTCAAATTTGGGGGGCGATGCTACCCCAGCCACAGGCACGGCAATACGCCTCGCACGAAGGTCTTTTGTTTCGAAATAACAAGGAGTTAGCGAGGAAAGGAAGAGGCGCTAAACGCTGTAGGACCAGCGCTTGAAACACCCCCGAGGTGGGCCCTCGGGGGCGTCTGAATCAGGCCGGTTGAGCCTGGGACGACAGCGGTTGCAGCGGTAGCAATGGCGCGTGCGGATCAGCCTTGATCGACGCACGCCAAGCGTCCAGCCACTCGGCATGGCCTTCGCTCCACACCTGTTCATGCAAGCGAGCCAGTGCCACCGGGTCGCTGAGCAGGGCCAGGCGTTCGCTGTTGTTGAGGCCGGCCGGGCCGACTTTCAACGCGTGGCGAACACGCTCCACGCGCAGGTACTCGATCGGCTCCGCCTCGCGGTGGCGCGAGGTCGCCAGGGCACAGGCCAGGGCGTTCTGCTGCGGGTCGACCACCGAACGCACAAAGCCGTCATTGAGCGCGTGCCAACGGTTTTCATGGGTGTACTTCTCGGTCGACAGCAGTGCCTGCGGCGGATTGTATTCCTCGGGGATCAGGAACAGGCTCTCATCGCGGGACTTGAGGCCCAGCTTGACCCGGCTGGAGATCACCGACACCGGGATCGACAGCATCAGCGAACCGACGATCGGGATCAGCCACCACAAGAAGCTCGGGTTCAGCCACACCACCAGCAACGCCCACAAAAAGCCCAGCAAGGTCTGCGGACCGTGACGCTTGACCGCTTCGCTCCACGGCGTTGAGTCGTCGTCGCGCTGCGGTGAGTTCCAGGTCGCGGCCCAGCCGAGGAACGCGGCCAGTACGAAGCGGGTGTGGAAGATCATGCGCACCGGCGCCAGCAGCATGGAGAACAGCATCTCCAGCAACATCGACAAGGTCACCTTGAACTTGCCGCCGAACTCTTTCGCGCCCTTGGCCCAGATCAGGATGATGCTCAGCAGTTTAGGCAGGAACAGCAGCACGATCGTGGTGGAGAACAGTGCCACCGCCTTGTCCGGATGCCATTGCGGCCACAGCGGGTACAACTGGCGTGGCGCCATGAAGTACTGCGGCTCCATCAGGGTGTTCACCGCCAGCAACGCCGTGGACAGCACCAGGAAGAAGAACCACAACGGCGCCGACAGGTAGGACATCACGCCGGTCAGGAACACCGCACGGTGCACCGGGTGCATGCCTTTGACCAGGAACAGGCGGAAGTTCATCAGGTTACCGTGGCACCAGCGACGGTCACGCTTGAGTTCGTCCAGCAGGTTCGGCGGCAGCTCTTCGTAGCTGCCCGGCAGGTCGTAGGCAATCCACACGCCCCAGCCGGCGCGGCGCATCAGCGCTGCTTCAACGAAGTCGTGAGAGAGGATCGCACCGGCAAACGCGCCTTTACCCGGCAACGGCGCCAGGGCGCAGTGCTCGATAAACGGCTTCATGCGGATGATTGCGTTGTGGCCCCAGTAATGGGACTCACCCAACTGCCAGAAGTGCAGGCCGGCGGTAAACAGCGGACCATAGACGCGGGTGGCGAACTGCTGCATGCGCGCATACAGGGTGTCCATGCCCGACGCACGCGGCGCGGTCTGGATAATCCCGGCATCCGGCGTGGCTTCCATCAGGCGTACCAGGCTGGTCAGGCATTCGCCGCTCATCACGCTGTCGGCGTCGAGCACCACCATGTACTTGTAGTCACCGCCCCAGCGACGGCAGAAGTCGTCGAGGTTGCCGCTCTTGCGCTTGACGCGACGACGACGGCGGCGATAGAAAATCTTGCCGAAACCACCGGCTTCGCGGCACACGTCGAGCCAGGCTTGCTGTTCGGCAATGCAGATATCCGCTTCATTACTGTCGCTGAGCACGAAGAAGTCGAAACGGTCCAGGTCGCCGGTCGCGGCCACCGATTCGAACGTGGCGCGCAAACCGGCGAATACCCGCGGCACGTCTTCGTTACAGATCGGCATCACCAGCGCGGTACGCGCATCCTTGGGAATCGGCTCATCGCCGGCACTTTTACCGGAGATACGGTATTTGTCGTGACCGGTCAGCAGCTCGAGGAAGCCCATCAGCGCGGTCCAGAAACCGGCCGACACCCAGCAGAACAGAATCCCGAACATGATCAGGATGCTGGTCTGCAGTGCGTAAGGCAGTACCTGGGTAGCGGTTTGCAGCAGGGTCTGGTTGCGGATCTCGTCGAAGTCGACCAGCGACCAGCCCTGGTACGGCATGATGCCTTTCATGTACCAGCCGGCCACGATGGTCTGGCCCAGCATCAGCACCAACAGGATATAGCGGCGGATCGAACCCACGGTACGCCAGCGCGCGGCGGGCAGTACCCGTTCGTCCTTCGGCGGCTTCGGCGGGTTGGTGCGCCCGGTCATCCGGCGCCAGCCGCGTACCAGGATGTTGGTGCGCCAAGGCTCGGGCACCACTTTGGTCCGACGGATCGGCGGCGTGGCCTTCAGGCAGACGCGGCCGCTGGCGTCGAGCGCCAGCATCTCCGCGTCCTGCAGCTCTTCGGCCGTGCTCAAGGTCAGCCTGCGGCCCACCGACGCCTGGGCAGCGTCGGTGGGTGCGTCGAAGGTGGCGGACGACAGGCGTTCGTGCAGCTCGCTGAAGGAGCTGCAGCCCGCCAGCTCGGCGCGCTGCTCAGCCGTCATGGGGAGATGCGCCAGGTACTCGCTCAGAGTTTCCGGCTTGACTTGTGAATTACTCATCGGCAGGCAACTGGTAGCTCCAGGTTTCGGTCAGGACTTGCTCGGTCTTGGCCGGCTCGGGCGTGACAGGGGCCGGTGCAGCTTCTGGCTGCTTGGCGTCCTTGTCCTTCGCCTCTTTGGCGTCTTTCTTGGCCTGTTTTTCGTGTTGCTTGGCCAGGACCTTGTCAGCCTTGAGCACGTGGGTCGAGACCTGTTCAGGCTCGGCCTGTGCAATTTCCTGCACCAGCGCCGCACGCATTTCAGTCGGCTTGCTCGCGTCCTTGATCTTCATGCGCAGGGTCAGGCGCCAGCCTTTGGTGTGCTCGTTGTAGCGCACGCTGTTTTCAACCAGTTCGGCGTTGTCGCCAACGCTCACCTGGCTGCGCACCGGTGCGTCCGGCAGCAGTTTCTTCAGGGCCGGGCCCTCGAAGTCCACCAGATAAGCCACGCTGCCGTCCGGCTGACGGATCAGGTTGGATTGCTTCACGTCACCGGTGGAACGCAGGGTCTGCTTGACCCAGGCGCTGTCCGGCGAATGGAAGGCGGCATCGTCCAGCGTCCAGTGCAGGCGGTAGGACACGTCCAGCGGCTTGCCGACTTCCGGCAGTTCGGCCGGGCTCCAGAAAGCAACGATGTTGTCGTTGGTTTCGTCAGCGGTCGGAATCTCTACCAGGTCGACGCTGCCTTTGCCCCAGTCGCCCTCAGGTTCGATCCAGGCGCTTGGGCGCTTGTCGTAGTTGTCGTCCAGGTCTTCGTAGTGGCTGAAGTTGCGACCGCGTTGCAGCAGGCCGAACCCACGCGGGTTTTCCACGCTGAAGTTGCTGACCGACAGGTGTTTAGGGTTGTTCAGCGGGCGCCAGATCCACTCGCCATTGCCGGCATGGATCGACAGGCCGCTGGAATCGTGCAGCTCACGACGGTAGTTGAGGACCTTGGACGGCTGGTTGGCGCCGAACAGGAACATCGAGGTCAGCGGGGCCACGCCCAGCTTGCTCACTTTGTCGCGCAGGTACATCTGGGACTTGACGTCGACCACGGTGTCGGTGCCCGGACGCAGGATCAGGCGGTAGGCACCCGTCGCACGCGGCGAATCCAGCAGGGCGAAGATCACCAGGTGCTTGTCGCCCGGCTTCGGACGCTCGATCCAGAACTCGGTGAAACGCGGAAATTCTTCACCGGACGGCAACGCCGTGTCGATCGCCATGCCACGGGCGGACAGGCCATACACCTGGTCCTTGCCAACGACGCGGAAATAGCTGGCGCCGAGCATGGTCATGATTTCGTCTTGCTTGTCGGCCTTGTTGATCGGGAACAGCACCCGGAAGCCGGCATAACCCAGCTGTTCGGTGGCTTTCGGATCAAACTTTACGTCACCAAAATCGAAACGATTCGGGTCGTACTTGATTTCCTGGACGCTGTCGGCGGTGACTTCATTGATTTTCACCGGGGTATCGAAGTGCATACCCTGGTGATAGAAGGACAGCTTGAACGGGGTGTTCTGATCGGCCCACTCGGCTTTTTCATTGCGGAAACGAATCTTCTGGTAATCAGCGAATTTCATTTCGCGGAATTCGTTCGGCAGATTGCTGCGCGGAGCTTCGTATTTCTGCCCAGCCAGCTCTTTTGCCTTGGCCGATACATCGTCCAGACTGAATGCCCACAGTTGACCCGCGCCGAACAGGCAAAACAGGGCAGAGCCCGTCACCAGTGCGTTTCGTAACCGTTTGGCAGACAATTTTGGTGCATTACAGGGACTAACAATCACGAGCAACCCTCGCCGAAAACAGATCAAAAAACCAACGGCCAGCTATCTATATGCCAGGTTGGCGAGCATTGTTCCGACTCCGCAGGGGCAAAATGATTCCCCACTGCTTTGTCGGACAAGTCTCTACCTAAGTCAAAAATGGACCAAACAACGCTGATCCCCGTAGCGCGCGATTATCTAGCAGCCCGCGAGACAACGCATCAGGGACAACGAAGTATTTGTAGCGAAACCCTGCGTTTTTAGGCATTAAAGTCGTTTTTCATGCATTCAGGTCTGTAACAGAAAGGTCACAGGGCCATCATTGACCAAATGCACCTGCATATCTGCGCCAAAACGCCCTGATGCCACCTTGCCATGCAATTGTTGCGCTTGTAACAACACATGATCAAAAAGCGTCGCTCCGAGTGCCGGCGGGGCCGCCGTGGAGAAGCTCGGCCGCAGCCCGCTTTTGGTGTCCGCCGCCAGGGTGAACTGCGACACCAGCAGCAAACCGCCGTCGATGTCTTTCAACGACAGGTTCATCTTGCCCTCATCGTCGCTGAACACCCGATAGTTAAGCAGCTTATGCAGCAGTTTGTCGGCGCTTTCAGGCGTATCTGAAGGTTCGACGGCCACCAGCACCAGCAAACCCTGGTCAATTGCCCCGACTATTTCGCCGGCCACCTCGACGCGGGCGCCGCGCACCCGTTGCAACAAGCCCTTCATGCTTCCTCAGGCGGTAAATCAAGCAGGCGTCGTGCCATTTCGCCGGTTGCGCGGACCAGCGCATCGGTAATGCCAGGCTCGGACGCGGCATGCCCCGCCTCGCGGATCACCTGCAGTTCACTGTTCGGCCAGGCCTGATGCAGCTCCCAGGCGTTATCCAACGGGCAAATCATGTCGTAGCGGCCGTGGATGATGACCCCGGGCAAATGGGCGATCTTGTGCATATCGCGAATCAGCTGGTCAGGCTCCAGGAACGAGTTATTGGTGAAGTAATGGCATTCGATGCGGGCAATGGACAAGGCACGCTGCGGCTCGGAGAAGCGCTCGACATGCTGCGGGCTTGGGCACAGGCCCAGCATGCGCCCTTCCCAGCCGGACCAGGCCTTGGCCGCATGCATCTGGGCGATCTGGTCGTTGCCGGTCAGACGCTTGTGATACGCCGCGATCATGTCGTGACGCTCTTCCACCGGGATCGGTGCCAGGTAGTCCTGCCAGTAATCCGGAAACAGCCGGCTCGCGCCCTCCTGGTAGAACCAGCGGATGTCCTGAGGGCGCGCCAGGAAAATGCCGCGCACGATCAAGCCATGCACACGCTCGGGGTGGGTTTGCGCGTAAGCCAGGGACAGCGTCGACCCCCAGGAGCCACCGAACAGCACCCATTTGTCGATACCCAGGTGCTCGCGGATGCGCTCAAGGTCGGCGACCAGGTCCCAGGTGGTGTTGTTTTCAAGGCTGGCGCGGGGAGTGGAGCGTCCGCAACCGCGCTGGTCGAAGGTGACGATGCGGTACAGGTTCGGATCGAAGTAGCAACGGCTCTGCGCGTCGCAACCGGAGCCGGGGCCGCCATGGATGAACACCACAGGCAGGCCCTCGGGGGAGCCGCTTTCATCGACGTACAGGGTGTGAACATCATCGACTGCCAGATCGTGCCGGGCATAGGGTTTGATCTGCGGGTACCAAGTCTGCATTGCGCGCTCCGTGGGGTGTCGGGTTCATCCCTGGGGGGACGTCTATTATTCTGCCGTCAGGCATCATAAACCCGAATTGTGCAATGAGCATGTCCTTGAACGCTTAGACCTGTGTCAGCAGCTCGCCATCCAGGTAATCCAGCAGATAACGGTACAGGTGGTCGACTTCTTCCACTTGGCCGCGTGCACGCAGGCAGCCATGGACCAGCCCCTTGCCGGGGTACAGAACGGTGTCCACGCCCGCCGCTTGCAGACGCTCGGCGTAAAGCCTGCCATCGTCGCGCAGCGGGTCGAACTGGGCCACGGCGATCAGGGCCTTGGGTAATCCACTGAACACCTCGGCCAGCAGAGGCATGGCGTATGGCGAGGGTTTGCCCGTGCCACACAGGTACAACGCCAGGTAGTCATCGGTGTCGGCACTGCTGAGCAAGGGTGCATCCATGCAGTCACGGCGCGAAGGCAAGTCGGCGGGGCCACCCAGGCCTGGATAAACCAGCACTTGGGCGCGGGGCATTGGTTGTCGGTCGTCTCGTAGCCCCAGGCACAGCGCCGCCGCCAGGTTACCGCCGGCGCTGTCGCCCATCACCACCAGCCTTTTCAGATTGATGACATGCGGCCCCTCGCCGGCCTGGATCGCCTTCCATACCGCCCGGCAGTCCTCGTAGGCCGCCGGAAACGGATGCTCTGGGGCCAGCCGGTAGTCGATGGCGATCACCAGCACGTGGAGCTTTTCAGCCAATTCACAGCAGATGAAGTCATGGGAGTCCAAGCCACCGACGACCCAACCGCCACCGTGCATATAAAGCAGACATGGCCAGCCGCCGGTTGGCGTGGGGTTGCTCGATTGATAGCTGCGCACCCACACCCCACCAAGATTGAAGTCCGACAGCTGCTGCCCGCGCGGGCGGGGCGGCGTGAAGGCCTGGCACATGCGCTCATAAGCCTGGCGCAGACTGGCCAAGGAAGAGTCGTCGCTGGTGAACGACTCGGTTTTCTCGACGAAGGCCGCCAGCTGCGGAGAAATCGGGTACATGCGCTGCCTCTCTCACAGTGAAGATCAAGTGTGGGAGGGGGCTTGCTCCCCGATAGCGGAATAACGGTATATCAGCCAGCACCTGTGTCGACTGGCCCGACGTCATCGGGGGCAAGCCCCCTCCCACATTTTGATTTTCATTTGACTTAGGGTTTCAGGTACGCCTGGACGGCCGCTACTCCATCGCGGCCATCGAACGCCGTGACTCCAGCCAGCCAACGCTGCAGATCCTCGGGATGGTCGCGCAGCCATTTCCTGGCGACGTCCTGCGGCGACTGACGCGCCATGATCGGCACCATCAACTGGCTTTCCTGAGCGGCGGTGAAGCTCAGATTGGTGAGCAACCGGTTGGCATTCGGGCAACGCTCGGCAAAATCCGGAGCGGTCACGGTAGACACCGTGGCGCGACCTTCATCAGGGCCGAACACATCTTCACTGCCGGTGAGGTAGGCCATGTTCATGTTGATGTTCATCGGGTGAGGCGTCCACCCCACAAACACCACGAACTCCTTGCGATTCACCGCCCGCTGCACGGCGGCGAGCATGCCCGCCTCGCCAGAGGCCACCAGCTTGAAGCCGCCCAGGCCAAAGCGATTGGTGTCGATCATCTTCTGGATATCGGTATTGGCGCCGCTGCCGGGCTCGATGCCATAGATCTTGCCACCCAGCTTGTCCTTGAAACGGGCGATATCGGCAAACGTCGTCAACCCGGCATCGGCCACATACTGCGGCACCGCCAAGGTAGCCTGGGCATCGGCCAGGCTCGGCGTGCCGAACACCTTGACCTGCTTGGCCGCCAGGAACGGCGAAATATTGTTGTCCATCGCCGGTTTCCAGTAGCCGAGGAAGATATCCAGGCGCTTGTCGCGGATACCGGCAAAGATGATCTGCTGCACGGCGCTGATCTGTTTGCTGTCGTAGCCCAGGCCGCTGAGCAACACGTCGGCCATGCCGGAGGTGGCGACCACGTCGGTCCAGCTGACCACGCCCATGCGCACGGTTTTGCAGGAGGCCGGTTCAGCGGCCGTGGCATAGCTGCTCACATAGCCACTGAGCAAGGCGGCACCGCAGAGGATCAACGAAAGTCGTTTCATGAAAGAGGTCTCACGCGGCAGCTTATTGTGGGGAGTGGCGTCTGGTGCGCCCTACTCACCACCTTACCCAGCCGGCCCGCGATCAAAGCGACCTGTGGCGACCGGCAATTGCACTGAGACGACTGTCAGCGCGTCATCGGGGTAGAGACGCTCCCACATTTGGAAGGCTGAACGCGGTCAACAATGTGCGAGCGGGCTTGCTCGCGAAAGCTATTGCAGAAGCCCCAAAGATTACGGGTAGTGCTTCTGCCCCCAAGCCACGAACTCTTCCAGCAACTGCCTCAACACCACCCGCGTCGGCGCGGCCAAGTCCTCGCGATAGCGAAACGGCTCGAACTCCTCCATATACGTGCTCTGGCACAACTCCAACTGCACCGCATGGATATCCTGCGCCGGATCGCCGTAATGCCGGGTAATGTGGCCGCCCTTGAAGCGCCCGTTCAGCACATGGCTGTATTGGGGATGCTGGGCGCAGATGGCTTCCAGCTGGCCGGCCAATTCTGGATCGCATGCAGCGCCATTGAAGGTGCCGAGGTTGAAGTCCGGCAATTTGCCGTCGAACAGGTGCGGGATCACCGAGCGGATCGAATGCGCGTCGAACAGCAACGCGTAGCCGAATTCGGCCTTGAGGCGCGCCAGCTCTTCCTGCAGCGTGCGGTGATACGGGCCCCAGATTTTTTGCAGATAAGTGGCGCGCTCGGCCTCGGACGGTGTCTGCCCTTCGCGGAACAACGGCACGCCATCGAACAGCGTCTCCGGGTACAGGCCGGTGGTGGCGCCCGCATAGAGCGGCGTGTTATCGGATGGCCGGTTCAGGTCGATGACGAACCGCGAGTACTCGGCCGACAACGTGCTGGCGCCCAATGCTTCGGCAAAGTCATACAGCATGGGGATATGCCAATCGGTGTCGGGCAGGCTTTGCGCCTCGGGGATCAACCCGGCTTCGACCGCAGGCGTCAGAAGCAGGCCGGCGTGGGGCATGCTGATCAGCAGCGGTACGCGGCCTTGTTTGAATGTCAGAACCTTCTCCACAACAATGCTCCCTATTCACAAAGGCAGTTAAACAGTGACATCGACGCCATGGCGTACGACGCGTTTATCCAGCTCGCCGCCCAGCCAATAGGCCAGGTCGGCGGGGCGATCGATCTGCCAGGCGACAAAATCGGCGACCTTGCCCACTTCCAGCGAACCATGGGTGTCGCCCATGCCCAGCGCGGTGGCCGCGTGTTGCGTGGCGCCGGCCAGGGCTTCTTCCGGGGTCATGCGGAACAGGGTGCAGGCCATGTTCAGCATCAGGCGCACCGACAGGGCCGGCGAGGTGCCGGGGTTGAGGTCGCTGGCGATGGCAATCTTCACACCGTGCTTGCGCAGGGCGTCCATCGGCGGCAATTGGGTTTCGCGCAGGAAGTAGAAAGCGCCTGGCAGCAACACGGCAACGGTGCCGGCAGCGGCCATGGCGATGGCATCTTCCTCGGTCATGAACTCCAGGTGGTCCGCCGACAACGCCTGATAACGCGCGGCCAGGCTGGAACCGTGCAGCGACGAGAGTTGCTCGGCGTGCAGCTTCACCGGCAAGCCCAGTTGCCGGGCAACTTTAAACACGCGCTCGACCTGCTCGGTGGAGAACGCCAGGTATTCACAGAACGCATCCACCGCATCCACCAGCCCTTCCGCCGCCAGGGCCGGCAGCATTTCATTGCAGATGTGCTCGATGTAGTCATCGGCGCGGTCCTTGTACTCCGGCGGCAGCGCATGAGCCGCCAGGCAGGTGGCGCGCACACTCACCGGCAGCGCTTCACCCAGGCGCCGCGCCACGCGCAGCATCTTGCGTTCGTTGGCCAGGTCCAGGCCGTAGCCGGACTTGATCTCTACCGTGGTCACGCCGTCGCGCAAAAGACTGCGCAGGCGCTTTTCGGCACTGGCAAACAATTCATCTTCCGTCGCGGCACGCGTGGCCCGCACGGTGCTGGCAATACCACCGCCCTGGGCCGCGATGTCGGCGTAGCTGACGCCTTCAAGGCGCTGCTCGAATTCGCCGCTGCGGTTGCCGCCGAACACGGTGTGGGTGTGGCAGTCGATCAGTCCAGGCGTGACCCACGCGCCTTGCAGGTCATGCACCTGGGCGTAATCGGCTGTCGGCGCTTGGCTGCGCGGGCCGATCCACTCGATGAGCGAACCCGCAGTCACCATGGCAGCATCCTCGATGATCGAGTATTTGCCCTGGGCCATGGTTGCGACGTGACAGTGTTGCCAAAGGGTTTTCATCAACGCCTCCCTAAGTTATCGATGAGACAAGGCCGGTTCGTAATGAACCTTGGCCGCTTGCCCGGCAGCGGGCTTGACCCACAGCAGGTAGGCAACGATCAGCAGCACGATCCATACCGCACCGACCATCAAGGCCGCCTGGGTGTCGGGGAAGTAACCGAGCACGCCAAACACAAACAGCATGAACACAATGGCCGCTGCCGGCGCATAGGGCCAGAACGGCACCGGGAATTTCAGTTCGGCGACCTGCTCCTTGCTCATCGAGCGGCGCATGGCGACCTGGGTGAACAGGATCATCAGCCACACCCACACAGTGGCGAAGGTGGCAATCGAGGCGATCAGCAGGAACACGTTTTCCGGGATCAGGTAGTTGAGCACCACGCCGCCAAGCAGCGCAGCCCCCATCACCAGCACAGTCATCCACGGCACGCCATGCCTGGACAATTGCGCGAACCCTTTGGGCGCCTGCCCTTGCTGGGCCAGGCCGTACATCATGCGGCCGGCGCCGAAGATGTCACTGTTGATGGCCGATACCGCCGCCGAGATCACCACGATATTGAGGATGGTCGCCGCCGAGCCGATCCCCAGGTTACTGAAAATCTGCACAAACGGGCTGCCCTGGCTGCCAATCTGCGGCCATGGGTAGATCGCCATCAGCACCAACAGGGTCAGCACGTAGAACAGCAGGATGCGCAGCGGTACGGCGTTGATTGCCTTGGGGATCACGCGCTGCGGGTCCTTGGCTTCCCCGGCGGTGATGCCGATGATTTCGATACCGCCGAAGGCAAACATCACCACGGCGAAGGACGCGATCAAGCCGCCGATGCCGTTGGGCATGAAACCGCCATGCGCCCACAAATTGCTCAGGCCGGCAGCCTGGGTTTCACCGGCCGAATGAATACCGAACAGCATGATGCCGAAGCCGCCGAGGATCATCGCCACGATGGCGCCGACTTTAAGCAGCGACAGCCAGAACTCCATTTCGCCAAACACTTTGACGTTGCACAGGTTCAGGCCACCGATCAGAAACACGATGCCCAGCACCCAGACCCAACGGGCGACCTCGGGAAACCAGAAGCCCATGTAGATACCGAAGGCGGTGACGTCGGCCAGGCAGACGATGATCATTTCAAAGGCGTAGGTCCAGCCGAGGATAAACCCGGCCATGGGCCCCAGGTAGGTGCTGGCGTAGTGGCCGAAGGAGCCGGATACGGGGTTGTGCACGGCCATTTCGCCGAGGGCGCGCATCACCATGAAGACTGCGGCGCCGCCGATCAGGTAGGCCAGCAGCACGGCGGGGCCGGCCATCTGGATGGCGGAGGCGGAGCCGTAGAACAACCCGGTACCGATCGCGGAACCGAGTGCCATGAAGCGAATATGTCGGGCGTTGAGCCCGCGTTTCAAACCTTTTTCTGGCTGGTGCATTTCTCTTCCCTAGTTATTTTTATCCCGAGAAAAAACGACCTCTCCCGTAGGAGCGAGCTTGCTCGCGAAAAACCTGAGAACGCCCAGGGGTGTCAGGTTTCTCGCGTCATCGTTGGTGATTTTCGCGAGCAAGCTTGCTCCTACAGTGGGGCGGCGGTGGGTTACAGGCTTGGCAGCAACCTGGCCGGCACCAGCTCGTTCAGGCAGCGGCTGGCGAGCAGTTCGCTGGCGGCGATGATGTCCGGGGCGAAGAAGCGGTCCTTGTCGTAGAACGCCACTTTGTCGCGCAGCAGGCCACGGGCTTTTTCAAGCGCTGGCGAGGTTTTCAAGCCGTCGCGCAGGTCCAGGCCCTGGCAGGCGGCGAGCCACTCCACGGCAAGAATGCCACGAGTGTTCTCGGCCATTTCCCACAGGCGCTTGCCCGCAGCCGGGGCCATGGACACGTGGTCTTCCTGGTTGGCCGACGTCGGCAGGCTGTCGACGCTATGGGGATGGGCCAGTGCCTTGTTCTCACTGGCGAGCGCCGCAGCGGTGACCTGGGCGATCATGAAGCCGGAGTTGACCCCGCCGTTACCCACCAGGAACGGCGGCAGTTGCGACATGTGCTTGTCCATCATCAACGAGATACGGCGCTCACTGAGCGAGCCGATTTCGGCAATCGCCAACGCCATGTTGTCGGCCGCCATGGCCACCGGCTCGGCGTGGAAGTTACCGCCGGAAATCACATCGCCCTCGGCCGCGAACACCAGCGGGTTGTCCGACACGGCGTTGGCCTCGACCACCAGCACCTCGGCGGCCTGGCGGAACTGGGTCAGGCAGGCGCCCATCACTTGCGGCTGGCAGCGCAGGGAGTAAGGGTCTTGCACCTTGTCGCAGTTCTGGTGCGACTGGGACACCTGGCTGCTTTCTCCGAGCAGATCGCGATAGGCCGCAGCGGCATCGATCTGCCCACGCTGGCCGCGTGCGGCATGAATCCGCGCGTCGAACGGCGAGCGCGAGCCGAGCACCGCTTCCACGGTAAGGCCACCGCACGCGAGGGCGCCGGCGAACAGGTCTTCGCCTTCAAACAGGCCGCGCAAGGCATAGGCGGTGGACACCTGGGTGCCGTTGAGCAGGGCCAGGCCTTCTTTGGCGGCGAGGGTCAGCGGCGTGAGGCCGGCGACTTTCAGCGCGTCGCTCGCCTCCAGCCATTCGCCCTTGTAGCGCGCCTTGCCTTCGCCGAGCAGCACCAGGGACATATGGGCCAACGGCGCCAGGTCACCGGATGCACCGACCGACCCTTTAAGCGGAATGTGCGGGTACACCTCGGCGTTGATCAGCGCGATCAGCGCGTCGATCACCTGCCGACGAATCCCGGAGAACCCACGGCTCAGGCTGTTGACCTTGAGCACCATGACCAGCCTGACCAGCGCATCGCTGATGGGCTCACCCACGCCGGCAGCGTGGGACAGCACCAGGGAACGCTGGAGGTTTTCCAGGTCTTCACTGGCGATGCGGGTCGAGGCCAGCAGGCCGAAACCGGTGTTGATGCCATACGCGGTGCGGTTCTCGGCGAGAATCTGCTCCACGCAGGCAACACTGGCTTCGATCTGCGCCGTGGCGCTGTCATCCAGGCTGAGGGTTACCGGCTGCTGGTAGATGGCCCGCAGTTGGGCAAGGCTCAGTTGGCCTGGAATCAGGTTTAGCGCAGTCACATTCGTTCTCCTTGTGAATTGTTCTACTTCTTTTGAGTAAGTGCTCAGTGCAAATTCGGTAGTGCAGTGTCTTTGAGCAGCGTGGCAGCCGCAGCAATATCCGGCGCCAGCCAGCGGTCCTGCTCATACGCGGGGACCACTTCGCGCAGCAGGCGCCAGGCGCGGTCGGTGCCGGCGCCGAAGCGCTGGCCCTTGAGGAACTCGAACGCCTGGGCCGCCAGCAGGTATTCGATGGCGAGAATCTGGGTAACGTTGAGCAACACCTGATGCAGCTTGAGCGCGGCATTGGTGCCCATGCTCAAGTGGTCTTCCTGCAGGCCCGACGTGACGAAATTGTCGAGCACCGCCGGTTGCGCCAACTGACGGTTCTGCCCACACAAGGACGCGGCGACGTACTGCACGATCATCATTCCGGAGTTGACCCCGGGGTTGCTCACCAGGAACGCCGGCAGGCCGCTGACGTGCGGGTTGATCAGGCGGTCCAGGCGGCGTTCGGCCACTGAGCCGATCTCGGCCATGGCGATGGCCAGCATGTCGGCCGCCAGCGCTACGGACTGGCCGTGGGGGTTGGCCTGGGACACCACGCGGTAGTTGTCCGGCGTGCCGAGCACCAGCGGGTTATCCGTGGCGCTGTTGAGTTCGGTCTCGATCTGACGGGTGGCGTGCGCCACCTGGTCGCGCGCCGCGCCATGGATCTGCGGGATCGAGCGGATGCTCAGAGCGTCCTGGGTACGGATGCCTTTGCTGCCAGCGATCACCTCGCTGCCGTCGAGCAACGCACGCAGATTGTTGCCCACTTGCTGCATACCGGGGTGCGGCTTGAGGGCAATGATCTCTGCGTCGAACGCATCGATCTGGCCGCGCTGGGCTTCGAAGCTCATGGCGCCGATCACGTCGGCCCATTGCAGCAAGTGGTGCGCATCGGCCAGGGCCAGGCAGCTCAGGCCGGTCATGCACGGCGTACCGTTGACCAGGCACAGGCCATCCTTGGCGCCGAGTACCACCGGCTGCAAACCTTCAGCGGCCAAGGCTTCTTGCGCGGTCACAACCTGGCCGCGATAGCTGACGTTGCCGACACCGAGCAGCGCCACGCCGACATGGGCCATGTGGGTCAGATAGCCCACCGAGCCCTGGGACGGTACCTGTGGCGTGATGCCGTGATTGAGCAGTGCCAGCAGCGCCTGCACCACTTGCCGATGCAGGCCGGATTTGCCGTGGCTGTAGTTGATGATGGCGGCGCAGATGATCGCGCGCGTCTGCTCGTCGCTCAATACCGGGCCGACGCCGCAGGCGTGGCTGAGCAAGGTATTGCGCGACAACTGGCTCAGTTGCGCGCCCTCAAGCGACACGTTGCACAGCGCGCCCAGGCCGGTGTTCACGCCATACGCGCGTTCGCCGCTGGCGACGATGCACTGCACGACGGCCTGGGCATTGTCGATGCGCGCCCAGGCGTGGCTCGAGAGCTCGAGCACTGCGCCGTGGCGGGCGACGGCGGCGACGTCCTGCCAGCGCAGTGGGGCGTCGGCGATGATGATTGTTGTTGCCTGGGGCATCTTTGTACCTTCTTCAATTCTTTTGCAGCCTTACCGGCCCTATCGGGGGCAAGCCCCCTCCCACATTTTGATCTGTGAATACTTTCAAGTGTGGGAGGGGGCTTGCCCCCGATGAGGCCAGCAGCCTCAGCACCAGACCCGGATCAGACCACCGCCGCCCGCCGCTGAACAAACCGGTCCACATACTCATCCGCCGGCGAGTGCAAAATCTCCCGCGGCGTGCCGACCTGAATCAACTTGCCGTCCTTGAGGATCGCAATGCGGTTACCGATACGCACGGCCTCGTCGAGGTCATGGGTAATAAACACGATGGTCTTGTGCAGGGTCTTTTGCAGCTCGAGCAACTGGTCCTGCATCTCGGCGCGGATCAGCGGGTCGAGGGCGCTGAAGGCTTCGTCCATCAGGATGATGTCGGTGTCGGCGGCCAAGGCGCGGGCCAGGCCCACACGTTGACGCATGCCGCCGGAGAGCTGGTGCGGGTATTTGTTTTCATAGCCTTTGAGGCCCACGGTTTCGATCCAGTGCAGCGCGCGTTCGGCGCAGACCTGCTTGGTCTCGCCACGCACTTTCAGGCCATAGGCGACGTTGTCGAGCACGCTCTTGTGGGGCAACAGGCCGAAGCTCTGGAACACCATGCTGATCTTGTGGCGACGGAATTGACGCAGGGCTTCCATGTCCAGCTGCAGGATGTCTTCGCCATCCACCAGGATCGCGCCGCTGGTGGGGTCGATCAGGCGGTTGAAGTGACGCACCAGCGTGGATTTGCCGGAGCCCGACAGCCCCATGATCACGAAGATTTCACCGGTAGCGATGCTCAGGGACAGATCGTTCACGCCGACCACGCAGCCGGTCTCGGCCAATACCTGGTCCTTGGTCTTGCCCTGGCCGATCAGCGCCAGCGCTTCCCTGGAGCGGTTGCCGAAGATCTTGAAGACGTTTTTGACTTCGATTTTGCTGACGCTAGTCATTTGCTCGCCTCATGCCGTGGACGACCATAGGCCTGGGTAATGCGGTCGATGACCACTGCAAGAATCACGATCGCCAGACCGGCTTCCAGGCCTCGCCCGACGTTGAGGGTCTGGATGCCGACGAGTACGTCCTCACCCAAGCCACGGGCGCCGATCATCGAGGCGATCACCACCATCGACAACGCCATCATGGTGGTCTGGTTGATACCCGCCATGATGCTCGGCAGCGCCAACGGCAGTTGCACGCCGAACAGTTGCTGCCAGCGGTTGGCGCCGAAAGCGTTGATGGCTTCCATGACTTCGCCGTCGACCTGGCGAATGCCCAAGTCGGTCAGGCGGATCAGCGGCGGCGCAGCGTAAATGACCGTGGCGAAAATCGCCGGCACCTTGCCCAGGCCAAACAACATCAGCACCGGGATCAGGTACACGAAGCTGGGCATGGTTTGCATGATGTCGAGCAACGGCATCAGCACCGAGCGCAAGCGATTGCTGCGCGCGGAAAGGATGCCCAGGGGAATGCCGATCAGCACCGAGATCACCGTGGCGACCATCATCAGCGCCAGGGTCTGCATCAGTTTGTCCCACAGGCCGACCGCGCCGACGAGGAACAACAAACCGACGATCACAGCCGTGGTCACCACCTTGCGGGTGGCATGCCAGGCGATGACGCCGACGATGGCCAGCATCAGCCACCAGGGCGCCGCGCGCAGCAGCCCTTCCAGATTGACGATGGCCCACAGCAGGGTATCGGAAATGTGCCGGAACACATCGCCGTAGTTGGTGACCAGCGAGTCCACCCAACCGTTGACCCAGTCGGCGATGGAAAACGTAAAACTCTCGGGAAACATAGCGTGCTCTCGATCCAGTGGGTTGAGGCCAGGCGTCCGGCTGCCTCTCAGGGTAGCCGGACACGCTTTACCTACAAGGCCGCGTCGATTTTCCTGGCGGCGTCTTCGCTCACCCAGGCGTGCCAGACTTCAGGATGTTCCTTGAGGAAAATTTTCGCCAGCTTCGGCGACTCGATCCGTTCCTTGGCCATGCGGCCCAGGTTCTGGTTCAGCAGGTCGATGGGCAGGTTGACCTTTTCCAGCACGGCCACCAGTTCCGGCGCTTGCTCGTGGAAGGTCTTGGACAGGCCGACCTTGATGCTCACGCTTTTATCCACACCGGGCTTTTCTTCCAGCTTGACCAGGTCCACCTGGCCCATCAGCGGCGTCGGCGACCAGTAGTAGAACAGGATCGGCTCGCCGCGCTTGTAGCTCGAGAGTACCGCCGCATCCAGCGCCGGGCCGGTGCCTGGGCGGAAGTTGGTGTAGGTGCTTTCCAGGCCGTAGCTCTTGAGCATTTCGCTGTTGTCCAGTTCGCAGGTCCAGCCGGCCGGGCAGTTGTAGAAGCGCCCCTTGGACGGTTCTTCCTGGTCCTTGAACACGGCGGCGTATTTGGCCAGGTCAGCGATGTTCTTCAGGTCCGGGGCCTTCGCTTCCAGCTTGCGCTTGGCGTCGCCTTCGATCACATAGCGCGGCACGTACCAGCCTTCAACCGCGCCAACCACCGGCGCGCCGACGCCGACGACCTTGCCGGCCTTCTCGGCCTTGTTCCAGACTTCGCTGCGGCCCACCCACTCCTCGGCAAACACCTGGATGTCATTACTGCTCAGGGCGTTTTCCATGGTGATGGAGTTGCCCGGCAGGCTGTCGGTTTTGCAGTCGTAGCCCTTCTCCAGCACGGTTTGCAGGATGTCGGTGAGCAACATGCCGCTTTCCCAGTTCAGCCCGGCGAATTTCACCGGCTTGCCGGATTCGCACCAGCCGGCCGCCTGGGCACCGGCGCTTGCCAGCAAGCCCGCAGACAGCAACGTGGTCAGCAGGGTCTTATGCATTTTCATTATGTGACGCTCCCAATCATGAAATGGATTACGGCAGTCAAAAGGCATCCTGCCTTGTCCACGTCCCGTCAGGCCTGCGCAGCCAGCCCGTCTGTTGTGAGTAAAGCGCCCTGCTCTTTCGGCAGGATCAGATGATCGGGCACCGTGCCGTGCCATTTTTTCGCACACACGTAATACACGGCTGCAGGCAGCACCAGGCCGATGATCCAGGAAACATCCACGCCCCCCAGCGCAGCCACCAGGGGCCCCGTGTAGAACTTGGTTGAGATGAACGGCAACTGCACCAGCACGCCGAAGACATAGACGCTGATCCCCAACAGGTTCCAGCGACCGTAGCGACCGTTCGGGTCGGCCAGTGCCGGCACGTCGTAGCGTTCGCGGGTGATGCAGTAGTAATCCACCAGGTTGATCGCGCTCCACGGCGTGAAGAACGCCAACAGGAACAGGATGAACGACTTGAACGCACCGAGGAACGAGTGCTGGCCGAGCAATGCGATCAGGGTTGCCGTACCGACGATGACGAGCACGAACACCAGGCGCTGCAGACGCGTGACCTCCAGGCGGCCACGGAAACCGCTGATGATGGTCGCAATGCACATGAAGCTGCCGTAGGAGTTGAGCGTGGAGATGGTGACCTTGCCGAACGCGATGCTGAAGTACAGCAACGCCGCGGTGGCCCCCGTACCGCTCAAGCCAACGATGTAGGCCACTTCATGCCCGGCGAATTGGCCGTTGGACATGGCGGCGGCAAACACACCGAGCACCATCGCCACCTGTGCACCCATCACCGAGCCCGCGCCCGCGGCGAAGAAGGTTTTCACCGATGACGTCTGGCTCGGCAGGTAACGCGAATAGTCCGCCACGTAGGGGCCGAAGGCGATCTGCCAGGAAGCCGCGAGCGACACGGCCAGCAGAAAACTGCTCCAGCTGAAGTGACGGATCTGCAGGAGCGCGCCAACATCGGTCTGGCTCATCAGGCGGCTGAACAGGTAGACAAAGGCAATCACGCCGATGACGCTGGCGACACGCCCGATGAAATGGATCACCCGGTAACCGAGCACCGTGACCAGCACGATGACACTGGCGAAAATCAGGATGCCGACGCTGTCGCTGACCCCGAACAACTGGCCCAGCGCCTGCCCCGACAGCACGGTGCCGGTGGCGGTGAAACCCAGGTACATCAGGCACACCAGCACGATCGGGATGGCCGCGCCATACACGCCGAACTGCACCCGGCTGGAGATCATCTGCGGCAAACCAAGCTTGGGGCCTTGCGCCGCATGCAACGCCATGACGCCGCCGCCGATCAGTTGACCGACCAGCAGGCCGATCAACGACCAGAACACATCACCGCCCAGCACCACGGCCAGGGCCCCGGTGACAATCGCGGTGATTTGCAGGTTGGCGCCCATCCACAGGGTGAACTGGCTCAATAGACGACCATGTCTTTCCGCTTCCGGGATGTAGTCGATCGAACGCCTTTCGATCAACGGGGTGGTGTCGTTCGCAGCCATGTTGTTCAACCTCTGATGGATTGTCTTGGGTTTGCCGCCGATCCAATGTGGGAGGGGGCTTGCCCCCGATAGCGGTGGTTCAGTCACCTGACCTGCTGGCTGATACATTGCCATCGGGGGCAAGTCGAATCGTCGCACCGCCCCTCCCACATGGGTTACTTGATCATCGGCAGATTCAGGCCCTGTTCCTTGGCGCAATCGATAGCGATCTGGTAACCCGCATCCGCGTGACGCATCACCCCGGTCGCCGGGTCGTTATGCAGCACGCGCGCAATGCGTTCGGCCGCTTCGTCGGTACCGTCACACACGATCACCATGCCAGAGTGCTGCGAGAAGCCCATGCCGACGCCGCCGCCGTGATGCAACGAAACCCAGGTCGCGCCACTGGCGGTGTTGAGCAAGGCGTTGAGCAGCGGCCAGTCGGACACGGCGTCGGAACCGTCCTGCATGGATTCGGTTTCGCGGTTCGGGCTGGCGACCGAGCCGGAGTCGAGGTGGTCGCGGCCGATCACGACCGGTGCCGACAATTCGCCGCTGCGCACCATTTCGTTGAAGGCCAGGCCCAGCTTGGCGCGCTGGCCCAGGCCCACCCAGCAGATACGCGCCGGCAGGCCCTGGAAGCTGATGCGCTCGCGCGCCATGTCCAGCCAGTTGTGCAGGTGGGCGTCGTCGGGGATCAGCTCTTTGACTTTGGCGTCGGTCTTGTAGATGTCCTGCGGGTCACCGGACAGCGCCGCCCAGCGGAACGGGCCGATGCCACGGCAGAACAGCGGGCGGATGTAGGCCGGTACGAAACCCGGGAAGTCGAAGGCGTTTTCCACGCCCTCTTCCTGGGCCATCTGGCGGATGTTATTGCCGTAGTCGAACGTCGGGATGCCCTGCTTCTGGAACTCAAGCATGGCTTTGACGTGCACGGCCATCGACTGCTTGGCGGCCTTGATCACGGCGGCGGGCTCGGTCTTGGCGCGGGCGCGGTATTCGTCCCAGGTCCAGCCGGCCGGCAGGTAGCCGTTGAGCGGGTCGTGGGCGCTGGTCTGGTCGGTGACCATGTCCGGGCGCACGCCACGCTTGACCAGTTCCGGCAGGATTTCGGCGGCGTTGCCCAGCAGGGCGATGGAGATGGCTTTGCCTTCCTGGGTGTACTTGGCGATGCGCGCCAGGGCGTCGTCGAGGTCGGTGGCTTGCTCGTCGACATAGCGGCTGTTCAAGCGGAAATCGATGCTGACCTGCTGGCACTCGATGTTCAGCGAGCAGGCGCCGGCCAGGGTCGCGGCCAGCGGTTGTGCGCCACCCATGCCGCCCAGACCGGCGGTGAGCACCCAACGGCCCTTGAGATTCGAGTCGTAATGCTGGCGACCGGCTTCGACGAAGGTTTCGTAGGTGCCCTGGACGATGCCCTGGCTGCCGATATAGATCCAGCTGCCGGCGGTCATCTGGCCGTACATGGCCAGGCCCTTGGCATCCAGTTCGTTGAAGTGTTCCCAACTGGCCCAATGCGGCACCAGGTTGGAGTTGGCGATCAACACGCGCGGCGCGTTGCTGTGGGTCTTGAACACGCCGACCGGCTTACCGGATTGCACCAGCAGGGTTTCGTCATCGTTCAGATGGGTGAGGCTCTCGACGATCTGGTCGTAGCACTCCCAGTTGCGCGCCGCGCGACCGATACCGCCGTATACCACCAGTTCCTTGGGGTTCTCGGCCACTTGCGGGTCGAGGTTGTTCATCAACATGCGCAGCGGCGCTTCGGTCAGCCAGCTTTTGGCGGTGAGCGTGTTACCGCGGGCGGCGCGGATTTCGACGTCACGGTATTTTGTAGGCTTGGTCACTGCTAGGACTCCTCGGCGATCGATGCGCGGACTTGAATGGTGCGAAGGAGACTCTTACGCACACATCTTTACTTGTATGTACAAGCATATGCAATCGAGCGGCCAACTTTTCGGAAGCGTGGTCTGGATTTTTTTGCACAATGCGTGCGAGCCTTGAAAATCAAGGCTTTCAAGCATGATGAAATTTCTTATGGAAGAATTTGCGGCGGGGAAAATGTGTCACGACAGCATGGCTTTGCGTCACGCTGGGGCATTCGGTAACAATTTGGTGCATAGCCTGGAAACGCCGCAGAAACAAATGTGGGAGGGGGCTTGCCCCCGATTGCAGAGTGTCAGCCACCAGATCTTTGGCTGATTCACCGCTATCGGGGGCAAGCCCCCTCCCACATTTTTAACCGCGCTGTGTCAGTTCGATCAGGCAGCAGCGACCACTGACCGAGATATCCAGCAAGCCGGTGTTACCGTCTACTTGCAGGCAATCGTGATGGCCGAGCTTCTCGCCCAGCACGGTCACTTCATCCGCCACGCTGAACACCAGCACCGTCCGGGCCGTGCTGAAAAAGCGCTGCACGCCATCCACCCACTGCAAGCGCGCATGGTAACGCTCAGGCGAGTAGATCAGGTTGAAATCGCGAATCGGCCCGGTGATCAGGCGGCACGACACCTGGCTGTCACCGGCAAAGGCGAACGGCTGCAGCGGTAACAGACCACGCTGTTCCTCACCGTCGACGGTCAAGACCATGCCCGCGCCCTTGATCACCGTAATCACGCGCTGGTAGCCGGCGAAGGTGGAGAAACCGCCTGACTCGGCAATATCGGCAATCGACAGGCGCCAGCCGAAACCATCCAGGCCGGTGCCGGCATCGCGGGTGATTTCTTCGGTACTGCCGCCGCCGTTCTTCCACGGCATGCGCACGTAGTCGGCGGCGCGCCAGACGTTGACTGAACTCATTTGCTGAAGCGTCCTTCGAGGCTGTGGCGGGAACCGGGGTGAATCAAGCGCGCGGCCGTGACCGGCTGGCGGCCGGACCAGGTACGCCGGCGAATCAACAGGCAGGGCTCGCTCGGCTCGATCTGCAGCAGCTTGCACTCGGCAGCATCGGCGAGGATCGCTTCAACCACATGCTCGCCTTCGGTCAGCGGTGCGACCTGGTTGAGGTAGGCGTAGGGCGTTTGCCGGGTGAAATCCTGCTGCAAGTATTCCGGGGCGACCAGGGCGTTGACGAAACGATCTTCGATCTGCACCGGAATGTCATTTTCGAAATGCACGATCAACGAGTGAAACACCCGCCCGCCTTCGCGCATTTCCAGAGCGACGGCACGTTCGGAACCTGCCGCTTCCTCGCCCAGGGTGATGACTTGGCACGTATGGCGATGGCCCCTGGAGGCGATCTCATCGGCAATGTTGTGCACTTCAAACAGCGCCGACTGACTCTTGGGCTCGGCGACGAACGTACCCACACCCTGCATGCGCACCAGCAACCCTTCGGCCGTCAGCTCGCGCAACGCGCGGTTGATGGTCATGCGGCTGAAGCCCAGTTGGCTGACCAGTTCGCTCTCCGACGGCACGCGATAATGGGGCGGCCAGTTGCCGCTGAGGATCTGCTGGCTGATCATCTGTTTGACGCGGGCATACAAGGGCGCCGGACTTTCGTCCATGTGGGCAGCCAGCGAGGAGTTGGCGGGCGGAGTCGGCACAGGGAATCCTTGCAGGAGGAAAAGATGCATAGATTGCCGGAGTTTACCGAGCAGGCAAACGTCTGTATATGTATATACAAATAAACACACGACCGGGGTGACTTGATCATGTCCGCATTTTTTGCCGAACGCGCGCTGCTGCCTGATGGATGGGCCAATGATGTACGTCTTGAAACCGGCGCCGATGGCCGGCTGACGAAGGTAGAGGCCAATGCCACGGCAGACGGCGCCGAGCGGCTGAGGGGCCCGGTACTGGCCGGCATGCCGAACCTGCATTCCCACGCCTTCCAGCGCGCCATGGCGGGCCTGGCCGAAGTGGCAGGCAATCCGAACGACAGTTTCTGGACCTGGCGCGACCTGATGTACCGCATGGTCGGCAAAATCAGCCCGGACCAGTTGCAGGTCATCGCCCGCCAGCTGTACATCGAAATGCTCAAGGCCGGCTACACCTCGGTGGCCGAGTTTCACTATGTACACCACGACGTCAGCGGCCAGCCCTATGCCGACCGCACAGAGCTGTCGCGCCAGATCAGCCAGGCAGCCGCCAGCAGCGGGATCGGCTTGACGCTGCTGCCGGTGCTTTATACGCATTCGGGGTTCGGTGGCCAGGCCCCCAACGACGGGCAGCGCCGGTTTATCAACAGCACCGAACACTACCTGGATTTGCAGGCGCGCTTGCAGCCGATACTCGCTGCACAACCAGCGCAGCACCTGGGCCTGTGCTTCCACTCCCTGCGGGCGGTCACGCCCGAGCAGATCAAGCAAGTGCTGGCCGCCAGCGACAAGGCTTGTCCAGTGCACATCCACATTGCCGAACAGCAGAAGGAAGTCGACGACTGCCTGGCCTGGAGCGGCAAACGCCCGCTGCAGTGGCTGTATGACCATGTCGACGTGAATGAACGCTGGTGCCTGGTGCATGCCACGCATGCCGACCCCGACGAAGTGACGCGTATGGCCAGGAGTCGGGCGATTGCCGGATTGTGCCTGACCACCGAAGCCAACCTGGGCGATGGCATTTTCCCGGCCGTGGATTTCCTCGCCCAGGGTGGGCGCATGGGTATCGGCTCCGACAGCCATGTGTCACTGAGCGTGGTGGAAGAATTGCGTTGGCTGGAATACGGCCAGCGTTTGCGCGATCAGCGGCGCAACCGTCTGTATCGCGACAACCAGCCGATGGTGGGCCGCACGCTGTTCGATGCGGCACTGGACGGTGGTGCACAAGCGCTGGGGCAGCCGATTGGCCGCCTGGAAGTGGGCAAGCGTGCGGACTGGATCGTGCTGGACGGTAACGATCCGTACCTGGCCACGGCCAGTGAGGACGGGATTCTCAATCGCTGGCTGTTTGCCGGTGGCGACCGGCAAGTGCGCGATGTACTGGTCAACGGCCAGTGGGTGGTGCGCGATGGGCATCATGCTGGCGAAGAAGACAGCAGCCGGGCGTTCACCCAGGTCTTGAAGGATTTGTTGAGCTGACAAGCGACACATAACAAATGTGGGAGGGGGCTTGCCCCCGATTGCTGTGTGTCAGCCAGCTCATCTGATACTGACACACCGCTATCGGGGGCAAGCCCCCTCCCACATTTTGATTTGTGTGATCCCGGGTTACTGCGACGTCTTCGCCATCTGCTTGTCCGACGTACGCCAGATCAACCGCGTAGTGTCATACCCCTGCTGCCGCGCCCTGCTCAGGAGGTCTTCACGGGTTTCGGCGCTTACCGTCGGCGTACGCGACAGGATCCACATATATCGCCGGCTCGGGCTGCCGACGATGGCGGTCTTGTAGTCATCGCTGACATACAGCACCCAGTAATCGCCCTTGGCGACGCCGGGCAGTAACGAGGTAAACCAGTTGTCGAATTCCACCCAGAGCTTGTCGGTCTTGCCCGGCACCTGCGGCGTGGCCGTGCCTTTGGCTTCCTGCCATGTCCATTCAGGCGTCAGGCAGCGGTTGAACACCGACATGTCGCCATCGGGCAGCAAGGTGTAGCGCGCTTCGGACTGCGCACAGTTGCGCTGGAAGTACATCGGCAAGCGGGCCAGCTCATACCAGGTGCCCTGGTAACGCTTGAGGTTGACGTGACTCGCGGTCTTGGGTTGCAGATCATCGCCAGAATGGCTGGCACAGCCCGCCAAAAACAGGCTGGCGCAAAGGAACACAACAAAACGCATCATTCTTCTTCTCCCGCAGGCTCGCGCCCCGGTTTACTTCAGGCCTTGCCCGGAAAACATCAGAACCTTGTCACCGGCATACTGCACGCTGATAAAGCTGTTTTTATCGCCCCAGGTGCAACTGGACATGCCCAGTGCGCCGGAACAATCGGTCGGCTTGCCCAGCAACGACTCCACCTCGGCCTTGGCCATGCCAGCCGACAGCTTCTGGTAATTTTCTTGGTTGACCTTGCTGCAAGCGGCTAGCAGCACGCAAAAAGCCAGCAGGGCGAGACGGCGTAAAGACATGGAAAAGCTCCTGGAGAGACAAAGCAGCTGGGGTATCTGCCAGAAGCTTAGAAGGGAAAAGAGGTGTCTGGTTCCCGACGAGCGAAAACAAAAAAGCCCCGAAAACGCTGAAACGTTTCGGGGCTCAGGGTAGGAGTGATCGTGCTCGCGAAGAACGTTAATGATGACGCGGGCTGTCTGGATATCCGCGTTGTCTGTCAGCTTTTCGCGAGCACGCTCGCTCCTACTTGTGATAAGCCGTCACACGCTCAACTTCTTCCTTCGAACCCAGGAAAACCGCCACCCGCTGGTGCAGGCCTTCGGGCTGGATATCGAGGATGCGCTGGTGGCCGTCAGTGGACGCACCGCCCGCTTGCTCAACCAGGAACGACATCGGGTTGGCTTCGTACATCAGGCGCAGCTTGCCCGGCTTGGACGGCTCGCGGCTGTCACGTGGGTACATGAACAGGCCGCCACGCGTCAGGATGCGGTGCACGTCGGCCACCATGGCCGCGACCCAGCGCATGTTGAAGTTTTTCTTCAACGGGCCTTCTTCGCCTTCCATCAATTCGTTGACATAGCGTTTCACCGGTTCTTCCCAGTGACGCTGGTTGGACATGTTGATCGCGAATTCCTGGGTGGAGGCAGGAATGGAGATGTCTTCGTGGGTGAGTACGAAGCTGCCCATTTCGCGGTCCAGGGTGAACCCCTTGACGCCATCGCCCAGGGTCAGGACCAGCATGGTCTGTGGGCCGTAGATCGCGTAACCGGCGGCGACCTGCTCGGTGCCGGGCTGCAGGAAGGCCTTTTCGTTCAGGGCTTCGTTCTGGCTCAGGTATTCGTTCGGGCAACGCAGTACCGAGAAGATGGTGCCGACCGGTGCGTTGATGTCGATGTTGGACGAGCCGTCCAGTGGGTCGAATACCAGCAGGTACGCGCCTTTCGGGTATTTACCCGGGATCTGATAGGCATTGTCCATTTCTTCGGACGCCATGCCGGCCAGGTGACCGCCCCATTCGTTGGCTTCGAGCAGGATTTCGTTGGAGATCACGTCGAGCTTCTTCTGCACTTCGCCCTGCACGTTTTCAGTGCCCATGCTGCCCAGGACACCACCCAGTGCGCCTTTGGACACGGCGTGGCTGATTTCCTTACAGGCACGCGCCACCACTTCGATAAGGAAGCGCAGATCGGCAGGCGTGTTGTTGCTGCGGGTCTGCTCGATCAAATAGCGACTCAAGGTAACGCGGGACATGGAAGGCTCCGGAGAATGGGGGGGGCTGAAAACCCGCGCAGTTTAACGCGAGTCGGGGCGTATTTCCTCTAATCAGAGGATTTAACGCCAATAGAGTTCAAGGCTTGGCGCAACGGCTATCTCCAATCACGCGACGTGTCACGCTGTATATACGCAGAACCCAATGTGGGAGGGGGCTTGCCCCCGATAGCGGTGTGCCAGTCGACACCTCTGTAAACTGACACTGCGCAATCGGGGGCAAGCCCCCTCCCACATGTTGTACTGCGGTGGTTAGTCGAGGGCTTTCCAGATTTCGGTGGCGTATTCGCGGATGGTACGGTCCGAGCTGAACCAGCCCATCCGCGCCGTGTTCAACACCGCCGAGCGCCACCAGGCCTTGGAGTCGTGCCAATGGGCCTCGACCCGCGCCTGGGCGTCCCAGTAAGAGTCGAAGTCGGCACACACCAGGAAGCGGTCGTAGTCGATCAGCCCGTCGATCAAGCCCACATACCGACCCGGATCGTCTGGTGAGAACACCCCGCCACGGATTGCTTGCAGCACATCATTCAAGCGATGGGACGCCGCAATTTCCGGCCCGGCATTGAACTCACCGGCATGCTTGCGCGCTTCTACCTGCTGGGCACTGAGACCGAAGATAAACATGTGCTCGGCGCCCACGCGCTCGTGCATCTCCACGTTGGCGCCGTCCATGGTGCCGATGGTCAGCGCGCCGTTGAGGCCGAACTTCATGTTACTGGTACCCGACGCCTCGAAACCGGCGGTGGAAATCTGCTCCGACAGATCCGCCGCCGGAATGATGCTTTCCGCCAGGCTGACGTTGTAGTTGGGCAGGAACACCACCTTGAGCAAGCCGCGCACGGTTGGGTCGTTGTTGACGGTGCGGGCGATGTCGTTGGTCAGCTTGATGATCAGCTTGGCCTGGTGATAACTCGCCGCCGCCTTGCCGGCAAAGATTTTCACCCGCGGCACCCAATCGACTTCCGGCTCGGCGCGGATCGCCTGATACAGCGCCACGGTGTGCAGCAGATTGAGCAGCTGGCGCTTGTACTCGTGGATCCTTTTGACCTGCACGTCGAACATCGCCGCCGGGTTCACCGAAATGCCCAGGCGCTCATGGATGATGTCGGCCAGCGCCCGCTTGCTGTGCAGACGTTGGTCGGCAAAGGCTTTGCGGAAGGTCTGTTTCTCGGCGAAGGTTTCCAGCTCGCCCAGGCGCGTTTCCATGGTGTCGAGAATGTCCGGGCCCAGCGCGCCTACCAACATATTGGTGAGCTGGGGGTTGGCCTGGTACAGCCAGCGACGGAAGGTGATGCCGTTGGTTTTGTTGTTGATGCGCTCCGGGTAGAGCTTATGCAGTTCGGAAAACACCGTGCTGCGCATCAGCTGGGTGTGCAGTCCGGACACGCCGTTGACGCTGTGGGAACCGAGGAATGCCAGGTTGCCCATGCGCACGCGACGGCCGTTGTCTTCTTCGATCAATGACACCGCGCGCAGCACGTCGAAGTCATGAACCCCCTTGGCGCGCAGCGAGTCGATGTGCTGGGCGTTGATCAGGTAGATAATCTGCATGTGCCGGGGCAGCATGCGTTCCATCAAGCCGACAGGCCAGGTTTCCAACGCCTCGGGCAGCAAGGTGTGGTTCGTGTAGGAAAGCGTTTCGACGGTGACGTCCCACGCGGCCTCCCAAGGGATGTCATGCAGGTCAACTAATTGGCGCATCAACTCGGCCACGGCGATGGACGGGTGAGTATCGTTGAGCTGGATGGCGGCGTGTTCGCCCAGGCTCAGCACCGAGCCGTGCATGTTCTTGTGGCGGCGCAGCAAGTCTTGCAACGAGGCGGAAACGAAGAAGTATTCCTGGCGCAGGCGCAGTTCCTGCCCCGCTTCGGTGCTGTCGGCCGGGTAAAGCACGCGGGAGATGCTTTCGGCGCGGGCCACCTCGGCCACGGCGCCCAAGTGGTCACCGGCGTTGAAGCGCTCCAGGTGCAGGTCTTCCACCGCGCGGGCACGCCACAGGCGCAGCGTGTTGACGCTGGCGCCACGCCAGCCGACTACCGGGGTGTCATAGGCCACCGCACGTACGGTTTCGCTGGGCGACCACACCTGAATCATCTTGCCGGACGCGTCCGCCAGGGTTTCCACGCTGCCACCGAAACCGATCGGGTAGATCACTTCGGCGCGTTCGAACTCCCACGGGTTGCCGAAATCCAGCCAGCGTTCGGTCTGCTCCTGCTGCCAGCCATCGACAATCGCCTGGCGGAACAAGCCGTGCTCGTAACGAATGCCATAACCGTGACCGGCAATGCCCAGGGTCGACATACTTTCCATGAAGCACGCCGCCAGGCGGCCCAGGCCACCGTTGCCAAGCGCCGCATCGGGTTCGAGCAGGCGGATGCGCTCAAGGTCGACGCCGAGCTCGGACAGGGCTTCGCGAGCGATCTCCAACACGCCAAGGTTGCTCAGGCTGTCGTAGAGCAAGCGGCCGATAAGAAATTCCAGTGAGAGGTAATAGACCCGCTTCTGGCCTTTGCGGTAGATGCGCCGCGTATGGTCCATCCAGTGATCGACCATCTGGTCGCGTGCGGCCAGGGCAATGGCCTCGAACCAGTCATGGTCGAAGGCGTGGTCCGGGTCCTTGCCCACCGCGTAGGTGAGTTTGGTCAAGACGGCATCGCGAAATGCGGCGACCTCTGCTTCTCGTGCAAGTGGTTCCTGAGACATCAATTGCGACCTCGGGCGAGATAGAAGGAGTTGCTAGAGCCTAGACGGTCTGACAGACGGTAGACGCTCTGGTTCGTCAGTTTTTTAACTCATTCACGGTTGCGTGAATTTGATGCAGAGGTCGTGCCCGATCGCCGTTCGCGCAGAAACCCTGAAAAGATTGTTCAAAAAACCACCAATCCCGGTATGATCGCGCGCCCGGATACAGCCCCACCTTTTGGAACCCCGATGAAGCCTCAACTGATCGCCGCCGCGGAACTCGACCGTCTCGAGACCTGGCAGAAATATTCCGCCCACATGTGCGGGGGCTGCGTGTCCAGCTGCTGCACGCTGCCGGTCGAAGTGAAGATCAAGGACCTGATCCGCATCGGCATCGTCGATGAGTTCGAGCGCGGCGACCCACCGAAGAACATCGCCAAGCGTTTGCAGAAGGAAGGCATCGTCGAGCGCTACAACAACAAATCCGAGATTTTTACCCTGCAGCGCATGAGCAACAATGATTGCCTGTACCTGGATCGTAAGACGCGCTTCTGCACTATTTATGACAAGCGCCCGGATACCTGCCGCAATCACCCCAAGATCGGGCCACGGCCGGGGTATTGCGCGTACAAGCCCAAGGAAGTGGTGCGCGAGACCCATTTCAAGACTCTCGATAAGTTCTGAGCCGGGTTTTGCGGCGCTCTTGAGGGCCTCATCGGGGGCAAGCCCCCTCCCACATTTTGATCTGTGAACACATTCAAGTGTGGGAGGGGGCTTGCCCCCGATAGGGCCGGCACAGCCACCACACAAACAGCAGGCATAAAAAAACGCCCCCGGCCTTTCGACCGGGGGCGTTTTTCATTCAGCCTGAGTTAACTCAGTTCTTGGCTTTCTTGGCAGCGCGGGTACGCTCGCCTTCGTCCAGGATCTTCTTACGCAGGCGGATCGACTTAGGCGTGACTTCACACAGCTCGTCGTCCTGGATGAATTCCAGGGCCTGTTCCAGGGTGAAGCGAACAGGTGGAACCAGAGCGATGGTTTCGTCTTTACCCGAAGCACGCATGTTGTCGAGCTTCTTGCCTTTGGTTGGGTTGACGCCCATGTCGTTGTCACGGCTGTTCAGACCAACGATCTGACCGTTGTAGATCTCTTGACCGTGTTCAACGAACAGCTTGCCACGCGCCTGGAGAGTTTCCAGGGAGTAGGTCAGCGCCTTGCCGGTTTCTACCGATACCAGAACACCGTTCTGACGACCGGACATGTCGCCGGACTTCATGGTGTCGTAGCGATCGAAGATCGAGGTCAGGATGCCAGCACCGTTGGTCAGGGTCAGGAACTGGTTACGGAAACCGATCAGACCACGCGCAGGGATGTTGTATTCCAGACGTACACGGCCTTTGCCATCCGGCACCATGTTGGTCAGGTCGCCCTTACGCAGGCCCATCTCTTCCATGACCTTGCCCTGGGATTCTTCAGGGGTGTCGATGGTGACGTTTTCGAACGGTTCCTGCTTCACGCCGTCAACCTGACGGATGATCACTTCCGGACGACCAACACCCATTTCGAAGCCTTCGCGACGCATGGTTTCGATCAGTACCGAGAGGTGCAGCTCACCACGGCCGGAGACCTTGAACTTGTCGGCCGAGTCGCCTTCTTCAACGCGCAGGGCAACGTTGTACAGCAGCTCTTTGTCCAGACGCTCCTTGATGTTACGGGAGGTCACGAACTTGCCTTCCTTACCGCAGAACGGCGAGTCGTTTACCTGGAAGGTCATGGAAACGGTTGGCTCGTCGACGGTCAGAGGCTTCATCGCCTCGACGGTGTCCGGCTGGCACAGGGTGTCGGAGATGAACAGCGAGTCCATACCGCTGACGCACACGATGTCGCCGGCGAAGGCTTCTTCAACGTCGATACGGTGCAGGCCGTGGTGACCCATCAGCTTCAGGATACGACCGTTGCGCTTCTTGCCGTCGGCGCCGATGGCAACAACCGGGGTGTTCGGCTTGACGCTGCCACGCGCGATACGACCAACGCCGATAACACCCAGGAAGCTGTTGTAGTCCAGTGCCGAGATTTGCATCTGGAACGGACCGTCACGATCAACCTTCGGTGGTGGAACGTGGTCAACGATGGCCTGGTACAGCGGGGTCATGTCTTCAGCCATGGCGGTGTGTTCCAGACCGGCAATGCCGTTCAGGGCCGAGGCGTAGATAACCTGGAAATCCAGTTGTTCTTCGGTAGCGCCGAGGTTGTCGAACAGGTCGAAGATCTGGTCCAGAACCCAGTCCGGACGCGCGCCTGGACGGTCAACCTTGTTGATGCACACGATCGGACGCAGGCCGGCTTCGAACGCCTTCTTGGTCACGAAACGGGTTTGCGGCATAGGGCCGTCTTGAGCGTCAACCAGCAGCAGAACGGAGTCGACCATCGACATTACGCGTTCAACTTCGCCGCCGAAGTCGGCGTGGCCCGGGGTGTCCACGATGTTGATGTGGTAGCCGTTCCAGTTGATGGCGGTGTTTTTCGCCAGGATGGTAATACCGCGCTCTTTTTCCTGGTCGTTGGAGTCCATCACGCGCTCGTCGTTGAGCTCGTTGCGCTCCAGGGTGCCGGATTGACGCAGGAGTTTGTCTACCAGGGTGGTTTTACCATGGTCAACGTGAGCAATGATGGCGATGTTACGTAGATTTTCGATCACTTGTGTATCTCGATCAGAGGATTCGGTGTGCTGACAGGTCGTGGCAGCGATTAACAGTAGAGTCAGGCCTTGCCGTTACAGCTTGACGGCAGAGTCGGGGGGCCGGTGACGCAGGCCACAGGCAAACAGCCCCGGGCTCTTAGCTCGGTCGATAAACGCGCACATTGGCATGTCCCTCACTGAGCAAATGGTGGGCATGCAGGCGACTCATCACGCCTTTGTCGCAATACAGCAGGTACTGACGGCTGTCATCCAGTTCCTTGAAACGCGCGTTCAATGCATAAAACGGCAGCGTTTGTACGTCGACGCCAGGAATCTCCAGCGGCTCGTCTTCGGCGGCATCCGGGTGACGGATGTCGACGATGATCTGGCCGGCCAGGGCTTCGCTGACTTCTTCGATCTGCACATCCTGGCCCAGCTCGTCGATGACGCGATCGATCGGGACCAGTTTGGCGTTCTCGAGCGCACGCTCCAGAATCGCCATGTCGAACTGTTGTTCTTCATACTCCACGCGGTTGCGCTTGGCGTGGGTCTTGGGGTTCACCGAAATGACCCCGCAATACTCGGGCATATGCTTGGCAAAGTCGGCGGTGCCGATTTCTTCTGCCAGGTCGATGATGTCCTGCTTGTGGCTGGCGATCAGCGGGCGCAGCACCAGCTTCTCGGTCACGCAGTCGATCAACGACAGGTTCGGCAACGTCTGGCTGGACACCTGGGAGATCGCCTCACCGGTCACCAGCGCATCGATCTGCAACTGGTCGGCGATCCGGGACGCAGCGCGCAACATCATACGCTTCAATACCACGCCCATATGACTGTTATCGACTTTGCCGAGAATTTCGCCCAGCACTTCCTCGAACGGCACGCTTACAAATAGCACGCGTTGGGAGCTGCCGTACTTCTTCCAGATAAAGTGCGCCACTTCCATCACGCCCAATTCGTGTGCACGACCGCCCAGGTTGAAGAAGCAGAAGTGGCTCATCAGGCCGCGCCGCATGATCTGGTAGGCCGCGACCGTGGAATCGAAACCGCCGGACATCAACACCAGAGTCTGTTCCAGGGCGCCCAGCGGGTAGCCGCCGATGCTGTCGTGCTGGCTGTGGATCACAAACAACCGTTGGTCGCGAATTTCCATGCGCACTTCAATTTGCGGCGCTTTGAGGGAAATTCCGGCGGCGCCGCATTCGCGACGCAGCTTGCTGCCGACGTATTTCTCCACATCCATGGAGCTGAACGGATGCTTGCCGGCGCGCTTGCAACGCACCGAAAAAATCTTGCCGGCAAGCTCACCACCGAAGTGCAGCTTGCACTTCTCGGTGATGTCGTCGAAGTCGCCCAGCGGGTACTCGTCCACTTGCAGGAAATGCGCGATACCCGGCATGCAGCTCAGGCGCTCGGTCATGTCCTTCAAGGCTTTGGCGTCGGTCAGGCGGGTTTCCAGCTCGAGATTGTCCCACACGCCGTTCACCACCACAGCCGGGTCCAGATCGCGGAGCACGGCACGGATGTTCTTGGCCAACTGACGGATGAAACGCATCCGTACCGGTCGGCTCTTGATGGTGATCTCGGGGAAGACTTTAACGATTAATTTCATGGAAACAGCGCGCGCCGGGCCTGCTGAAAAAGGGGGGCGCGGATTATAGCGGAAATCGCTCAAGGTTTAACCAGTTAATATGCATCGCATGTGCTGCGCACCAAAACAGGTCATTTTCGCCAAATAACGCTACATTGCGGTGCGCTATTTATCGCCCATTGGCCGTTTGCACCGTTATAGGGGCCATTTTGAAGCAAAAAGACCATGTTGGCGCACTGGCATGCAATTTGCTCTCTTGTGAGGCAGGTTGCCTTGGCGGAGTATCCGCGCCGGCATCACCCAAATTCTAAGGGCTAACTCCACTACCAAGCCCGAAGCCACCCGGAGGACACCATGTCGAAGTCGGTTCAACTCATCAAAGATCATGACGTTAAATGGATTGATCTGCGCTTCACGGACACCAAAGGTACTCAGCACCACGTGACCATGCCGGCTCGCGACGCGCTGGATGATGCTTTCTTCGAAGAAGGCAAGATGTTCGACGGTTCCTCCATCGCTGGCTGGAAAGGCATCGAAGCCTCCGACATGATCCTGATGCCGGACGACAGCACTGCCGTCCTCGACCCGTTCACCGAAGACCCAACCCTGATCATCGTCTGCGACGTGATCGAGCCTTCGACCATGCAAGGCTACGACCGCGACCCACGTGCGATCGCCAAGCGTGCCGAGGAATACCTGAAGTCGACCGGTATCGGCGACACCGTATTCGTGGGCCCGGAGCCTGAATTCTTCATCTTCGATTCGGTCAAGTTCAAGTCCGACATCTCCGGTTCCATGTTCAAAATCTTCTCCGAACAAGGCTCGTGGATGTCCGACCAGGACATCGAAGGCGGCAACAAAGGCCACCGTCCAGGTATCAAGGGTGGCTACTTCCCGGTTCCGCCATTCGACCACGACCACGAAATCCGTACCTCCATGTGCAACGCCATGGAAGAGATGGGCCTGGTCATCGAAGTTCACCACCACGAAGTGGCGACTGCCGGCCAGAACGAAATCGGTGTGAAGTTCAACACCCTGGTCGCCAAGGCTGACGAAGTCCAGACCCTGAAGTACTGCGTACACAACGTGGCGGATGCCTACGGCCGTACTGCTACCTTCATGCCCAAGCCGCTGTACGGCGATAACGGTTCGGGTATGCACGTTCACCTGTCCATCGCTAAAGAAGGCAAGAACACCTTCGCTGGCGAAGGTTATGCCGGCCTGTCCGACACCGCCCTGTACTTCATCGGCGGCATCATCAAGCACGGTAAGGCCCTGAACGGCTTCACCAACCCGTCGACCAACTCCTACAAGCGTCTGGTGCCAGGTTTCGAAGCGCCGGTCATGCTGGCTTACTCGGCCCGTAACCGTTCCGCCTCGATCCGTATTCCTTACGTGTCCAGCCCGCGTGCTCGCCGTATCGAAGCCCGCTTCCCGGACCCGGCAGCCAACCCGTACCTGGCCTTCGCTGCGCTGGTCATGGCTGGCCTGGACGGTATCCAGAACAAGATCCACCCTGGCGACGCCGCCGATAAAAACTTGTATGACCTGCCGCCTGAAGAGGCCAAAGAGATCCCACAAGTGTGCGGCAGCCTGAAAGAAGCCCTGGAAGAGCTGGACAAGGGCCGTGCGTTCCTGACCAAGGGCGGCGTATTCAGCGACGACTTCATCGATGCCTACATCGAGCTCAAAAGCGAAGAAGAAATCAAGGTTCGCACCTTCGTACACCCACTGGAATACGAGCTGTACTACAGCTGCTGATCCGGTAGCGCTGCTTAAGGTGGCGTGATGAAAAAGACCTCCTGCGGGAGGTCTTTTTTTTGCCTGGCGTTAGCCGGCCGGGGCGTGGCGGTCGAGCATTTTGCCGACCACCGAGGTGCCCAGACCACTGTAGAAGCGAGCTTGCTCGCGAAAAACTCCAAGACACCGCATTTCTTCAACATTTACGCGTTATCGTTAGCGACCTTCGCGAGCAAGCTCGCTCCTACAGGGGGACCTCCTTTGAAATGTCGATTCGTATTTGCCTTGATGCTTGTCAGCGTCACCGCCAGCGCTGCGCCGCCGACGCTCGAACCCTTGCTCAACAGCATCGCCGAGCGCCTGGAGATTGCCGACCAGGTCGCCCTGAGCAAATGGGACAGCCACAAGCCTGTGGAAGACAAAAAGCGCGAGCAGGAAGTGATCGCCAGCGTCATCGCCCAAGCCCCGAGCTACAAGCTTGAGCCCGCCGCGGCCGAGCAGTTTTTCTCAGCGCAGATCGAGGCAAACAAACTGGTGCAATACACCCACCTGTCCGACTGGCAGTTCCAGGGCAAGGCCCCCGACGATCCGCGCCCTGACCTGGTCAAACAGATTCGCCCGCAGCTGGATGAACTGCAAAAACGCCTGCTGCAACAACTGGCCGACTTCACCCCGCAGCGTACCGACTCGCAATGCCCGCAGTGGCTCGCCGAGGCGGTGCATGAGCCACTGAATGACCCGCTGCGCCAACTGGCGATGATCCGCGCCACCGCCGAGCTGTGCATATACAAAGGCTAGCCCTGTAAACCCAATTAAAAGTGTGGGAGGGGGCTTGCCCCTGATGGCAGTGGTTCAGTTGATGGATAGGCTGACTGACACCCTGCTATCGGGGGCAAGCCCCCTCCCACATTTGGATCGCATCCATCCCTGACAGCCTGCTCCAAGTCGCACTATATTGGTGCGACAGGTTGCACCCCTACTGCAGCCACAGCCCATTTTGGTTCGATTCTTCCCGAGCAGGCTGGCAGAACGCCACAGTTTCGCGCCTCAACCCCCTATTTCGTGGGTTTAACGCTTCTTTTCGGAGCCTTGGTTTGTTTTTTGCATTTTCCTTGTATCAGCGTGTGCCTCAAGCCTGCGCCTTGCTCCAAAAGAGGTCCCGATGACCATCAGCGATGCACTGCACCGTTTGTTACTCGACAACCTGACCACCGCGACCATCCTGCTCAATGCCGACTTGCGCCTTGAGTACATGAACCCCGCGGCGGAGATGCTCCTGGCGATCAGTGGCCAGCGCAGCCATGGGCAGTTCATCAGCGAATTGTTCACCGAGTCGGCCGAAGCCTTGAGCTCGTTGCGCCAGGCCGTGGAGCAGGCGCACCCGTTCACCAAGCGCGAAGCGATGCTCACCGCCCTGACCGGGCAGACGCTGACCGTCGACTATGCGGTGACGCCGATCCTGAGCAATGGCGCCACCCTGCTGCTGCTCGAAGTGCACCCTCGCGACCGCCTGCTGCGCATCACCAAGGAAGAGGCGCAACTGTCCAAGCAGGAAACCAGCAAGATGCTGGTGCGTGGCCTGGCCCATGAGATCAAGAACCCCCTGGGCGGCATTCGCGGCGCGGCGCAGTTGCTGGCCCGCGAGCTGCCGGAGGAGCATCTCAAGGACTACACCAACGTCATCATCGAAGAGGCCGACCGCCTGCGTAACCTGGTGGACCGCATGCTCGGCTCCAACAAGCTGCCGTCCCTGGCCATGACCAACGTGCACGAAGTGCTGGAGCGCGTCTGCCAACTGGTCGACGCCGAAAGCCAGGGCTGCATCACCCTGGTGCGCGACTACGACCCGAGCATTCCCGACGTCTTGATCGACCGCGAGCAAATGATCCAGGCGGTGCTCAACATCGTGCGCAACGCCATGCAGGCCATCAGCAGCCAGAACGAGTTGCGCCTGGGCCGTATCAGCCTGCGCACCCGCGCGCTGCGCCAGTTCACCATTGGCCACGTACGCCATCGCCTGGTGACCAAGGTCGAGATCATCGACAACGGCCCGGGCATCCCGGCCGAACTGCAGGAAACCATCTTCTTCCCCATGGTCAGCGGCCGCCCGGACGGTACCGGGCTGGGCCTGGCCATTACCCAGAACATCATCAGCCAGCACCAGGGCCTGATCGAATGTGAGAGCCATCCCGGCCACACCACGTTCTCGATCTTCCTGCCATTGGAACAAGGAGCCCCCACGACATGAGCCGTAGTGAAACTGTCTGGATCGTCGATGACGACCGTTCTATCCGCTGGGTCCTGGAGAAAGCCTTGCAACAGGAAGGCATGACCACCCAGAGCTTCGACAGCGCCGACGGCGTGATGAGCCGCCTGGCTCGCCAGCAGCCGGACGTGATCATCTCCGATATCCGCATGCCCGGCGCCAGCGGCCTGGACTTGCTGGCGCGCATTCGCGAACAGCACCCGCGCCTGCCAGTGATCATCATGACGGCGCACTCGGACCTGGACAGCGCCGTTGCGTCCTACCAGGGCGGCGCCTTTGAGTACCTGCCCAAGCCGTTCGATGTGGATGAGGCGGTGGCGCTGGTCAAGCGCGCCAACCAGCACGCCCAGGAGCAACAGAACCAGGAAGCCCCGCCGGCCCTGACCCGCACCCCGGAGATCATCGGCGAAGCGCCGGCGATGCAGGAAGTGTTTCGTGCCATCGGGCGCTTGAGCCATTCCAACATCACCGTGCTGATCAACGGCGAATCGGGTACCGGTAAAGAACTGGTGGCCCACGCCCTGCACCGTCACAGCCCTCGGGCAGCCTCGCCGTTCATTGCGCTGAACATGGCCGCTATCCCGAAGGACTTGATGGAGTCCGAGCTGTTCGGCCATGAAAAAGGCGCGTTCACCGGCGCGGCCAACCTGCGCCGTGGGCGCTTTGAACAGGCCGACGGCGGCACCTTGTTCCTCGACGAGATCGGCGACATGCCGGCCGATACCCAGACCCGTCTACTGCGGGTGCTGGCGGACGGCGAGTTCTATCGGGTGGGCGGCCACACGCCGGTCAAGGTGGATGTACGCATCATCGCAGCCACGCACCAGAACCTGGAAACCCTGGTGCACGCCGGCAAATTCCGTGAGGACTTGTTCCACCGCCTCAACGTGATCCGCATCCATATCCCGCGCATGTCGGACCGCCGCGAAGACATCCCCACCCTCGCCCGCCACTTCCTCAGCCGCGCCGCCCAGGAACTGGCCGTGGAGCCGAAGCTGCTCAAAAGCGAGACCGAGGAATACCTCAAGCACCTGCCATGGCCCGGTAACGTACGCCAGCTGGAGAACACCTGCCGCTGGATCACGGTGATGGCGTCCGGGCGCGAAGTGCACATCAGCGACCTGCCGCCGGAGCTGCTGAGCCTGCCGCAGGACTCGGCCCCCGTGACCAACTGGGAACAGGCGCTGCGTCAATGGGCCGACCAGGCCCTGGCACGCGGCCAGTCGAACCTGCTCGACAGCGCTGTACCGGCGTTCGAGCGGATCATGATCGAGACCGCGCTCAAGCACACCGCCGGCCGCCGCCGCGATGCCGCCGTGCTGCTGGGTTGGGGGCGTAACACCCTCACGCGCAAGATCAAGGAACTGGGGATGAAGGTGGATGGCGGGGATGACGACGACAGCGACGACGCCTGATCATCGCTCTCTGAGCCACTGAAAATCCAATGTGGGAGGGGGCTTGCCCCCGATGGCGGTCGGTCAGCTACAGATAGGCTGGCTGATGCACCGCTATCGGGGGCAAGCCCCCTCCCACATTTGGATCTTCACAAGATTTGAGGGTTGTGCACTGCTTCAATGCACCATGAACCGGCATTGGGCACGGGCCCGGTACCTGAAAGATCGTTATCGCTGAAGAATTCTCGACAGCTGAAACCGACAAAGCCCCGAATTCCGGGGCTTTGCGCTTTCTTGCAAGTTTTTATGGGGCTAATTGCAAACTCTGGCACGCCCCCTGCAATAACCCTGGTACTACCCAGTTTCGGGGACCTTGGTACAGGCAGGCCGAGAATCCCCTCTTTAACACCGAAGCCCCTGGCTTCACCCCGTTTTGGGAGCCCTGGTACAGGCAGGCCGGGAACTCCCTCTTTTATTGCTCATGGAGATGGATCTCCAGCCGCCAGCGGTCATCGACCTCCTGGCCCTTCCACTCGCCACGCAATGGCCGGGCCGCCACCAGGTTGAGCAGCAAACCGCCGTCGGTCTTGCGCACGCGCCAGTTCACATCCTTGTCATTGACCTTCAGTTGCCCATTGGCAGCCTTGCCTTGCGCGTCCAACAGCAGCGCCACGGTGCCGTCGATATGCTCGCCGTGCAGCTTCGGCTCGCGGTTGAACCACACCACCACACCGTCCGCCACAGGCTCTACCTGTTGCAACTCGACCGGTTGCGGGGTGGTCAGGCGCCCGATCATCAAGCCCACCATCAAGCCGACGATCGCCAGTGAGCCCAATACCCTGGGCAATAGCTTCGGCCTTGGGTCGTCTTCGGGGGTAGAATGCAGCGCATCTTTGCCTTCGGAGCCGTGCATGTTTCACGTCATCCTTTTTCAACCAGAAATTCCGCCGAATACCGGCAACGTTATCAGGCTGTGCGCCAACAGTGGCTGCCACCTGCATTTGATCGAACCGCTGGGCTTCGACATGGACGATAAACGCCTGCGTCGCGCCGGACTGGATTACCACGAGTACGCCACCCTCCAGCGCCACGCCGACCTGGCCAGTTGCCTGGACAGCCTGGGCCAGCCACGTGTGTTCGCGTTCACCACCAAGGGCTCGCGGCCTTTTCATGATGCCAGCTTTGCCGAGGGCGACGCGTTTCTGTTCGGCCCGGAGAGCCGGGGCCTGCCGGCCGAGGTACTCGATGCCCTGCCTGATGGCCATCGCCTGCGCTTGCCGATGCGCGAGGGCTGCCGCAGCCTGAACCTGTCCAACACCGTCGCCGTCGCCGTCTACGAAGGCTGGCGTCAACTCGGTTTCAAGTAACACACATAGCAAATGTGGGAGGGGGCTTGCCCCCGATGGCGGTGTATCAGCCAGCATACCTGTAGCTGACCCACCGCCATCGGGGGCAAGCCCCCTCCCACATTTTTTACCGCATCGACTTACTGAACCGTCGGCGCACCTTCCTGTTGCATGCGCTGCAGCTCTTGGGCGTACAGGGCATCGAAGTTCACCGGCGCCAGCATCAGCGCCGGGAACGAGCCACGGGTGACCAGGCTGTCCAGGGTCTCACGGGCGTACGGGAACAGGATGTTCGGGCAGAACGCGCCCAGGGTGTGGCTCATGGACGCTTCGTCCAGGCCCTGGATCAGGAAGATACCGGCCTGCTGCACTTCAGCGATGAAGGCCACTTCTTCGCCGTTCTTGACGGTGACCGACAGGGTCAGCACGACTTCGTGGAAGTCACCTTCCAGGGATTTCTGGCGAGTGTTCAGGTCCAGCGCGACACTTGGGGTCCATTCCTGGCGAAAGATCGCCGGGCTCTTCGGCGCTTCGAACGACAGGTCACGCACGTAGATGCGCTGCAGCGAAAACTGTGGGCCTTGGTCTTGCGCTGCTTCGGGGTTCTGTTGGTCAGTCATCGCAGATCCTTCTTTATCTTGGGGTCTTTAAGGGGTTAGGCGGACAGCAGCGCGTCGAGTTTACCGGCGCGCTCCAGGGCGAACAGGTCATCGCAACCACCGATATGCCGGCTGCCGATCCAGATCTGCGGGACCGACGTGCGGCCAGCCTTCTGGGCCATTTCAGCGCGCACTTGAGGTTTGCCGTCGACCTTGATTTCTTCGAAGGCCACCTTCTTGCTCTGGAGCAACTGCTTGGCTCGGATGCAAAAAGGGCAATAATCGCTGGAATACACGACAACCTGGCTCATATCACTTCACCAACGGCAGGTTATCGCCACGCCAGCTGCTGATACCACCGGACAGCTTGGCAGCGGTGAAGCCGGACTTGAGCATCTCGCGAGCGTGAGTGCCGGAGTGCTGGCCTTGGGCGTCGACCAGGATAATAGTCTTGGCCTTGTATTTCTCCAGTTCGGCCAAGCGCGCGATCAGCTTGTCCTGGGGAATGTTCAGGGCGCCGACGATATGGCCGGCGGCGAAATCCTTGGCTGGGCGAATATCCACGACAACGGCCTCATCCTTGTTGACCAGCGCGGTCAGCTCCGATGTACTCAGGCTGCGGCCACCACGGCTCAATTCGTGAGCGATCAGCAGCGCCAGCAGGATGACGAAGGCACCCACGAGCAGATAGTGGGCAGTGGCAAATGCAATCAGGTGATCAACCATCAAGGAGGTTCCAGGGCGTTAAAATGGCGGTAAGTATACACAGCCGTCGGGGGCGGCCAACCCCCGTAAAGCGGTGACGCGGTTGGAACTTCGCTTTAAACTGCCACTCACTTTTCCATTGCCTTCCTTTATTAACGCCGCGAGAGGATCTATGACTACCACGCCTAAACCTTTGGTCCTGATAATTCTCGATGGCTTCGGACACAGTGAAAGCCACCACGACAACGCGGTGTACGCCGCCCGCAAGCCTGTGCTGGACCGCCTCACCGCCACCGTGCCCAACGGCCTGATCTCGGGTTCCGGCATGGACGTGGGCCTGCCGGACGGCCAGATGGGCAACTCGGAAGTCGGCCACATGAATCTCGGCGCCGGACGAGTGGTCTATCAGGACTTCACCCGCGTGACCAAAGCGATCCGCGATGGCGAGTTCTTCGAGAACCCGACCATTTGCGCGGCGGTGGATAAAGCCGTCGCCGCCGGCAAGGCCGTGCACTTCATGGGCCTGCTCTCGGATGGCGGCGTACACAGCCATCAGGACCACCTGATCGCCATGGCCGAACTGGCCTTCAAGCGCGGTGCCGACAAGATCTACCTGCACGCCTTCCTTGATGGTCGCGACACCCCGCCCAAAAGCGCGCAGTCGTCCATCGAACTGCTGGACGCCACGTTCGCCGCCCTGGGCAAAGGCCGCATCGCCAGCCTGGTAGGCCGTTACTTTGCCATGGACCGCGACAACCGCTGGGACCGCGTGGCCCAAGCCTACAACCTGATCGTCGACGGTCAGGCCGAATTCAACGCCGCCACTGCCCAGCAAGGCCTGGAAGCCGCCTACGCGCGTGGCGAGAGCGATGAATTCGTCAAGGCCACCACCATCGGTGAGCCGGTGAAAGTCGAAGACGGCGACGCCGTGGTGTTCATGAACTTCCGCGCCGACCGTGCCCGTGAACTGAGCCATGTGTTTGTCGACGACGGTTTCAAGGATTTCGACCGCGCGCGCCAGCCGAAAGTCGAGTTCGTCATGCTCACTCAATACGCCGCCAATATCCCGGCCCCGTCGGCATTCGCGCCGGGCAGCCTGGAAAACGTGCTGGGCGATTACCTGGCGAAAAACGGCAAGACTCAGCTGCGCATTGCCGAAACCGAAAAATATGCCCACGTGACCTTCTTCTTCTCCGGTGGCCGCGAAGAGCCGTTCCCGGGTGAAGAACGCATCCTGATCCCGTCGCCAAAGGTCGCCACCTACGACCTGCAGCCAGAGATGAGCGCGCCGGAAGTCACCGACAAAATTGTCGATGCCATCGAGCATCAGCGTTACGACGTCATCGTGGTCAACTACGCCAACGGCGACATGGTCGGCCACAGCGGCAACCTGGAGGCTGCCACTAAGGCCGTGGAATGCCTGGACCTGTGCGTGGGCCGCATCGTCGATGCCCTGGACAACGTCGGTGGCGAAGCGCTGATCACCGCCGACCACGGCAACTGCGAGCAGATGTCCGACGAGTCCACCGGCCAGGCCCACACAGCCCACACCACCGAGCCGGTGCCGTTCATCTACGTCGGCAAGCGCGATTTCAAAGTGCGTAACGGCGGCGTATTGGCGGATGTGGCGCCGACCATGCTGATGCTGATGGGGCTGGAAAAGCCGAAGGAAATGACTGGCACTTCAATCCTGGTCTGATTTAAACAACACGGTAGATCCAATGTGGGAGGGGGCTTGCCCCCGATGACGGAGTGTCAGTCAACACTTATGTGACTGGTCCACCGCTATCGGGGGCAAGCCCCCTCCCACATTGGCCCTTCGGTGTTTGGAAGATATCTTTTTGCCATACCACCACCACTCGGCACCTATCTTGCCCGCCCGCCCCAATTGGACGTTTTTTTTGCGGCGCTTGGCGGGCATACTAGAGCGTCCCTTTCCCCTGGTGTCGCCCGCCTCTATGCTTCGCGCCTTGATTACCCTCGCTCTTGTCTGCCTGCTCCAACCGGCATTTGCCGATGAGCGTGCACAAACCCAACAACAGTTGGACGCTACGCGTCAGGACATTACCGAGCTGAAAAAACTGCTCGGCAAGCTCCAGGAAGAAAAGTCCGGCGTGCAGAAAGACCTGCGCGGCACGGAAACCGAAATGGGCAAGCTGGAGAAGCAGGTCCAGGAGCTGCAAAAAGAACTAAAGAAGAGCGAGTCGGAACTGGAGCGACTCGACGCTGAGAAAAAAAAACTCCAGAGCGCACGCGTTGAACAGCAACGCCTGATCGCGATCCAGGCCCGCGCCGCCTACCAGAGCGGCCGCCAGGAATATCTCAAACTGCTGCTCAACCAGCAGAACCCGGAAAAATTTGCCCGCACCCTCACCTATTACGATTACCTGAGCCAGGCGCGCCTGGCGCAGTTGAAGGGCTTTAACGAAACGCTGCGCCAGTTGGCCAATGTCGAGCAGGAGATCAATGATCAGCAGGCCCAACTGCTCGATCAGAAGACCGCGCTCGACACCCAGCGCAACGAGCTGGACAAGGTCCGCAAGGAACGCCAGCAAGCCCTGGCCAAGCTCAACGATGACGTAAAAGCCCGCGACGCCAAGCTCCAGGCCCGCGAGCAGGACCAGGCCGACCTGGCCAAAGTGCTCAAGACTATCGAAGAAACCCTGGCGCGCCAGGCACGCGAGGCCGAAGAAGCGCGGCAAAAAGCGCTGATCGCCCAGCAGGAAGCCGAAAAAAAGCGCCAGCGTGAGGCCGAACTGGCTGCCACCAGCGATGCGCCGGCCCCGCGCAAACCGGCGCATGCAGCGCCTGGCCCGCTGGTTTCCAGCAGCGGCGAGTCATTCGGCGGGCCTTTTGCTTCAGCCCGCGGCAAACTTCCATGGCCGGTTGATGGTCGACTGTTGGCACGCTTCGGTGAAACCCGTGGCGATGACACCCGTGCCAAGTGGGATGGCGTGATGATCAGCGCCTCTGCGGGCAGCCAGGTCCACGCCGTCCACGGCGGGCGCGTGGTGTTTGCCGATTGGCTACGCGGGGCCGGCTTGCTGGTGATTCTTGACCACGGTAATGGCTATTTGAGCCTTTACGGCCACAATCAGACGTTACTCAAGTCGGCAGGTGATGTGGTAAAAGCCGGTGAATCCATCTCCACTGTCGGTAACAGTGGTGGCCAGGACACCCCGGCGCTGTACTTCGCTATTCGTCAGCAGGGCCGCCCGAGCGACCCTGCACAATGGTGCCGATCCCAAGGATAGGGTCGCATCTACATTAGGAGTTCGTTCGACATGCTGCATTTGTCCCGCCTCACATCGCTGGCCCTGACGATCGCCCTGGTGATCGGCGCGCCTCTGGCTTTTGCCGACCAGGCTGCACCCGCTGCAATGGCCGCGACCACCAAGGCGCCGTTGCCGCTGGACGAGCTGCGCACCTTTGCCGAGGTCATGGACCGGATCAAGGCTGCCTATGTCGAACCCGTAGACGACAAGACCCTGCTGGAAAATGCCATCAAGGGCATGCTCAGCAACCTCGACCCGCATTCGGCCTACCTGGGCCCCGAAGACTTCGCTGAACTGCAGGAAAGCACCAGCGGTGAATTCGGTGGACTGGGTATCGAAGTGGGCTCCGAAGACGGCCAGATCAAAGTGGTCTCGCCCATCGACGATACCCCGGCGTCCAAGGCCGGCATCCAGGCCGGTGACCTGATCGTCAAGATCAACGGCCAGCCGACCCGTGGCCAATCCATGACCGAAGCCGTCGACAAAATGCGCGGCAAGCTCGGCCAGAAAATCACCCTGACCCTGGTGCGCGACGGCGGCAACCCGTTTGACGTGACCCTGGCCCGCGCGACCATCACGGTCAAGAGCGTGAAGAGCCAGTTGCTGGAGTCGGGCTATGGTTACATCCGCATCACCCAGTTCCAGGTCAAGACCGGCGACGAAGTGGCCAAGGCCCTGGCCAAGCTGCGCAAGGACAATGGCAAGAAGCTCAACGGCATCGTGCTCGACCTGCGTAACAACCCGGGTGGCGTGTTGCAATCGGCGGTGGAAGTGGTCGACCACTTCATCACCAAGGGCCTGATCGTCTACACCAAGGGCCGCATCGCCAATTCCGAGCTGCGCTTCTCGGCCACCGGCAACGACCTGAGCGAGAATGTGCCGCTGGCTGTGTTGATCAACGGCGGCAGCGCCTCGGCCTCGGAGATCGTTGCCGGTGCCCTGCAGGACCAGAAGCGCGGCGTGCTGATGGGCACCACCAGCTTCGGTAAAGGCTCGGTGCAAACCGTATTGCCGCTCAATAACGAGCGTGCGTTGAAGATCACCACGGCGCTGTACTACACGCCTAATGGTCGCTCGATCCAGGCCCAGGGCATCGTGCCGGACATCGAAGTGCGCAAGGCCAGGATCACCAACGAGATCGACAGCGAGTACTACAAAGAAGCGGACCTGCAAGGCCACCTGGGCAATGGCAACGGCGGCGCCGACCAGCCGACCGGCAGTGGCGCCAAAGCCAAACCGATGCCGCAGGACGACGATTACCAGTTGGCCCAGGCGCTGAGCCTGCTCAAGGGCCTGAGCATCACGCGCAGCCGTTGATATGCGCTTTGCCCTGACCATCGCCTTGCTGTGCAGCCTGGCCGGATTCGCGCAAGCGACGCCGGCCGGCGAGCCGCACAAAGCCTATCTCACCCTGATCATCGACGACCTCGGGCAAAACCTGCCCAGGGATCGTCGCGTGCTGGCCCTGCCTGGGCCGGTCACCACCGCGATCATGCCTGACACCCCTCATGCCGCCGAATTCGCCCGCGAGGCCCACAAGGCCGGCAAGATCGTCATCCTGCACATGCCCATGGATCCGGCCACCGGTCCGTTTGCCTGGCACCCCGAGCTGTCGATCGAAGAGCTGGGCAAGCGCCTGGACGCTGCATTCGCGGCCGTGCCCTACACCGCCGGCATCAATAACCATATGGGCAGCCGCATGACGGCGCAGCCACAGGCAATGGCGTGGTTAATGGGCGAGCTGCAGCGGCGCCACAAGTTCTTTGTGGACAGCCGTACCAGCGCACAGACCGTTGCCGCCGCCGAGGCGCAGAAGATTGGGCTGGCGCATGTTTCGCGGGATGTCTTCCTCGATGACGAGCGCACCGAGGCAGCAATTACCACGCAACTGCAGACCGCAATCAAGCTGGCGCATAAACAGGGCTCGGCGGTGATGATCGGACACCCTTACCCACAGACCCTGGCGGTGCTGGAGCGCGAATTGCCCAAGCTCAAGGCGCAGGGTGTGGAGTGGATCGATATCAAGTTGATGATCAGCGTGCGCAGTAACCGGGCGATGGCCGGGCACGGCAAAGACGGCATTTACCGCTGAATCAAGTGGCGAAAATCCAATGTGGGAGGGGGCTTGCCCCCGATAGCGGTGTGTCAGCTGAACATGTATTGGCTGATCTGCTGCCATCGGGGGCAAGCCCCCTCCCACATTTTTGACCGCGTTTATTCTTCGGAACTGCCCACTTCAGAGGTAACGCGCCATGATTTCGTCTACACGACCACTCTTGCGTAATTCATCCAGCGCAGCCTGGAGCCTGGCAACCACGTCGTCCGGCACATCCTTGTTCAACGCCAGGTAAAGCTGCGCGCTGTTGAACCGCAACACCGTCCTGAGCCCGTTCACCCCCACCTGGCGCGCCAGGTAACGGCCAGCAGGATCGCCGGTGGCCCACAGGTCGATCTGGCCCTCCATGAGCTTTTGCGCATTATCCTGGTCACGTAAGGCGACAACCGGCTTGAGCCCCTGCTTGTCCAGGCTCTCGGCAATGGCATCGCCTTTGTAGGCGCCAATCCTGTAGCGGCGCGCCTGCTCCAGGCCTTCCAACTGGATCTTGCTGTCAGCCTTGGCCAGCAGCACCCAATCGTCCGGGCCGATGGGGCCGACCCATTTGAACAAGGCTTCACGGTCCGGCAAACGGGCCATGACGAACACACCATAGCCAGGCTTTTCCAGGGCGAGTTTGTAGATTCGCTCCCAAGGAAAACGCAGGGTGAGGTTGTAGGCAATGCCGGCGCGCTTGAAGGTTTCCCGCACGATATCCACGGCGATGCCTTCGATGTTCTCGTCCCTGGCGAAATTCTTGCCGTTTTTCGCCATGTTGTAAGGCGGGAAATTTTCCGTCAGCAGCACCAGGGAGGTGGCAGGCGATTCGTCGGCGTGCGCCGTAGCCGCCATGAGCATGGAGGAACTGACGAGGACGAGCAGCAGGTGTTTGAACATGAAGGCTACCGGAATCCATGGCAAGCGCAGAGAGTGCCGCGACCCCGCCATGCTGTCCAGCAGCGTTTACCGAACGACGAACCCGCGCGCTTGCAGTGCCTACATAACGACTACATCCCCGGCGCTCTGTGCTCAATAGTGGAGTCTTGAGGCTTGTCCGTTCGGAACGCGCTGACCGTCTGATACAGAGGGACCAGATCACGCCACGACGGCCGGCCCTCCCCAACTCTATTTCTGCGAAAAGGACATCCCCATGGAGTCAATAAAATATGGAAATCTGTTAATCAATTTCACCTCCCAATTCCAATGGCTTTGGGATAGCAATGGTTCAACGAATGCGAGCCCGGGTGCATTTTGGCGCCCGGTGCCAAATCCCGAGTTTCTCAAAGGCTATTTTCCGCTGGGCGATGTGGTGATCGGTCAGTACGGCAACCACCAAATCAGCGGAAAGAAAGTGGTCGCGGTAGTTGGCGAAGGTGATCCGAACAGCGAAGAAGCCCGGGTTAAAGGCAAAGCACTCAGCCCGCCTGATGAATACGAGCTGGTCTGGAACGATATAGGTTCCAAAGCCTACGAGGACGGTGCAGTGTGGCGCCCGGTAGCGCCTGAAGGTTATTTGGCGCTCGGCTTTGTGACCACCCGGGGTTACCAGAAGCCCTCGCGCAACGCCATTCGCTGTGTCAGAGCTGACCTGGTCATAGCCTCCTACATCAGCGACCTTATCTGGAACGACAGAGGCAGCAACGCCGCGATGAGCTTCAGTGCCTGGAACATCACACCACCTGGCGCCGCACAGGGCGAAATTTACCTTTCGCCAGGTACCTTTGTCGGGGCCGACAGCTATGCAAGGCCGGACCAGCATATTGCGGCCTACTCGTTACGAATGCGTATCCCGCTGCAGGTCAACCCTTCCCCGCCAGCCCCACACTTGACTGACCACTCCATTCCCTCGCCCCATGAAAAGGCCGAGGTCACTCATATGTCCACGCTCCCGTGGTTCACAGTCAAAGATCCCCACCTGAGCCCCGTCGAACAACTGCGCTCATCGCCGACTTATCGTCTGGAAAGAACCGATAAGTATCTGCGCGTCGGATTTGGTCGGAACGAAAGCTCCGCAACGCAGACCCTGAAGTGGGTCGCGACCAACGGGCAAAACGGATCACAGCTTGAAACCTTTACTCGTACCACGGCCATAGAGATCGGGAGCGAATGGCAGTTCAGCATCACTCCACTGGCCTCCTCAATCAAATTTTCGGCAAAGTTCAACAAAAGTCTCACTCACACCGAAACCTCCACGCAGGGGTGGACAAGCTCGACGTCCATTGAGATCAGCGCGACGGTGCCAGCCCACAAAACCATTGCGGTGTACTTGATACAAAGTGAGTACCGATTGTTGCGTGAGAACAACACGCAAATCTCTTCCAGCATCAGCTACACCGATGGCAACAGCGTGTACTGGAGTGAATACCCGCCAGCACGAGAATGCCAAATCAATTGCAGGCCCCTGTCCGCGCTGGAGTCCAAAGCCCGCGAAGCGGTTATCACGTCGTCCGTTTAACGAACCCGTTTAACGAACGACGATACCGCGCGCCGCCATGTAAGCCTTGGCCTCGGGGACGGTGTATTCGCCAAAATGGAAAATACTCGCCGCCAGCACCGCGCTGGCATGCCCTTCGATGACGCCATCGGCCAAGTGCTGCAGGTTGCCGACACCGCCGGAGGCGATCACCGGGATGCCCAGGGCATCGCTGATGGCGCGGGTTACGCCCAGGTCAAAGCCGTTTTTCATGCCGTCCTGGTCCATGCTGGTCAGCAGGATTTCACCGGCGCCGAGGGCTTCCATCTTCATCGCCCACTCCACCGCGTCCAGCCCGGTCGGTTTGCGCCCGCCGTGGGTGAAGATCTCCCAGCGCGGGGTTTCGCCGGGGCCGGACACTTTCTTGGCGTCGATGGCGACCACGATGCATTGCGAGCCGAAGTGCTGCGCGGCTTCGCCGACAAACTCAGGGTTGAACACCGCAGCGGTGTTGATCGAGACCTTGTCCGCGCCGGCATTGAGCAGGTTGCGGATGTCTTGCACGGTGCGCACGCCGCCGCCCACGGTCAGCGGGATAAACACCTGGCTGGCCATGCGCTCGACGGTGTGCAAAGTGGTATCGCGGCCGTCGACGCTGGCGGTGATGTCGAGAAAGGTAATTTCATCGGCACCCTGTTCATCGTAGCGACGGGCGATTTCCACAGGGTCGCCGGCATCACGGATGTTCTCGAACTTGACGCCCTTGACCACGCGACCGTTGTCGACGTCCAGGCAAGGGATGATGCGTCTGGCTAAAGCCATAGGCTTATCTCCGATAAGAGTTGCAAGCTTTGAGCTACAAGCTGCAAGTAGAAGCAGATCGGCTTTAACTTGCAGCTTGCAGCTTACGACTTGGAGCTGGCCGCGTAGCCATCACAGAAGGCTTGTGCTTCGGCCACATCCAGCGTGCCCTCATAAATCGCGCGGCCTGTAATGGCGCCAATGATGCCGGGCACTTTGGCGTCCAGCAGCGACTTGATGTCGCCCAGGTTGTGAATACCACCGGAAGCTATCACTGGAATCCTGGTCGCCGCAGCCAGCGCCGCGGTGAACGGCACGTTGCAGCCCTGCATCATGCCGTCTTTGGCGATGTCGGTATAAACGATGGCGGACACACCATCAGCTTCGAACTGCTTGGCCAGGTCGATCACCTGCACCGTGCTGATTTCAGCCCAGCCGTCGGTGGCGACAAAACCGTCCTTGGCATCCAGGCCGACGATCACCTTGCCCGGGAACGCGCGGCAGGCTTCGGCGACGAAGGCTGGGTCTTTTACCGCCTTGGTGCCGATGATCACGTAGCTCACGCCGGCTTTGACGTAATGCTCGATGGTTTCCAGCGAGCGGATACCGCCGCCGATCTGGATCGGCAGGTTGGGGTAGCGTCTGGCGATCGCGGTGACCACCTCGCCATTGACTGGCTGGCCTTCGAAGGCGCCGTTCAAGTCCACCAGATGCAGACGACGGCAGCCCCCTTCCACCCATTTGGCGGCCATGCTCACCGGGTCATCGGAGAACACCGTGGAATCTTCCATACGGCCCTGGCGCAGACGGACGCAGGCGCCGTCCTTGAGATCGATAGCGGGGATAATCAGCATGCTTTTCCTTCGTCAAAGAGCTGCAAGCTGCAAGCTATTAGCTGCAAGCAAGCACGCGTATCAATTCTTGCAGCTTATGGCTTGAAGCTTTCAGCTGCTCTTTTCAAGCGACCACAAGTCGCTTTCGATGCTTTCGAACCTTTCTTTAAGGAGCGTCTGCGTGTCGAAAACCGCCCTGTTGTAATAATGCGGCGCCACTTCGGTGGTGAACAGCTCAAGAATCTCGGCGACTTCAAACGAGCCCAGCTTGAGCTCGAAGCGGTCCTCCATGAACCGCTTGATCTTGTCGATAGCCGCACGCTCCTGCTCGGGCGTGAGGTTCAAGATCGGCGGTTTCAGTTTCTTGGCCATTTACCAGTGACCGTCCCACGCGGCGAAGTTCTGCAGCAATTGCAGGCCATGGGTATGGCTCTTCTCCGGGTGGAACTGCACGGCAAAGCGCGAGCCGTCGGCCAGCGCTGCGGCGAAGTCGACGCCGTAGTGCCCGCCCCCCACCACCTGGCGCGGGTTACCGGCGGCGATGTAGTAGCTGTGCACAAAGTAGAAACGCGCCATGTCCGGAATCTCGTGCCACAGCGGGTGATCCACCGCGCGACGCACTTCGTTCCACCCCATGTGCGGCACCTTGAGGTGTTCGCCGTCTTCATGCAGGTCTTTGCCGAAGAACTTCACCTGGCCGGGAAACAGACCAATGCAGTCGACACCGCCGTTCTCTTCACTGCTGTCGAGCAAGGCTTGCATGCCCACGCAGATGCCGAGGAACGGACGGTCCTGGCTGACTTCGCGCACCAGGCTGTCAAAGCCCAGGCGGCGGATCTCGGCCATGCAATCGCGAATCGCGCCAACGCCTGGAAACACCACGCGGTCGGCTTCGCGAATCACGTTGGCATCGCTGGTGATCAGCACCTTGCCGGCACCCACGTGCTCGAGCGCCTTGGCCACCGAGTGCAGGTTGCCCATGCCGTAATCGATAACCGCGACCGTCTGCATTACAGAACGCCCTTGGTCGAAGGCATTTGCCCGGCCATGCGCTCATCCAGCTCCACGGCCATGCGCAGCGCGCGGCCGAAAGCCTTGAACACGGTTTCGATCTGGTGGTGGGTGTTGGTGCCGCGCAGGTTGTCGATGTGCAGGCTGACCAGTGCGTGGTTGACGAAACCCTGGAAGAATTCCTGGAACAGGTCGACGTCAAAGCCACCCACGGTGGCGCGGGTGTAGGGCACGTGCATCTGCAGGCCCGGGCGGCCGGAGAAGTCGATGACTACGCGCGACAGCGCTTCGTCCAGCGGGACATAGGCGTGGCCGTAGCGACGGATGCCTTTTTTGTCGCCGATGGCCTTGGCAAAGGCCTGGCCGAGGGTGATGCCCACGTCTTCCACCGTGTGGTGGTCGTCGATGTGCAGGTCGCCCTTGCTGACGATATCCAGGTCGATCAGCCCGTGACGGGCGATCTGGTCCAGCATGTGCTCAAGAAAAGGCACACCGATATCAAATCGGGCCTTTCCGGTGCCATCCAGGTTGATCGAGGCTTTGATCTGGGTTTCCAGAGTGTCGCGCTCGACGGACGCCATACGTTCGACCATCACCAGCTCCGCAAATCATTGGGCGAAAAAGGCAGCCATTATAGGGGCGCGGGCGCTAAACAGAAACATCGAAGGGGATAAGACTGACGAGTTGAAGCGGGGAATGTCGGGGATAGACATGTGCATACATGTGGGACCCAGCCCACCAGAACACTAACAATCAATGTGGGAGGGGGCTTGCCCCCGATAGCAGTGGGTCAGTCAACAATGCATTGACTGATGCGCCGCCATCGGGGGCAAGCCCCCTCCCACACGGGTTTTGCCGTGTTAGTGGAACAGTACTGCGGTCTTCTGCAGGGTCACCCACACACCCCATGCCAACGGAATGCCCACCACCAGCCAGGCGGCGACCGCCAATGGCTTGCTGCCAGGGGAGGCTTTCCACTCCAGCACGGTGCTGGCGTCAGCGCCTTTGTCATGGCCCAGCGCCTGCTCGGCGGCGAGTTCGGCGTCGGTCATGAAGTACTTGTCGGCCACCGGACGCACCAGCAGGTTGCAGATGAAGCCCAGCACCAGCAGGCCAGCGAGAATGTACAAGGTGATGTCGTAGGCCGCAGCGCGTTCAACGCCGATGCTCAACTGATATTCACGCAGGTAGTTCACCAGCACCGGGCCCAATACGCCGGCAGCGGCCCAGGCGGTCAGCAGGCGACCATGAATGGCGCCGACCATTTGCGTACCGAACAGGTCGGCCAGGTAAGCCGGGACCGTGGCAAAACCACCGCCGTACATCGACAGGATGATGCAGAACGCCGCCACGAACAGTGCCACGTTGCCCAGGTGCCCCAGGTTCGGGATCAGCGCGTACAGGGCGAAGCCAAGGGCGAAGAACACGAAGTAGGTATTTTTGCGCCCCAGGTAGTCGGAGAACGACGCCCAGAAGAACCGGCCACCGATGTTGAACAGGCTCAACAGGCCGGTGAAGCCTGCCGCGATCGCGGCAATCGATGCGAGTTGCCCGGCGTCCAACTGACCAAACGGTACGTCCAGCCCCAGCAATTTGCCGCCGAACACTTCCTGCAGCAGCGGCGAAGCCATGCCGAGGATGCCGATACCGGCTGACACGTTCAGGCACAGCACCAGCCATACCAGACGAAATTGCGGGGTTTTCCACGCCACGTTCACATGCACATGACGGTGCGTGATCATCGCGTTGCTGGCTTTTTTCGCCGGTGCGGTCCAGCCCTCAGGCTTCCAGCCGGTTGGCGGAACGCGATAGGACAAAGCGCCGCCGATCATGAACACGAAATAGATCGCAGCCATCACCAGGAAGCTCTGCCATACGCCCACGCTGGTCGGCGAGGCGAAGTGGCCCATCAGTGCTGCCGCCAGCGGTGCACCGACCATCGCGCCGCCGCCGAAGCCCATGATCGCCATGCCGGTCGCCATGCCGCGTTTGTCCGGGAACCACTTGATCAGCGTGGACACGGGCGAGATATAGCCCAGGCCCAGGCCGATACCGCCGATGACCCCGGAGCCGATCCACATCAGCCAGATCTGGTGGGTATAGATACCCAACGCCGAGATCAGCAGGCCGCCGCACCAGCACAACGCCGAGACGACACCGGCCTTGCGCGGCCCGGCATGTTCCAGCCAGCCGCCCCAGATCGCTGCCGAGCAGCCCAGGAAGATGAAGAACAGGGTGTAGATCCAGCCCAGCATGGAGATGGGCCAGTCGCATTGTGACGAGAAGACCTGGGCGATAAAGCTCATGTCCGGCGCACAAGCGACCGGCGCCGTGATGCCCAGCGCCTTGGACAGCGGCAGCCAGAACACCGAGAAGCCGTAGGCCATGCCGATGCACAGGTGGATGGCCAGCGCGGCCGGTGGAACCAGCCAGCGGTTGAAGCCGGGCTTGGCGATAATGCGTTCCTTGGACAGGAACGCAGGCGGTGCGGCGTTGATACCCGCCGCAGTGCTAGTGCTCATTGGTGTTTCCCCCAGTTATTGGTATGCGTCCGTCAGGCGCTCTCCCCCTCGGCCTTGCACGCAACGCGTGGCCGTTTTTTGTGAGTGAAGCTCCATTTTGGCGCGACGATACGTCGCAGAAGGCGGACGAACGCGCAGAGATTAGCACCTGCAGATGCGAGAAAAATCAAATTGACATCACTTTTTTCAGCCCATCTGTTTTATTTGACGCCAAAATCCTGTTTCGCCGGTCGTAGATACAATGTAACGATCCACGAACTGATGCAGGCCTTCGGGCGTTATACTCTGCGGCTAAATTTTGAAATCGACATACAAGGACTCGCCCATGAAAGCGTTCGGCAAAATCCTGGGTCTGGTATTTCTCGGGCTGTTGCTGATCATTGTGGCTCTCGGCTTTGCCCTGACCCATCTCTTCGATCCCAACGACTACAAAGAAGAAATTCGCCAGATTGCCCGCGACAAGGCCCACATCGAGCTGACGCTCAATGGCGACATCGGCTGGAGCCTGTTCCCCTGGCTGGGCCTGGAGCTGCACGAAGCCGGTGTGGCGACCCTGACCAATCCGACCCAACCGTTCGCCGACCTGCAAATGCTCGGCCTGTCGGTACGCGTGCTGCCGCTGCTGCGCCGCGAAGTGCAGATGAGCGATGTGCGGGTCGAAGGCCTGAACCTGCGCCTGAACCGCGACAAGAACGGCCACGGCAACTGGGAAGACATCGGCAAGAACCTGCCTGACGAAACCCCGGATGCTGCCGCCCCCGCGCCGGCCGAACCGGTGGCTGAAGCCAAGCCGGAGAAACCGCCGCAGCCGATCCGCCTGGACATCGACAGCCTGACCATCAACAACGCCCGCGTTGAATACAACGATGAACAGACCGGCAAGCAATTGAGCGCCGAAAGCATCCAACTGAGTGCCGGCGCCATCCACGAAGGCGCCAACATTCCGCTGAAACTCACCGCTTTCCTGGGCAGCAACCAGCCGGTCATGCGCCTCAAGACCGAGCTGAACGGCAACTTGCGCATCCAGCGCGCCCTCAAGCGCTACCAGTTCGAAGACATGCGCCTGAGCGGCGAAGCCACTGGCGAACCCTTGCAGGGCAAAACGCTGACCTTCTCCACCCAGGGTCAATTGCTGGTCGATCTTGCCGCCAACATCGCCGAATGGACCAACCTGAAACTCTCGGCCAACCAATTGCGCGCACTGGGCGAACTGCGGGTTACTGACCTGAGCAATACCCCGCAGATCAGCGGCGCGCTGTCGGTCGCGCAGTTTGACCTGGCCAAGTTTCTCGAGAGCGTCGGCCACCCTCTGCCGGCCATGGCACCGGGCAGCCTGAGCAAAGTCGAACTGGTCAGCCGCCTCACAGGCACGCCGACCAATGTCGCACTGGAGGACCTGAACCTGAAACTCGATGGCAGCACCTTCACCGGTCGCGTTGCCGTGGATGATTTCGCCAAGCAGTCACTGCGCGTGCAGCTCAAGGGCGACACCTTCAACGCCGACAATTACCTGCCGGCCAAATCCGAAGCCGCCAAAGGCACGGCGGCCGCACGCCAGGCCGAAGTGCAAAGCAGCGAGGCCGGTGCGATGGCCGCCGGCGGTAACAGCCCACTGCCGGAAGCGCCGACCAAAGCCGCCTGGAGCAGTGACAAACTGCTGCCGCTGACCCGCCTGCGCAGCCTGGATATCAACGCGGACCTTGCGTTCGGCCAACTTACCTTGAGCCAGCTGCCGATCCAGAACGCGGTACTGAAAGCCTCGGGCGTCGATGGCCAGCTCAGGCTCGACGCGCTGAGCGGTGGCCTCTACAACGGTACGTTCCAGGCCAACGGCACCCTCGATGTACGCCAGGACACCCCGCTCCTGGCGCTGCAAACCCATATCAAGCAGGTACCGGTAGAAAAAATCCTGCAGGCCCAGGGGAAAACCCCACCAGTCAAAGGCCTGGTCACCCTGGACAGCAACCTGACCGGGCGTGGCAACAGCCAGAAGGCCTTGATCGACAGCCTCAACGGCACCGCCGGCATCGTCATCAACAATGGTGTGCTGCTCAACGCCAACATCGAGCAACAACTGTGCACCGGTATCGCCCTGCTCAACCGCAAAACCCTGAGCACCACGCCGCAAGGCAAGGACACGCCCTTCCAGGAACTGCGCGGCAACCTGACGTTGCGCAACGGCGTGGCCAGCAACCCTGACCTGAAAGTGCGCATTCCGGGGCTGACCCTCAACGGCAATGGCGATGTCGACCTGCGCGTACTGGGCATGGACTACCGGGTGGGCATCATCGTCGAAGGCGACCAGCGCGACGTGCCGGACCCGGCCTGCCAGGTCGGCGCCAACTTCCAGGGTATCGAAGTGCCGCTGCGTTGCCGTGGCCCGCTGGAACTGGGCGCCAAGGCCTGCCGCCTGGACAAGGACGGCCTCGGCCAGGTCGCCATCAAAGCAGCGGGCAATCGTCTCAACGAGAAACTCGAAGAGAAGCTCGACAAGGTCAATCCCAAGCTCAAAGACGCATTGAAAGGCCTGTTCAACCGATGAGAAACGAGCAGTTTTCACAGGCGGTGCTGGACTGGTACGACCGCCACGGTCGCCACGACCTGCCCTGGCAACAGGGCATCACGCCGTATCGGGTGTGGGTGTCGGAGATCATGCTGCAACAGACCCAGGTCAGCACCGTGCTCAATTACTTCGACCGGTTCATGGCGTCCTTGCCGACAGTCCAGGCGCTGGCCGCCGCGCCGGAAGACGAAGTGCTGCACCTGTGGACCGGCCTGGGTTACTACACCCGGGCGCGTAACCTGCAAAAGACTGCCAAGATCGTGGTCGCCGAATACGGCGGCGAGTTTCCCAGGGATGTCGAAAAGCTTACCGAACTGCCCGGCATCGGCCTGTCCACTGCCGGCGCAATCGCCAGCCTGAGCATGGGCCTGCGTGCGCCGATCCTCGACGGCAACGTCAAACGCGTGCTGGCACGCTTTACCGCACAAGAGGGCTACCCGGGCGAACCCAAGGTCGCCAAGCAGCTGTGGGCGACCGCAGAGCGCTTTACGCCACACGACCGCGTCAACGCCTACACCCAGGCGATGATGGACATGGGCGCCACGCTATGCACCCGCAGCAAACCCAGCTGCCTGCTGTGCCCGCTGGAAAAAGGCTGCGAAGCCCACATGCTCGGCCTGGAGACGCGCTACCCGATCCCCAAGCCGCGCAAGACCATCCCCCAGAAGCGCACGCTGATGCCGATGCTGGCCAATGCCGAGGGTGCGATCCTGCTTTACCGTCGCCCCTCCACGGGCCTGTGGGGCGGTTTATGGAGCCTGCCGGAGCTGGACGACCTGCAAGACCTGGATCATCTGGCCAATCAGCACGCGCTGGCACTGGGCAAACATCAGGAACTGCCGGGGCTGATCCACACCTTCAGCCACTTCCAGCTGGCCATCGAACCCTGGCTGGTCCAGGTCGAGGAAAGCGCCCATCACGTGGCCGAGGCCGACTGGCTCTGGTATAACCTCGCCACCCCACCGCGCCTGGGCCTTGCCGCCCCGGTGAAAAAACTGCTGAAGCGCGCGGCTGAAGTAATGAACGCAGGAGAGTCGTCATGACCCGCACCATCATGTGCCGCAAGTACCACGAAGAACTGCCCGCCCTCGAACGCGCCCCTTTTCCGGGCGCCAAAGGCCAGGACATCTACGATAACGTCTCCGCCCAGGCGTGGGCCGACTGGCAAAAACACCAGACCCTGCTCATCAACGAAAAACGCTTGAACATGATGAACGCCGAAGACCGCAAATACCTGCAGGGCGAAATGGACAAGTTCTTTTCCGGCGAGGATTACGCCAAGGCCGACGGCTACGTACCACCTGCTCAATAATTGATCAAAAACCGGGGTCTGCACGTAAGCGACGGTAATAATTAAATATTTTTTGAAAACTTGCTTGACGGCCCCCTGAAAAACCCGTTTAATGCGCCCCGTTGCCCAGATAGCTCAGTCGGTAGAGCAGGGGATTGAAAATCCCCGTGTCGGCGGTTCGATTCCGTCTCTGGGCACCAAAATACCGAGAAACCCCAAGGAACAATGTGTTCCTTGGGGTTTTTTATTGCCTGCGATTTAATGGCGGCCGGCGTGCTTGCGGTCCGATGTCGCAGCAGGACGATTGAGGGTTGTTTTTCGCTGGACTCAATCGTTCAGCCTTTACCCAATTCCCAGTTGTAAGGTTTTTCCATGACCCGCTTCTTGCTCTGCACGCTCTTGCTACTGACCGCAATGCTCAGTGGATGCGCCACGCAAATGGACGTAGCGCTCAACGCAACGCCTGACCCCGACTACCACTTCGACCGTCAGGCCACCGTACTGGTGACGTCCACCGGCGGCAGCGATGAAAACGCGCTCAACGCTCGCTACTACCTGCGCGACATGGTCAGCGCCATGAAGGACCAGGGCTTTCGCAATGTCTTCACCGACACCACCCTGCCCAAAGACCATGCACCGATCAAAATGACCGTCACCCTGGACGTCGACAGCAAGCAGGTCACCTACCGCTATACCGCCACCGAATACGGCCAGGTGGCAAACAGCACCACCACGCAGTGCAAGAAGAACAAAAAGAAAACCGACCAGCTGACCTGCACCAGCACCCCAAACACCACCTACGGCCCCGTAGGCACCTCTGAGCGCACCGGCTACACCACCCTCACCACGTTCAGGGCCACCGCCCGGGATGAGGCGAGCAAGCGCGCGGTGTACGTGCTGCGGGTATCGTCCTACAACGACGACTGCCAGGCCGCCAAGGTAGAAGCCTTTTTGGTGGAACAGGGGCTGCGCAATCTGAATTTCCAGGATCGGGTGCAGCGTAATTACACGGTTACGATGCCGGAGGGGTTTCGTTGTAAATAAGTGCTTTCCAAAGAGCCATCTCAGTTGAGCAAAAACACCATCAACGCATTGTCATTCAACCGCCCCTGAAAGCTCGGTGCCAACGGCTCGACCGGCGAGCCCTTCAACAGCGCCGTGTCCTTGCGCGGCACAATCACCCAGGATGGCCGGGGCAATGTGGCGAGCTTTTCCAGTTCGTCACGCCCGACGAAAAACGGCTGTTCATCGTGGTCCAGGTTCATCATGTAGCGCACCGCCCAGGTGTCCCGGCCCAGGTCGACAAATACCAGAGGGCCCGGCTGCGCGTCCCGCAACGCCTCCACCTGGCTGACAAACTGCCGGGTATCGAACTGAAGATCCTTGGCCGGCTCGATTACGGTGACCAGCAGCAACCACTGCGCCGCCAGGGCGAGCATGCTCAGCCACACCAACCGCCCGGCCCGACGCCACGCCACCAGCGCCGCCGCTTGCATCAGTACGAGCACGCTGATCAATAACGGCATCGAAACATCAGGCCAATAGCCGTGCTTGTGCCAGGCATACCGACACGCAAACAGCACCACCACGCCCAGCGCCGGCAGCGCCACGACGAGCCCTTCGTAGCAGCGGCGCACGCCAACGAGCCAGCCTTGCGCCTGAAGCAGCCCATAGGCCGCCACAGCGGCAAACATCGGCACCATGGGCAGGATGTAATAGGCACGCTTGAAGTGCGGTACTGACAGGCCGAGCAAAATCATCAAGCCGCACGCGCCGAGGCGTATCAGCAACTGCACATCATCATTGACCCAGCGCTGCGCCCAGCGATGACGTAGCGCGATCAACGTCGCCAGGGCCAACGGCACCACCGGGAAGTACCGGTACAAACTCAGCTGGAAGTAGAAATAAAACGGCTCGCCGGACTCATCCAGGCGCCCGCCGACCTGCATCTTGAACACCTCATCGGCAAAAGCATCACCCCCGCTGATTCGGGCGAGCTTCATCAGCATCCACCAGCACGCCGCCAGCAACACCAACCCGACCACGCCGTGAACCAACACCTGCCTGACCCGCTCCCCCGGCCGGCCCAACGCCCAGTACACACATGTGACGCCACACACCTCGATCAACCCCAGCGGCCCACGAATCGCGAAGGCCAGGACAAACAAGGGGAAAACCGCAAGTTGCCTGAACCGCGAGCCCAGCTGTTCACCACTGTGCAGCAGGTAGAAACTGCCGACGCACAGCAGCGCGACCATCTGGTCCAGGCACACCGAGCGCGACTTTTCGAGCAGTTGGGTGGTGAGCAGTGTCAGCAGCACCGTCAGTAATGCCCAAGGCCGGCTGGATGGTGCCAGCAGGCGATAGATCAGGGCGACTCCCCCCGCCGAAGCGAGCGCGGTGGGCAGCACATTCGCCAAGTGGTTCGGCGCGTCAAACAGCCGGGCGAAGACAAAACTGAAGAACGTCGCGGTGCCGGGATAATCCGCGTATGGCTGGCCGTAAGTGGTAGGGAAAAGACTCGCGCCGTGGCGAAACATTTCCTGCAGGAACAATGCCCAGCGCCCGTCGAAGCCCTGAGGCTGCTGATCCCAGATACCCAAAGTGAACAGCAGTAAGGCGATCAGAAAGATGCCCAGCGACTCCAGGCGAAAGCGGTTGCGATGATCCATCGGGTGACCTGTCAGGTGGGAAGCGCGGGCTTATGGTGCCGACTGCCCCCCTGAACAGCGTCTGAACGAACCTGCACATTCATGCATTAGCGACTGGCGGGCCATACCAGGGCCGGGATCAGGCGGATGTAGATCAACTGCGCCACCAGTTCGACCAATGTTTGCAGGATGACCGCCGTCGCGGCCAGCCCGCGCACGCCTTCAGGCAATGCCAGCGCCAGGGGCAACACCACCAGGGAATTGCGGGTGGATGCGCTGAACGTTACCGCACGCGCCGTTGCCGCCGGCAGCGCGAACACCCGCGCAGCCAACATCCCCATCAGCGGCGCCAGCAGCACGAAGCCTGCGTAGATGGGCAGCACCGGCAGAAGCAGGCGGATGTCCCGAATCACCGATGTGATCTGCGATCCGATCACCACAAACAGCACGAGGGCCATCGCCGGCACCGGCAACCAGGCCCAGGCGCTGTTCCACCGGTTGATCAGCATTGATCGTCGCGCGTAAAAGGCCGTCAACGCGGCCAGCAACATCGGCAGCGCGATCAACAACAAGAACGCTTCGATAAACGGCGCGACCGCGATCACCACCTCCGAGTGCGCTCCCAGCATCGAACCCAGGTACACCGGCAGCAGGGCCAATTGCACCAGTAACAGTAACGGCGTGGCCGCCAGCATCAACCGCGAATCACCTTTGCCGATGTGGGTAAACACCACCACGTAATCGATACACGGCGTCAGCAATACCAGCAACGCGCCCACCAACAACGCGGGGTACTCCAGCAGGCCACGGGTCAGCGCCCATACCAGCAAGGGCACCAGGATGAAATTGGCCAACAGCAACGCCAGTATAAAGCGCGGGCTGCCCCAGCCACGGCGCAGGTCGAGAAAAGGGATTTGCAGGAACATCGCATACATCAATACCGCGATGGCGGGCGTGACCAGTACGCTGAGGCCCTGAGCAAAAGACGGCGCGAATGCACCACAGAGCGCGGCCAGCAGGGTGGCGACAAAGTAGAGGGGAATCTGGTTGTGCTCAAGGGTGTCGCGGGTCATGAAGACGCTCTGGCAGGTTGCGAAGGCCAAGCCTATTCATCTATTGCCTGGTGGTCGAGCTGGATGAGCGACCAAACCTGCTTGGGATTTCCCCCAACCTGCGCTTCAATACCTGCCCCAACCCCAAGGACGTTACGCCCATGGCCTCGCCAAACAAGCAGCAAAAACGTGCCCAGCGGGCAAAAACCAAGGCCAAGCAAAACCGCACCCAACGTGCCGTCGCCACCAAGCCGGATGCGTTCGCCGGCGACGACAGCCGTATCGACCTTGAGTCAGTTGACTTGACCGAGCTGTTCGTGGAGATGCGCACGGCGGGCGAAACCAGCCAGCAGGCGCTGTGTGCGGTATTCCTGGCGCACCCGCTGCTGGCGTTGGTGCTGGAACAGGAAGGCGAAGAGGAAGCGACCGACTTTATCCTGGCCGCGCTGATTGAATATCGGCAATGGGCCACTGACAGCGATGACGAGGCCGCCGCATTGGCGTGGATCGAATCGCCGCAGTTCCAGGCGGACTACGTGGCAGCGTCCCAGGCCCTGACGAACTCAACAGACTGACACATACACAATGTGGGAGGGGGCTTGCCCCCGATGGCAGTGCGTCAGTCACTTATTTGTTAACTGACCCACCGCTATCGGGGGCAAGCCCCCTCCCACATTTTGATCTGCATTTCGTCAGTTCAGTATGGCAGCGCCACCAGCATGCTCGAATGCCGGTCGCGATGATTTCGACCCGATGGGCTTCCCGGACCGTACATGGCGTGGATCGAATCGCCGCAGTTCCAGGCGGACTCCGTGGCATAGTCCCAGGCCCTGACGAACCCAACAGACTGACACATACACAATGTGGGAGGGGGCTTGCCCCCGATGGCAGTGCGTCAGTCACTTGTTTGTTAACTGACCCACCGCTATCGGGGGCGAGCCCCCTCCCACATTTTGATCTGCATTTCGTCAGTTCAGTACGGCAGCGCCACCTCTCTGAGCCTTGCGACGACTGGCAACAAACAGCCCCGCCAACACCACCAGCAAGCTCAGAATGCCCGTTGCGATAATTTCGACCCGATGGGCTTCCTGGAACAGCATGATGGTCAATGTACCGACGATAAACACCATCACCGCGTAGGTCAGGCCCGGAAACAGCCACATCTTGAAGACAATCTTCTCACCCGCCGCCGTACGCTTCTGACGCATGCGCAGTTGTGACACTGCGATCACCAGGTACACCAGCAAGGCAATCGCGCCGGAACTGGCCAGCAGGAATTCAAAGACCGCCGCCGGTGCCACATAGTTGGCAAATACCGCCAGGAACGCAGCGCCGGTGGACAGCAGCACCGCCCAGTAAGGCGTACCGCTTTTATTGGTGCGCTTGGCCACAGCCGGGGCATCACCACGACGGCCCAGGGAGAACAGCATGCGCGAGGCGGTGTACAGCGCCGAGTTAAGGCAGCTGGTCACGGCAACCAATACCACCAGGTCGACGATCAGCTTGGCATTCGGGATGCCCATGCGCTCGAGCACGGTCTGGTAGGAACCCACTGCAGCCAGTGTCGGATCATTCCACGGCACCAGGGACACGACGATGAAGATCGACAAGAGATAGAACAAACCAATCCGCCAGATCACCGAGTTGGTAGCCTTGGTGATTTGCTGGCCAGGATTCTTCGACTCCGCGGCGGCAATGGTGACGATCTCAGTGCCCATGAACGAGAACATGGTGGTCAGGATCGCTGCCAGCACCGCGCCCATGCCGTTCGGCATAAAGCCTTGGGTGTCGAACAGATGCGATACGCCGCTGACCTGGCTGGTAGGCAGAAAGCCGAAAATCGCCGCCAGGCCGAGAATGACAAAGCCTACGATTGCCACGACCTTGATCAGTGCAAACCAGAACTCGAACTCACCGTAGTTCTTCACACTGAACAGATTGGTCGCGGTCAGCAGCAAGGTAATGATCAAGGTAAAGGCCCAGATCGCCACGTCGGGGAACCAGGCATGCAGGATGGTCGCCGCCGCATTGGCTTCCAGCGGAATCACCAGCACCCAGAACCACCAGTACAACCAGCCGATGGTGAAACCGGCCCAGTGGCCGATTGCTCGGTCGGCGTAAGTCGAGAACGAACCCGTATCAGGCGACGCAACGGCCATCTCGGCCAGCATGCGCATCACCAGTACCACCAGCGTACCGGCAGCCGCATAGGCCAGCAGTACTGCCGGGCCGGCGGCGGCAATCGCGTGGCCGGAGCCGACAAACAAACCGGCACCGATCACGCCGGCAATCGACAGCATGGTGACATGCCGCGGTTTGAGCCCCTGTTCGAGGTCATTGGAGCTTTGCGTACTACTCATTGACACACCTTTGCGAGGAATTGCGAAAACGGTTCGCCGGGCCTGCGGTGTTTCTCGTGAAAAGAAACCAACAGGGCGTTCTTTATTTTTTACGCAAGATTTGCGCCAAAATGTAACAGAGGCACAGTTGACGCGGGCTGTAGGAAAGTTCAGCAGTGATCGCAAGTCTTTGAGAACAATGGCATTCCGCTATAGCGTTACCGAGCGACTCACCCTGCGAACGAACAGGTGCACCAAAATCACACACAAAAAGTGCGTGACGCTCCATAAAAGCGCTGATACGCGCCGTTTGCCCGGTTAACCCTTCCAACACCTGCCCAAAGCTGGCACCATCGCGCCCTTTTTTACGCGAAGCCTGTAGATGCTCCGGGTTCAAACGTCTGTTCGGTTGTAGATGGCGCGACACGCCGCTGCGCCGATGCGACACCCTGCCGCAGACCACCCGTTAACCGTCCGCAGCGCTGTTGGCTGTCATCCAAACGCTATGCTAGCTTGGCGCCTCGCCAGGAAGGCGGCCCAACAGCGAAGATCGCAACGAACACAATGAGGACCGCACATGGCCGAGGCCACGCCCGCGCTTGAAATCCGCAACTTGCATAAACGCTATGGTGAGCTGGAGGTACTCAAAGGTATCTCGCTGACCGCTCGCGACGGCGATGTGATCTCGATCCTGGGTTCCTCCGGCTCCGGCAAGTCCACCTTCCTGCGCTGCATCAACCTGCTCGAAAACCCGCACCAGGGGCAGATCCTGGTGGCCGGTGAAGAACTCAAGCTCAAGGCCGCTAAAAACGGTGAATTGTTTGCCGCCGACGGCAAGCAGATCAACCGCCTGCGCAGCGAAATCGGTTTTGTGTTTCAAAACTTTAACCTGTGGCCGCACATGAGCATCCTCGACAACATCATCGAGGCGCCCCGCCGTGTACTCGGCCAGAGCAAGGCCGAAGCGATAGAAGTGGCCGAGGCCCTGCTGGCCAAGGTCGGCATCGCTGACAAGCGCCACGCCTACCCGGCGCAACTGTCCGGTGGCCAGCAACAACGCGCCGCCATTGCGCGTACGCTGGCAATGCAGCCTAAAGTCATTCTGTTCGATGAGCCGACGTCGGCGCTTGACCCGGAAATGGTCCAGGAAGTACTTAATGTGATCCGCGCGCTGGCCGAAGAAGGCCGCACCATGCTGCTGGTCACCCACGAAATGGGCTTCGCCCGCCAAGTGTCCAGCGAAGTGGTGTTCCTGCACCAGGGCCTGGTCGAAGAGCAAGGATCGCCACAGCAGGTGTTCGACAACCCGCTTTCGGCGCGCTGCAAACAATTCATGTCCAGCAACCGCTAACGGAGCAACATGCATGCAGACCTATAAAAAATTCCTTCTGGCCGCGGCCGTCTCGATGGCGTTCAGCGCCACGGCCATGGCAGAAACCTTGAAGATGGGGATCGAAGCGGCCTACCCGCCCTTCAACAATAAAGACGCCAGCGGCAATGTCGTCGGTTTCGACAAGGACATCGGCGACGCCCTGTGCGCCAAGATGAAAGTCGAGAAGTGCGAAGTGTATGTGTCCGACTGGGACGGCATCATCCCGGCCCTGAACGCCAAGAAGTTCGACTTCCTGGTGTCCTCGCTGTCCATCACCGATGAACGCAAGCAGGCTGTCGACTTTACCGACCCGTACTACTCCAACAAGCTGCAGTTCATCGCGCCAAAAGCCACCGCCGACTTCAAGCCCGACGCCGCCTACCTCAAAGGCAAGGTGATCGGTGCACAACGTGCAACCCTGGCTGGCACCTACCTGGAAGACAAGCTGCCGGACACCGAGGCCAAGCTGTATGACACCCAGGAAAACGCCTACCTCGACCTGACGTCCGGCCGCCTCGACGGCATCCTGGCCGACAAGTACGTGCAGTACGAGTGGCTCAAGAGCAAAGACGGTTCGGCCTATGAGTTCAAGGGCGACCCGGTTGTAGAGAGCGACAAGATCGGCATCGCCGTCCGCAAGGGCGACCCGCTGCGCGAGCGCCTGAACAAAGCCCTGGCAGAGATCAAGGCAGACGGCACCTACAAGAAGATCAACGACAAGTACTTCCCGTTCAGCATCGAATGATCTGAACGGCCTGCCCGGCGCGCTCACCTGAGCGCGTCGGCTTTCAGCAATGCCTGCCGCGATATGAAAACACCATGAATTTCGATCTCTACGGATTCGGCCCGGCGCTTGCCGCCGGCGCGCTGATGACCGTCAAACTGGCGCTCACGGCCCTGTGCCTGGGGCTGGTGCTGGGTCTGGCCGGTGCCCTGGCCAAGACTTCACCGTACAAGCCGTTGCAGTGGCTGGGCGGTGCCTATTCGACCATCGTTCGCGGCATTCCCGAATTGCTGTGGGTGCTGCTGATTTATTTCGGCACCGTCAACCTGATGCGTGCCCTCGGGGAGTTCTTTGGTAACCCCGACCTTTCCCTGAGTGCCTTTGCCGCCGGGGTCATCGCCCTGGGCCTGTGCTTTGGCGCCTACGCCACGGAAGTGTTCCGCGGCGCGATCCTCGCCATTCCCAAGGGCCACCGCGAAGCCGGTGTGGCATTGGGGCTGTCGAGATTCCGGATTTTCACGCGACTGATCATGCCGCAGATGTGGCGCATCGCCCTGCCCGGCCTGGGCAACCTGTTCATGATCCTGATGAAGGACACGGCGCTGGTGTCAGTGATCGGCCTGGAAGAAATCATGCGCCACGCGCAGATCGGCGTAACCGTGACCAAGCAGCCGTTCACCTTCTTCATGGTCGCCGCATTCATGTACCTGGGTCTGACCGTACTGGCCATGACCAGCATGCACTTCCTGGAAAAACGCGCCGCCCGCGGCTTTGCAAGGAGCGCCCAATGAACGGTGATTACAGCTGGCTGTCGCATTTCGACCTGGGCCTGAACTGGGCCGTAATCATCAAGTGGCTGCCCAAATTGGCCCAGGGCGCAACCCTGACCCTGGAGTTGGTGGCAATCGCCGTGATTGCCGGTCTGTTACTGGCGATCCCGCTCGGTATCGCTCGCTCGTCGCGCCGCTGGTACGTGAGCGCCCTGCCCTATGGCTACATTTTCTTCTTCCGTGGCACGCCATTGCTGGTGCAGTTGTTCCTGGTCTATTACGGCCTGGCGCAGTTCGACGCCGTGCGCAACAGCTTCATGTGGCCCTACCTGCGCGATCCGTTCTGGTGCGCCACGGCCACCATGACCCTGCACACCGCCGCCTATATCGCTGAAATCCTGCGCGGTGCGATCCAGGCCATTCCCCCGGGCGAGATCGAAGCCGCTCGCGCCCTGGGTATGTCCAGGCCCAAGACACTGTTCTACATCATCCTGCCCCGCGCCTCGCGTATCGGCCTGCCGGCCTATAGCAACGAAGTGATCCTGATGCTCAAGGCCAGCGCCCTGGCCAGTACCGTGACCTTGCTGGAACTGACCGGCATGGCGCGGACCATCATCGCCCGTACCTACCTGCCGGTGGAGATCTTCTTCGCGGCCGGGCTGTTCTACCTGTTGATGGCCTATGTGCTGGTGCGCGGTTTCAAACTGCTGGAGAAATGGCTGCGCGTCGATGCGTGCCAAGGACGTTGAGGCACGCTTCCAGGCACTGGATGCGTTTCTGATCGAGCACCAAGGGCTGTGGCGACCACGGCCCTTTACCCATCTGCAATTACCCTGGGAAACCGAGTATTGCGCGTTATCGCAGTGGCTACGTCAGCGCTCGCTGGACGACGCCGAAGCCTGTCACAATGCCCCCCACGACCTGCCGGCGCCCGCGCCTTTTCCACAACTGGCGGCACAGGCGCTGCGCCTGGGCACTGTGGGTAAGTTGCCGACACACGCGCTTGCATCCGCTCGCCATCGCCTGAATGTCGACGTTCCGGGCCGTAAATGGCAACAGATCGAAGCCTTCGGCGCCGCCCTGAATTTTGACGCAACGCCCCACCACTGGCTGGACTGGTGCGCCGGCAAAGGCCACCTCGGCCGCCGTCTGCTGCAACCCGGCCAACAGCTGACCTGCCTGGAATATGACCCGGCCCTGATTGCCTCAGGCAAAGCCTTGAGCGATCACCACGGCTTGCCCGTCACCCATCGCCTGCAGGACGTGATGGCAGACGTAGCAATCAGCTCCGAGCACACCCCAGTCGCCCTGCACGCCTGCGGCGACCTCCACGTGCGCATGCTGCAAGTGGCCAGCGCTGCCGGCTGCAAACAACTGGCGCTGGCGCCGTGCTGCTATAACCGTATCAACGCCGACCGCTACACAGCGCTGTCCGCGACCGGGCGCGGCTCCCCCCTGCACCTGTCAATCGATGACCTGGGCCTGCCGCTGAGCGAAACCGTCACCGCGGGCAAACGCGTACGCCAGCAACGCGATACGTCCATGGCTCGGCGCCTGGGCTTCGACCGCCTGCAACGGCAACTGCGCGGATGCGACGACTACCTGCCCACGCCCTCCCTGCCCGCCAAATGGCTGGATAAATCCTTCGCTGAATATTGCCGGGAGCTGGCAAGCCTCAAGGGCTTAGCCACAGGTGAACAGGATTGGCTCGCCCTGGAAGCCCATGGCTGGCGTCGACTGGCCGAAGTACGAAACCTGGAGTTGGTCAGAGGCCTGTTTCGTCGCCCGCTGGAATTGTGGCTGGTGTTGGATCGGGCACTGTTCCTGATGGAGCAGGGCTACAACATCGAGTTGGGCAGCTTCTGTGAACCGACCCTCACGCCACGCAACTTGATGGTGCTGGCCCAGCGCGATTAAGGGGCGAAAATTCCTACAGTGCCCTGTGGATAACTCTGTTGATGAATTCTTTACGGAGGCTGTAACCATCAGCGCTACAGACCAAAAGCAGCACTGGTCATTTTTTGTTCACACAATAAAACGCACACAAAACAGGCAGTTGCAGCGTGTTGAGAACGCCTCCACACAATGGCTGTTATGTGACGCCTGTTACTAACGGATTGTGCATAAGCATCTGAGCCAAACCGTATACACCGCGCTTTCACGCGGTTTTTTCGGCCCCTTCAGCAGCAGGCACAGCGCATTGATATCGTCACTGGCGAGACGCTTCGTCACGTTATCCAACGGGTCTGCCGCAAAGGCCAACGCCTCGTTGATCGCCATGTCGCGATGAACTTCAAGCGGCTCTTTGCCCAGCCGATGTTTGAACGCCTCGACCATGTCCAGGCTGAACGCATTGCTTTCATCCACCTGGTTAACCACCACGTGCACGGCAGGTGGGCACTGGCCTTCAAGATGCGGCGCGAGCAGCGCGTCCAGATGATCCAGCGTGCCAAGGCACGCCGCGTCCGGCTGCACGACGACCAACACCACATCGGCAACGTTCAGCGCCTGGTGGCAATACACGTTATTGCCGGCCGGCGTATCGATAATCACCGTCTGCCGCTCGCTCAAGCCCAATGACCCAAGACGTCGCGCCAGCCAATCGGGCTCCTGCTTGAGCCAACGCTCCAGATTCTCCTGCTGCTGGACATCGATATCACCGAAGGTAATCACACGACACCCGGCAAAACCCGACTGCTGCAGCGGGCCCCATTGTCCATGCTCCAGGCTGGTGCGCCCGATACCCGGCAATGTACAACTGACGCCAAAGTGGTGATGCAAGGCATTCTGCGGGTCCAGATCCAGCGCCACCACCGACGCCCCATGGCGCTGCAAACCGCTGCTCAACGCCGTCACCAGCGTGCTGCGACCGACACCACCATTGATAGACACCAGCGCCACTATTTTTGGACGCAAAATAGGGGGCTCCACAGGCTGGAGAGATTGATGAGATGATTCAGGAATACTGCCGAAAAAGCGCATTCGCGCATTGATGCCATCGGCATCATGGGTGACGTCCTTGCCGAATAACGCCAGGATTTCCCTGCCAAGACCCATAGCCTGCTCCTCACGACGCAACTTAAGACGTGAAGCTCGGCAAGCGCGGGTACTTACCGCAGGTCTTATTATTAGGCGCCCTTGTATGGGGCATTCTGTGACAACAGGGTGGCAAGTGTCATTATTTTGGTGCTACTGGCGATCGAATTTTGGATGAACGGTAAATAGTCAATTTTATGACCTTCTTTGATGCGTTATCTGTACGGGCTTTCGAGCGGTGAACATGTGGAAAAAACCCGGCGATCGCAAAAAACCACGGGTTTGCAAAAATAGTCAGAATTCAGGGGTTTACAGAACCTTTTCAGTCGCTATAATCGTCGCCCTAACACGCCGGTATAGCTCAGTTGGTAGAGCAACTGACTTGTAATCAGTAGGTCCCGGGTTCGACTCCTGGTGCCGGCACCATACAAGGTTCCAGAGAAGGCTTTCAAAATCTCTGGAACCCCCGAAAAACCCGCCTAATGGCGGGTTTTTTCGTTATGGAGATCCCTGTCCCCCTCACAGACAGCTTGCGATTTCTTGAAACGAATCCTCGCTTCAGCCCGCCGCCCATGCCAATCCAGTTACGGTATAGTCCCGTCCCTTCTCGGCGAAGATGCCAAGACCAGTTTTCAGAATTAAAGGAACGTTGGATGGGCGGCAAACCGAGGCCCGATCCTTCTATTGTCAGCGGTTTCAGAGTCGCGTATGTAGAGGGTGGCCGTAAGTATTACTTTGATGCCGTAGAGCAACGATACTACTCATGGGATTCGCTACACGGCGAGTTTGAAGTCTTCGACCGACGTGGCTTTCACCTGGGTTCGGTCTGCCCTGAAACCGGGCTAGCTTTGAAACCTGCCGTCCGCGGACGAAGGATCAAACCGAACTGAGAGGTTCATATGAATTTTGTAGAGCTTTGCCTTAAAGGCGATGTACTGGAAGAAGAGATCGACCAATTCGTCGAAGACTGGCACGAGGGCCGTCAAGGTGCCGACATGCAGCTGCATGAGTATCTGGGCATGAAGTGGGAAGAGTACCAGCTATGGTCAACGAACCCGTCTGTCTTACCTTTTGTATTGACTGCCCACAAGTACGGCACCTCTCTCAAGGACCAACTCGATCAAGACAAATTTGCGATTGCTGCGCGCGCGCGATCAGTCGCTGAAGCTACCAAAGTGGAAGCTTGGCTACGCAGCGTGGGCAAGATCTAGTGACCCCGGAAGAGAAAATGGCTAGTCGCGTCCTGGCCATCCGCGAGCTGACACCGCCTTACGATCTAGAACAGCTAGCCTCTGCCTATGGGGAGCTTGAATACCTTGAACTGCCGTTCGGCGTGGACGGAATCACAATTGGTATTGGTGCTGCTACCAAGCCTCGCATCCTGATCAATTCAAGCTCTCCTGTTACCCGTCGAAAATTCACGCTGGCCCATGAAATCGGGCATGTAGTGATCCCATGGCATACAGGTACAATCGTCTCCCATCTGGAGAACCGGGAAGTTGACGCTGCCTATAGCCAAATGGAGACCGAAGCCAATCGCTTCGCCGCAGAGCTGTTGATGCCATCTGACTGGTTGCGTGAAGCATTCAAAGCCGCATCCAGTGTGGAACAATATTTCCGCTCAGTCCTTACCCATGCCGGGGCATCCAAAGAAGCAACATTCAATAAAATATTACGCCCGCTTGCTCAGCCAGTGATTTGCGTACACGTTAATAGCGCATCCAGAGTTCTCAGCACGCGAAGATCCCAGACGGCACCCTATCCTCCAGAACGAAACGCCGAAGTCAGCAGTGAAACCTTTCAGACAGACTGTCGTTTCGAAAGCTTTGAAATAGACGGCCAGCTTTACATGAGCTGGACCTTCATTGGCCGCGACATACAGGAAGTAGACACAAGGCCATGGCGGGAGATTTTCAACCAAATCCTGAATGACACTGACATGCAAGGATACTTGCAGAACATGAACGGCATTCTTGCTGCCGCTTACGGCAAAAACAAAGCGCTCGACGAGGCAGAAATCTGCGGAGCCGTCATCCGAGCATTCAAAAAATATGAAAATTACGATGTGGTGACAGAGCATCCTCTGTTCGAACAGTTTGTAATCAAACGGGTAAGGGAGCTGAAACTGCGGGGTTGAGTGATCACAGGCGCAGAAAAGATCGGGCAATGCGCTTTCGTTGATAGCAACCCAGGTAGTTTTAAGGCTACGCCATACGCTGGTGGTTCTCCCAAAGTGCGATTAGCGTCCGGCGGCTCGCACGGTCACAACGACGTGATGGATGCCTACTTTTATGTGTGCCCACTGCGGCAACTCCTCCCCCTTTCATAGCTGCGCTGCAGCAACCTATCCGCCTGGCCATTTCCTTGCGCCAACCTGCGCCCGTCTCTTTCTTCTGGAAAGAGACGGGCGCTCCAACCGCTGCTGCAGCCCAACTCGTACAGGGCTTTGCGGCATTCCCCCTCGTGACAATTGGCGTGACAAACACCGAAGCCACTAGCAACAGCAATGCAGATGATGGTGCCGCAGCCCACGGAATGGACTGCACCTGACTGACAGTCAGGTATGCCCCGGTCATCGCATCACTGCCTTCACCCGACTCAGGATCTCGCGGCGCCGGTCTCGTCAGCCAGTGCAGGCTCCACACGCCCACTTCTTTGGAAGTGTTCAGGAGGCCAGATCATGAGATGCCCAAGCTCCCGGTCGTAAGGAGCCGCCAGTCCCGCGTTAGTGGACACCCCTCACAGGTCGCAGGGGCCTTGATCCCTGATAACACTCAACATTCTTGGTGGGATGACGTGGGGATGGTTTTAAAGGTTTCGCTTCGAGAGGAGTTTGATAATGGCATTGGTCGGTAGACGGGGGCTAAATCTCAACGCGACCACACACCTTCTCAGCATCGCGCAATACTATCGTGCCATTGCTCGAAATTTCGGTAAGATGCGGATGGATAAGGATTTCTGGAGAGGTTGAAAAATGGACTTCACCCCTATCATCGCCCAGATCTGGGGCATGCCGAACTGGATTTTTCCGGGCGCATTTTTTCTCGCTCGGCTCAAGCGGCCGCTAAGCCAAGGCTATCACGGTGAACTTTCGGTGCGACTGCTCGCCCGGAAGCCGGGCAAGCACATCTCTTTCCAGATGCACAATCTCACTCTAAATACGTTAGGCAGGACCAAGCAGATCCACCGATTTGTTGGAGAGGTCTGGCCATGGCAGCGTCCCCCCTATTACCAAGCGAAAAAACCTGGGCTATAAAAATGCTTCCAGTTGAAATAAAGCTAATATCTCCCACACACGAACTACATGTCATCAATATAGAATCGTTGGATACCAAAATAACTAAATATCTTGATGGTTTTTTAGTATCGATATGTGAGGGCAGCTCTGACAGCGAGCTATACCTAGTTAAAATAAGGCTGAGAAAATTTCTGGAAGATAAAGATACCAATACTCGAATGGGAGCAGCCGCGGAGCTTTTTGCTCATTTATACTTAAGAATGATTGGTTACAAACAGGAATTCCTATTCTTTAATCTAGAAGAAGGATCAATAAAAAAAGGGTTTGATGGTTTTTTCTCTAAAGACTCTGAAACCTATCTACTTGAAAGTAAATCCGGCTCTATATCCAGTAAAATAATCAGTCACAAAGACAAGCTTAAACATGCCTACTCCGATTTAGAAAAGTACGTTTCTGGGAAAAGCGAGAAAGGTAAAAACAACCCATGGAAAAATGCCTACAACCATGCTTCCCATATAGATGTAGGAACGGAAAAATCAATCAGAAAGAAAATTAAAAATCTTCAGGATATGTTTGACCAAGGAACTTTTAACAAGATAACCGAATTCAATATAATCACATGTTCAACGATATTCCTAAATGGCGTGTGGGACTCAACAGCGAGCGCTGAAATCTTAAATGATAACAGCTTCGTATTAAGCTTTGACGGAAAAACGATTAAAGCTATGTGCTTGACAAAATCTAGCCTAAATAGCTTTGTTGAATACCTGGAGAAGTAAAATGGCAATTAGCCTGACTTGGCTGAAGAGCAATAAATTATTTTCAGAAGTTATGAGGAAGACCTCTCTAAACATCCAGCTTGACAATAGAGAGCTGGAGTTCATCCTAAGCTGTGCAATTGTATTTTTTAACGAATACAGTGGCGACAAGAGAAGATCCCCGTACTTTGAGATTGCATACTATATTACCTTGAAGTGCGCGATTAATAACAATTATTATCAACCACTACTAGATGCAAGCTCAAACTTTGGGATCTACCCGGTAGCGCAGTACATATCAAAAAATAAATTAACCGAGAATTCAACAAGCACAAACTTCACTTTAGAGTACCAGTTGGAAAAATTTCTAAACAAACACATAACTGAAACCTACGAGCAGAAAAAATATCGAGAGCAAATAATTAACAGCGGTAGCAAGGAGAACTGTTACATCGCGCCAACCTCTTTTGGAAAAAGCACATTAATTATAGATATAATAAAAGCAAGGAATCCCAATAGAACCGCAATCATCGTACCAACCAAATCACTCCTTATACAAACTTACAAGTTAATCAAAGCTAATTTCCCGCTCCGCCACATTATATTTCATGATGAAATGTATGATGGGGCAGGAAATTTTATTTCCATATTCACTCAAGAGCGTGCTCTCAGGCTATTAAAAAACAAAGATATATCTTTTGAACTGCTGATAATTGATGAAGCCCACAACTTATTTGAAATGGATGGAAGAAGTATTCTGCTAACAAGGTTAATACGTAGGAATAGGCTTAGAAATCCGGAGTCGACAAACTATTATTTATCACCCTTGGTATCTGAAACAGAAAATCTTAAAACTGATGAAAATCAGGATTTTTTTGAACGGCGCATAGCAAGCAATATTAAAGAACCAGAAATCTATGAATATAAATCAAATGGAGAACAGCACGCCTACAATAGATTCATGAATGAGTTTTATCGCTTAGGGAATGAGTCGAGTTTCGTAGACTACATAATAAAAAACAAGAAAGAGAAGAACTTCCTATACCTCCGAGCGCCGAAGAAAGTTGAAGAGCTTTCCATGCTTATAAGCAAGGAGCTACCATATATTGGCTCAAGTGTGCTCGGCGTTTTATCTCAGACCATTTCAAACAACGTTCATAGTGACTTCTATTGCGTAGAGCATATAAAAAAGGGGATGATTTATTTGCATGGAAAGCTCCCGGATTTAGTAAAAGAATATTTGGAGCACAAGTTTTCACAAACCAAAGAGCTAAAATACCTGATTGCGAATTCAGTAATTCTAGAGGGGGTTAACCTGCCGATCGACAACCTATTTATTCTAAACACTTACGATCTGGATGGAAAATCATTAACCAACTTGATTGGCAGGGTAAATAGACTTAACGATGTGTTCGATGACAGCAGAAAATCTCTCGACAAACTTCTTCCACCTATACATTTCGTAAACTCTGACCAGTTTAATCGGAAGGGTGGAAAGATGGAAAATAAAATAAGACTTCTAAAAAATGGAATATTTAAAGACAACATAGAAAACCCTCTACTGCTGAATTTCGACTTGAGCCAAGTCATTAAAGACTTAGACATAGCACGCGAAAATATAGATCAAGATGGTATAGAGACTCTAGAGAGGAAAGTTAATCAATTTGAATATATCCAGAGCAAAGAGGACTTTTTGATACACAGTGATGGGGACGAGTCTAGCAAAGTAAAGCACACGCTTATGGAGTCAGGCATTTCTTCTGTGTGCTATAATCCTGAGAGAGTGTTTGGCCTACTTGAAAGGCGCCTAGGTACAATTTCCTCAAGTGAGGAATGGATAACATCCGACGTAATTGACAAAGTGTATTTATATTTTATCAAGGCTCTTGAAAATCAGATTTCAGATGCCACGTTTCTTCGCCTTCAGCACCCAAAAGCTAGAGATTTCTACAAACTATTCACAAGAAATCTCCATCGCCTAAATCTTAAAGATCACTTATCAGACACAGTGAAGTATTTCCACAGCATTAAACTTATCGATAGTGGAAAAGAGTTTTTCATTGGAAGTTCCTATGGCGAGATAGCCAAACACAGGGCAGACGGCGTACATGGCAGCAATGTATACATAGATCTATCAAAAAAAACAGACAAAGAATTGGTAAACTTGGCGCTAGTGAAAATCAAGATAGAAAGTGACTTTGTCTCTTATAGACTCAATGAATACGTGAAAGCCCTTCATGACTTGAGGCTGATTACTGAGAATGAGTACAATCTACATATTTACGGAACCAACAAAAAAACAAATGCCGAATTCGTCAAGATGGGCATTAGTGGGTCTTTAGTGAATAAATTGGAGCGTGACAAGCAGACAGGCAATATTTCAATAAGTGAGCTTGGAGAGGTTAAATTCAATAGCGAATTCGCTGACTATGTAAACTCCCAAGATGACCTTGTTCAGTTTGAAATAAGAAAATACATAGACATCCAATAGAGGTTTATTTTTACGTGAATGTAATAATTCTCTCATGTCGTCCCTGCTAATTTTTAAGTGAAGGCCCAATTGCCACGGGCGACTATGAGTATTCCAGGGTTTCGTACAGAGCCTCTTTATAACTCAGCTCGCCTTTTTCGACCTGATCGACGACCGACAATTTAAAGGTTAGCGTGTAGTCGCGCTGACTCCGCCTTTTAGCTGATTCCATTACGTCCTCCTGAAAAATAGATCAGAAAGTGTAAACCTTATTCAGGACGGGACAGAGAGAAAAAAATAAATCAGTCCCCTTTTCTCCTTGGAAAAAAACCAGTGCTCCGTCTAGTCACGTGATGCTCGGATACCATTAACCTTATAGTATTAAGCGCATATACTGCTCTGAGCATGGCCATATAGCCGGTTGATTATAATGCCTAGCGTAATGGCTAATCAGTTTCTGATCTTTACCATTACTGCCCTGAGACCAAGGCAGCTCCGGTGCCGCAGCATGTCGATGTTTGACCTCGATCTTGAGAGGAGCACGTCAAGCGACGGCTAGGACGTGCTGAGGCGCAGGCACTATTTGCCGATACTAATATCAGTACATCCCATGCAGTGTAACGCTAGGGGATATACGCTGATAATTTATGCTCAAGGCTATGCCAAACCGATATCAGATTTGGCCTAAATTTAATTGGAATCAGCTTTTTTCGCGTTCTCGAGGAGGAGATGGCGAGCGTGGGCTTCCCTGCGCAGCCTTCAAAGACTCTTGCTTCCAGGTTGGCCATTGCTCTACGACCCGGCGAGATTCATTGAGGTAATTGATAAAATCTTGCTTTTTGCTACTCATATTAGTTTTCCTCTATGTACCTTGATAGCAGAGCTGCAGCTATGGTTTCACGTTCCATGTACGAACAAGGCAACATCTGGGTGCGCAATTTAGCATCAGTCTCTTTCCAGTCAATCGTTTGGCCATGCTCAGTTTTGCGGGCGACTGGATACCCGCTACCGAGATTTGTGGAGAATAGGTTAAAAAAGCTTCTAGGTCCAACGCCAATAAATGGTTCGAAAACGACATTTTTACTGCTTTTGTCTAGCGAAATTGAGTCTGAATGAAACTCTAAGGCCTTGCTTTTTGGGTAAGGCTCGACATATACAACTCGCTTAATTCCTGCCGCAACTATATGCTTAGCGCAATTATGGCAGGGAAATGTTGTGCAGTACAAATCGCTTTCTGCAGTACTAACACCAGATCTCGCACTGGAAAGTAGCGCCTCCATTTCAGCATGAACAACACGTCCATATTCAGTAATGTCTTTAATTTTACTATTTTTGATAAGCGGCGTCAGCTCCTCTCGATACTTCTCAGGCACCGCTTCTATTATGCCCTCAATTATTAACCGCTTTTGGATCGCATTCGAATCTTCTCCTTTCATGTAGTCTCGGCCATCGGCGACATCAGTGATTTCTTGAGTCGCTTCATCTTTGTCTGGCCAATACAGCCCCCCATGGGCTTTAGGCACGTCATTGGCCCCCGTCGAGATTATACAGCGATTTTTTGTAAGTACGGCACCAACTTGCCGGGAAAGATCTGCAGACCTTAAAGAAGCTGAGAAAGCCATAAACATAGCATACTCATCAAATGTTGGCGTTATATATGGCTTGCCAAAAAGCAAATCTAGAATTCTCCATATTTGTTTTTTTAGAGAATCCGAATTGCCATTATAATCAATGAAAAAGTCTGAAAGATGGTAGGTATCGCGAGTGTGTTGACCGTACTCTTCTCTTTCGTCTGCGTCTCTTTCTATTAGTCTAGAGGCTTGCTCTTTTGTCATTGATTTGTCTTTTGTTAAAAACTCATACCTTCGTGTGTGATCAGCGTGTACGCCAATGAGAAAAAAACCATCTGAATATATTTTTCTGAGTTTTTGTACTTCGGCGGGGCTTTTCAATGAATTTATAATAAAGGCGTTCCGCCGAAGTGGTTCTTGTTTCCCCCTGGACTTATTTATTTGTGCCGCAGCCCCTAAAGCCAATATCGAATTATCTCGACTTTCTTTGCGTAGCCTATTACCCTCTTCCATGTAAGAGCTTATTCTCTCAAACTCATGTGCACTTTGCGAAGGGTTCCCGATATTTGCAATTATGTCAGCAGATATTTTTATATTTCTAGTTTCGTATTTGAATATTTTCAAGCGATCAGTTATTAATTTTGACACTTCGGGGAGATCTGTTCCGATTGTCCCAACGAGCCCTATTACAAGTTCGGAATCAGAATATGTATCGTCTATAAAGTATGTATTTTCCGAGGTATCCTCTACAGATAGCTCCGCAACTATTTCTTCAGCACTCCCCGACACTTCTCTGCCATCAGCTTCATTATGAGCTTCAGTATTCAATAGCGGCTCTACGGATGCTCTAAGCTTTCGAGCAAAATGAGCTTTACCTTGAAATAAAATCCCACCAGTTGACGGGTACCAATTTAATATCCCTTTGCTTTTTGTTTTAAATTGGTGTTGGTTATTATTTATTTCTCGCCACTCCCCGGCTGAGGCGAGTGGTTCAAGTTTTTTCTTGAGCTCCTCTAAGCTTCCATCGAATCGCATGCTCATTCCCTTTAACCGATTTTTTATAATTAAACATGTGAAACTGGCGTAGCGTTTGGCGCAATTCCCCCAAGATAGCCCTGAAAGCTTTCGTTGGCTAGGTATCGGGCTACGATTTTGAGTGTTTGAGCAAACTGTCTCTATCTTTGTCGGTTGAAGCCCTAGGTCTCTGGCTTGCTTATTTTAAATTGACAGCAATAGCTGGATGTTGTGTTTACTCGGTGGCCAATCGCATAGGAGCTCTCGCTCTCTAGGCAAAGGATAACTGGCCACGCAGCTTCGCCGAGGGCTTAAACGTAAAACGTAAGGTGAGCACCAAGCTCTTAGGGATATAAACAGGGGCAGATGAGAGCTGAAGATGAGCGCAACTTATTAATATAATTATTATTTTTTATACGGTTCGACTCCTGGTACCGCACCATACGCAACATCGAGAAAGGCTCACCGTAAGGTGGGCCTTTCTCGATGTTGCGTATGGTTTTTGCAGGAGCTGTCGAAGGCTACAAAGGCGTCATCCAATACAGCAACGAACGCCTGCGATACCTCACTCTGTAAGAGCCGAGCTTGCTCGTGATCGCAATCTCAAGACTAATTGAGCAACAAGGGCATGAACGTCGTTGCGGCATTCAATCAGGCGCGTTCAATCTCGCTACCAGCGTCGCCCGGGAGCAACGGCGCCTCAGCCAAACAGCATTTGCTGCCAATGACGCTCACCAACAATGGCTATCGGCGCCCCCGCTTCGCGAAGCTCTACCGCCTTCATGATTTTGGTGCCATAACTGCTGTGACGCCATTGCTCGTTACCGATGCTGCCAACGACCAGATAATGCACTTTCTTACTCACCCCTCCAGCAATCAGCGCCCCACGCTCTTCTATCAACGCTTGGCAATCCTTGCGGGGCCCGTAAGCCATGATCCCGGTGAAAACGAACATCTTGCCGTCCCAGATCAGATCAGGCGCGGGTGCATTGAAAGGCAAATCGTTAGGCGCGACAAAACCCGGTTCAACACCCTTAGGAAGTTGTAAAGGCAGGCCAGAGAAGCTTTGCAAAAGACTAAGCAGCTCTTGGGATTCGTCAGGGTCCAAGACGTTGTCTTGAAGCATGCTGGATAAGCGGGAGTACAGAAGATTTATCACTGGATCATCAAGATGAACCAAATTGGTGTCCAGCCACTGTTTTAAAAATAGAGCTTCGCCAGTGGTCACCACTCCATCAGCCGTCAAGCCAGCGGCCAAGCCAACTAATGCGTCTGCGGAGCGACGGTCGATCCGAGCGCTATGAAAAAATTTACTTTTTTCGAACTCGTTGTGTAGATCCATTACGACCTTCCTTGTCATACGGTTGCTGATCTTCTCGATACTAGCCTGGAGACATCATCCGATGAAAGGCGTTGGAGCGACGATGACTCGGGATGAGCGCCACCAACATTCGCAAACTTGATTTCATCCTGCCTGGTAGATCGGCTAGTCAGCCGATGGGCAAGCTCAAAACACGTTCTAACGATATGGCGCGCAAGGTCAGAAAGATTTAATCCAGAGGCGTGTGGGCATGGCCTACATGGCCCTTTACAACTCAATCGACAATGCCCCACCCATCCGCGCCCTACACGCCTCCAAAATCTCATCCGCCAACGCCGAATCATCCGGACAAGCCCGCGACAACATGATCGCGCCCACCGCCCGCGCCAGCAGGTCGATCATTTTCGCCCTGGCCTCCTCAGGCGCTTCATCCGAACCGGTCGGGCATTTTTCGCCGAGCGTCTGCAACATGTGCTCAATGCCCTGCGCAAAGGCCGACTTCAACTCCCCCGACTGACGCGCCGCGTCGCCGCATAGCGCCGCCATGGGGCAACCCGTGGCGCGGCCGTCGCGATGTTCCCTGGATACGTATAGATCGATGAATTCCTTCACGCTCAGTTTTTCGGCGCTGGCCAACGATTGCGCGAGGCTGTTGGCCGAGGCTTCGGCCATCAGGTCCGCCTTGGAGCCGAAGTGTTTGTAGAAGCCGCCATGGGTGAAGCCGGCGGCAGCCATCAGGTCGGCCACGCCGACGCCGTCAAAGCCGCGCTCGCGAAACACCACTGAAGCCGTTTCGACGATGTGCTCCCGGTTTGCCTGGGCCTGGGCCTTGGATACGCGCATGTTCGCTACCTCGCTACCGCTGAATTCATTGGCTAATGATACATAGATGTCGTTCATAATCAAAACCGTTGACAGTTTAGATTCCGATCATCATCCTAATCACAAGCGTCATGACTTTCACCCACGGGCACGGAACAAACACCCATGAGCGATCTGAATCTGTTTACTCCCTACACACTGGGCACCCTGACGCTGTCGAACCGTGTGGTTCTCGCGCCACTGACGCGCAACCGCGCCGGCGAGGGTCTTGTCCCGAGTGAGTTCGCAACTGCCTATTACAGCCAGCGGGCCAGCGCGGGCTTGCTGATTTCCGAAGCCTCGCAGATTTCGCAGCAGGGCCAGGGCTATCAAGACACGCCGGGCATTTACACGCAGGCGCAGATAGAAGGATGGCGCCAGGTGACCGATGCCGTGCATGCCAAGGGTGGGAAAATGTTCCTGCAGCTGTGGCATGTGGGCCGTGTTTCCCATGTGGATCTGCAACCCCAAGGCGCGGCGCCGGTCGCGCCTTCCGCGCTTCGGCCCGCGACCAAAGTGTTCGTCAATAATCGCTTCGAGGACGTTTCCGAGCCGCGAGCATTGGAGACTGACGAACTGCCGGGCATCGTCAATGATTTCCGCCAAGCAGCGGCAAACGCCATCGCCGCAGGTTTCGATGGCGTGGAGATCCACGGTGCGAACGGCTATTTGCTGGATCAGTTCATCAAGGACGGCGCCAACCAGCGTACGGATGCCTACGGCGGTTCGATCGCAAACCGGGCGCGGCTGTTGCTTGAAGTGACGGCTGCGGTGGTTGCCGAGGTTGGTGCCGATCGCACGGGCATCCGCCTTTCGCCGGTGTCGCCGGCCAATGGTGTATCGAGCAGCGACCCACAAACGCAGTTCGACTACATCGTCGACCAACTCAATGCGCTGGACATCGTTTATCTGCACGTCGTCGAAGGCGCGACCGGTGGGCCACGCGACGTGGCGCCCTTTGATTTCGACGCCTTGCGTCAGCGCTTCAGGAACACCTACATCGCCAACAACGGCTATGACCTGGACCTGGCCGAGGCGCGCCTTGCGCATGACAAGGCCGACCTGATCGCCTTTGGTCGCCCTTTTATCGCCAACCCCGATCTGGTGGAGCGGTTCAAGGCCGGTGCGTCACTGTCCGCCTTCGACCCCGCCACGCTCTACGGCGGCGGTGCGACGGGCTACATCGACTACCCGACGCTGGCCGAATCAAGCGCTGCCGAGAACCGATAGAGCCTGGTTTTATCCGCATCAATCCCACTCCCTGTTCCTGATAAAGAGCTGACATCATGACTACTCGCCCTACCGTTCTCATCACTGGCGCCTCCACTGGCATCGGCGCGGTTTATGCCGAGCGTTTCGCCCAACGCGGGCATGATCTGGTGTTGGTCGCCCGCGATCACTCACGTCTGGAAACGCTTGCCGCCACCTTGCGTGGCGAACACAACGTCGCCATCGAAGTGCTCCAGGCCGACCTGACGCAACTCGGCGACCTGCACACCGTCGAAGCGCGCCTGCGCGATGATGCGCGCATCGGCATCCTCGTCAACAATGCCGGCGCCGCACAATCGGGCACTTTTATCGAGCAAAGCACTGACAGCGTTGCGCAACTGGTGGCCCTCAACACCACCGCGCTGGTGCGGCTCGCAAGCGCCATTGCACCGCGCCTGGCCAAGGCAGGTGAAGGCGCAATCATCAACATCGGTTCGGTGGTGGGGCTGGCGCCTGAGTTCGGCATGTCGGTGTATGGCGCGACCAAGGCGTTTGTGCTGTTCCTGTCCCAAGGCCTGAGCCTGGAACTGTCGCCTCAGGGTGTTTACGTGCAAGCCGTGCTGCCCGCCGCGACCCGCACGGAGATCTGGGATCGCGCCGGTATCGACATCAACACCTTGAGCGAAATCATGGAAGTGGGTGAGCTGGTGGATGCCGCCCTGCTTGGCTTCGACCGTCGCGAACCGGTGACCATTCCTGCGCTGCAGGAAGGCGAGCGTTGGGATGCGCTGCAAACCGCGCGCCAGGGACTGTTGGCGCAGATCAAGCAATCCACCGTGGCGCAGCGCTATCTACCATGAAGGCATTTTTTATCGATCGCTACGGCAAGCAGAATGGAGTGATTGGCCAAGTGCCTGACCCTGTGGTCGGTGTGCATGACGTGCTGATCCAGGTACATGCAGCGAGCGTGAACCCGCTGGACGCGAAGATCAGCACGGGGGAATTCAAATTGATCCTGCCCTATAGGTTTCCATTGATATTGGGCAATGATCTGGCCGGGGTGGTGGTTCGCACAGGTGCGGCGGTCACGCGATTCAAGCCGGGAGACGAGGTCTATGCACGTCCTCCCGAGTCACGGATCGGGACCTTTGCCGAGTTGATCGCCGTGCATGAAAACGCGCTGGCGTTCAAACCCTCGAACCTGAGCATGGCCGAAGCGGCGGCCATGCCCTTGGCCGCCTTGACGGCCTGGCAGGTGCTGGTTGAAACCGCCCAGGTAAAAAGAGGCCATAAGGTGTTGATTCACGCCGGTTCCGGCGGTGTCGGCACGCTTGCCATCCAGCTCGCCAAACACCTCGGCGCCTTCGTTGCGACCACCACCAGTAGCGCGAATGTCGAATGGGTGAAAGCACTTGGGGCGGATGTGGTCATCGATTACAAACAGCAGGATTTTGCCAACGAGTTGCGCGATTTCGACGTGGTATTGAACAGTCTCGGCAGCGATGTATTGGAGAAATCACTCAAGGTGCTCAAGCCTGGCGGACAGCTTATTTCTCTGTCAGGACCGCCGACCGCGCAATTTGCCCAAGCGCAAGGCTTGCCCTGGGTGCTGGGGCAGGTCATGCGCCTGCTGAGCAGCGGCATTCGCAGGAAAGCCCGCAAGCGCGGGGTGAGCTATGCCTTTTTGTTCATGCAGGCCGATGGAATACAACTGCAGAAAATAACTGCGCTGATCGAGGCGGGCGTTATCAAACCGGTCATCGATCGCTCCTTCCCTTTCGAATCGACCGCAGAGGCGTTGCGGTACGTCGAGCAAGGCAGGGCAAAAGGCAAAGTCACCATCACCCTCCAATAAGCATGCTTTTCAAGCATAAAAAAACCCCGAGCCAGTCGGGGTTTTTTATTGCCTGGCATCAGGCACGACGTGCGATCAATCAGAAAACATTGATCGGGTAGTCGGCGAACAGGCGCAGCTCGTTACCGCCTACGTTGTAGTTGCTGGCGTTGTTGGAAACGCGCAACCACGAGGCACGCGCACGCAGGCTCAGGTCTTTGGCCGGGCCGCTCTGGACCACGTACTTGAACTGGTTCCAGATTTCACGCTCGGTGCCATCGCCACGGCCGGTGCCGTCGTCGATGTTGGTACCGCGCACGTAGGCAACGTTGTAGGTCAGGCCCGGTACGCCGAAGGTAGTGAAGTCGATGCCGTAGCCGGCCTGCCAGGAGCGCTCGTCCTTGCCGTTGAAGTCGGACCAGTAGGAGTTGGCCAGCAGGATGGTATTGCCGCCATCGCCGATGCCGCCGGCGTTGCGGTAGCCGCCGTACAGGTAGCCGGTGTCGCCGGTGCTGCGCTGGTGAGCGATGGTGAAGCTGTGCGGGCCAACAGCCCAGGTAGCGCCCAGGCTCCAGATTTTGTTGTCGCGGGCGTCCGCATCACCTTGGTTTTCCAGGGCGAAGCTGCGGTCCAGCTTGGTTTTGTAGCCGTTGAAGTCAAAGGTCAGCGACTGTTTCTCTGGCAGCGCCAGCACGTAGTTGACGTTGACGTATTGCTTCTTCAGCACGTCCTGCATATCGGAGGCGTACAAGGCAGCCGACAGGCTTTCGGTGAATTTGTAGCTGCCACCGATGTAGTTGATGCTCTTCAGGCGGCCGCTGTCGCTGCCTTCGGCGCTCTTGCGCGCTTCCTTGGTGAAGTGACCGGCGTCCAGTTGCAGGCCGGCGATTTCCTTGGAAACGATCGAGGTGCCCTCGTAGGTTTCCGACAACAGGCGCGAGTTGTCGTACTGCAGGACCGGCACGGCTGGCATCTGCTGACCGTATTTGATCACGGTGTTGGAAATACGCGCCTTGACGGCTGCGCCGCCCTTGGCCAGGTCGTTGGCCGCTTCGCCGCTGTCGCCTTGCTTGAAGAAGTCGATACCGCCGGCGCCGCTGCGACCTTTACCGCCGTCCAGACGGATGGCGTATTGGCCGATCACGTCCACACCCACCCCTACAGTGCCCTGGGTGAAGCCGGACTCGAACTTGCCGATGAAGCCCTGGCCCCACTCTGCTTTGTCCTGCTTGCCGTTTTTGTAATCACGGCTGATGTAGGCGTTGCGTGCTGCAATGTTCAGGTGGCTGTCTTCAACGAAACCCTTGGATTGCTCCTGGTCGTTCGCCATGGCTGTCGATGCGCTCAAAATCCCCAGAGCGATCAGACTCATCCGTTGCTTCAACATGTTCTTATATTCCTTATTACTGGTTGAGTACGCGCTATGACACCAGGCCCCTATCACTTTCCGGTGTCGACCTTCTCCAGAAAAAACAAGGCCCGCGGACGACTGAACTGCCGCGGGCCTTTTCTTATTGGATGAGTCATGGCTGTCAGCCACAGGCGTTGGACGCAATCCTATGCGCGGGTTGAACTATGTGTCAATTTCGTGAACCACCTGTATTTAGGCTAAATAATTCTAAGCACAGACCTATTGCACTTGGGTAAACGTCCAAAAATCCCATCGCCCCCCGCAAAAAAACACACTATGTAACAAATTAGTAGGCGATACGTTTGGGAATAGATCACGCGAGCGAATGCAAAGCATTACCATTCGCGCACTTTCTCTTCCCTGACAATTCGGACACATTTTCCCATGCTTGCCCCTCGCCTGATGCCGTTTTTCCTTGGGCTTTCTACTGTGCTGTCTGCCGGTTTTGCCTGTGCCACCACGGTGTTGCCCGCCACCTCGATCAGCGCAGAAATCGACGAAGACGACCCACGCACCCAGCAAAGCAACACCGCCACGCGCACTGCGACTGCCGTGCGTTACGTACCCCAGGCGATCGATTCGGTGAAAACCGACAGCCTGCGCGCCTATGGCACCAACGATCTGGGCCAGGCGTTGAGCGGTATTCCCAACGTCAGCAGCGGCGCCGACACGCGCTTCGACAGCCTGCGTATCCGCGGTTTCGATGCGAGCAATGACTTCTACCTGGACGGCATCCGCGACGACAGCCAATACGTACGCGACCTGCATAACATCGAGCGTATCGAGGTGCTAAAGGGCCCGGCAGCGGTGCTCTACGGGCGCGGCGGCCAGGGCGGGATCGTCAACCGTGTGAGCAAACTGCCAGCCCCCGGCCGCGTATCCAGCCTCGAAGCCCAGGGTGGCAGCAACGATCTGCGCAGCGTGTACGCTGACCTGAGTACCGATCCCACCGACAACATCAGCCTACGCCTGAACATGGGCAACCAGGACAACAACAGCTTTCGCGATGGCGTCAATGGCAACCGCCAGTTGTTCGCGCCGTCGATGAGCTGGCAGCTCACGCCCGAGCTGAACTGGCTGGTGCAATACGAATACAGCCGCTACAACCGCACGCCGGACCGCGGCATTCCGGGCGTCAATGGGCGCCCTGCGGATGTGAGTCGCAGCACCACCTATTTCTCCAGCGGCGATTACATCGATGACACCTCCCAGTCCCTGCGCTCAAAGCTTGCCTATGAGCTCAACGACAACTGGCAACTGCGCCACACCCTGGGCGTGTTCAAGCTCGACAGCGATTTCGACAACACCTACCAGACCGGCTACGACGCAAGAACCAACACCGTCAGCCGCCAGCATTGGCAGCAGGACCTGACCACCCGCAACGTGTTCAACAACCTCGAACTGGAGGGGGGGTTCGATACCTTCGGGCTGGAGCACCGCCTGCTTACCGGGATTGAATTGGGCAGCCAGCGCCGCGACCCGAAACTCTACTCGGCCACCGCGCCCAATCGGGGCGGCCAGGCTGTACCGAGCCTGGACCTCACCCAGCCCAACCGTGACCTGCGCCACACCGGGCGCATGAGCGTTTCGAGCGACAACCACACTGAAGTCGAAAGCCGCGCCTTGTACGTGCAGGATCAATTGCGCCTGAACGATCAGTGGCAACTGTTGGGCGGGCTGCGTTATGACCGCTTCGAAGTGGACACCACCAACAAGCTGCTCAACACTCAGCAGGACGTCAAAAGCCACAGCACCAGCCCCCGCGTCGGCCTGGTGTGGACGCCGCTGGAGCATCACTCCTTCTATGCCTCGTGGAGCAAGACGTTCTCCCCGGCAGGCGGCGGTTTGATCGGCATCACACCGAACGCCGCCGGCAGCGTCAACGACCTGAGCCCCGAGTTGACCAAACAGAAGGAAATCGGGGTGAAAAGCGATTGGCTTGACGACCGTTTGAGCACCACCCTGGCCGTGTACGAACTTGAACTCTACAACCGTCGCACCAGCGACCCGCTGGACCGCACCATTACCCTGCTGACGGGCAAGCAACGTTCGCGCGGCATCGAGCTGACCGCCACCGGCAAGGTCGTCGGCAATTGGTACGTGCGCGGCGGCGTCGGCCTGCAGGATGCCAAGGTCGAGGAGGACAACAATGGTTTCGAAGGCAAGCGCATCAGCGACGTGGCCAAGCGCAATGCCAGCGTGTTCATCACCTGGAAACCGCAGATGGGCTGGTATGCGGAAACCGGCCTGACCCTGGTCGGTGACCGCTATGCCGACAACCTCAACACCGTGGTGTTACCCGGTTATGGTCGCTGGGACGCGCTGGCCGGGTTCCGTCAGAAAGAATGGGACGTGAGGGCAGCGCTGAACAATATCGCCGACAAACACTATTACGCTTCAGCCACCAGCGCCGCGCAGATTCAGCCGGGTGAGCCGCGTAGCGTGGTGGTGACAGGCACCTACAGTTTCTAGTGTTTCTCCAGGGCAACGCAGTTGGCGTGGCGGCTCTTTAGTAACTCATCAGCTCGCACAACACCCGCACCTCATCCTCCGTGAACAAACCTGCCGGGTAGCGTTCACTCATCACGCTGCGCAAGTCAGGCTGTTGCCTGACTTGTCGCGAGCCGTTTTCCTTCAACCAGAGCCCCAGCGCGTGGATCGCATCGCCATCGACCCGCACCGGGTGGAACGTGCGCGTGAACATCGGGTTGATTTGTGCATTCATTTCAGCGCTCTCTCCTGCTGCGTGAGCGGGTAACTTACTCAAGGTATGTGACAGAACAATGCGGTCTTGGGCTGAGTCTCTGTCGTTTATCTGCGATACAAGAGCTATGCCAATATCCCGTATTTACGGGTATTGAGCCGCAAAAAAGCCCGCGACCTTGCCGGGCCGCGGGCTTGCTTGGAACGCTGCGATTGCGCAGTACTCACTCGCCATCAAGGCGCTGTTACAACTGCACTCAATTTCTCTGTGGGGCGGGTTGCTGCTGGGTCAGGCAGTGAATATTGCCGCCCCCCAGTAACAGTTCGCGGCCCGGCACCATCACCACTTCGTGTTGTGGGAACAGGTTCTGCAGGATCTGCTTGGCCTGGTGATCCAGCGGGTCATCGAAGCTCGGCGCAATGATGCCGCCGTTGACGATCAGGAAGTTGACGTAGGAACCGGCCAATCGCACGCTCGGATTACGTTCCTGGCTACCGTCCACCGGATCGACACCGGCACATTCTTCCTCGGTGGCATACAGCGGCCCTGGGATCGGCATCTTATGCACCGTGAACGAGCGGCCCTGGGCGTCAGTGCTGCTTTGCAGTACGTCCATGGCGGCATGGCAGCGCGCGTAGTTCGGGTCTTGCGGGTCATCGGTCCAGGCCAGCAGCACTTCACCTGGGCGCACGTAGCAACAGAAGTTATCCACATGGCCGTCGGTTTCGTCGTTGAACAGTCCATCCGGCAACCAGATGATCTTGTCCACAGCCAGGTTGGCGCTGAGGACTGCTTCGATGGCCGCACGGTCCAGGTGCGGATTGCGGTTGCGATTCAACAGGCACTCTTCGGTGGTGATCAGGGTGCCTTCGCCGTCGACGTGAATCGAACCGCCCTCCAGCACAAAGCCTTCGGTGCGATAACGTGAGGCGCGCTCGATCTCGAGAATCTTGCCGCCCACTTGTGAGTCGCGGTTCCACGGCGCATACAAACCGCCGTCAAACCCGCCCCAGGCGTTGAAATCCCAATTCACACCGCGCACTTCGCCACTGTCGTTGATCACGAACGTCGGGCCGGTGTCCCGTACCCAGGCGTCGTCGCTGGACATCTCCACCACGCGGATATTCGGCACGTCGAGGCGGCTGCGGGCGTTTTCGTACTGGCCGGCGGAAACCGCAACGGTCACCGGTTCAAACCGTGCAATGGCCTTGGCCACGGCCACGTGGGCCGCCTGCGCCGGCTTGCCGCCCAGGCGCCAGTTGTCCGGGCGCTCGGGCCAGATCATCCAGGTCTGGGTCTGTGGCGCCCATTCGGCGGGCATATGAAAGCCATCGGCGCGAGGCGTGCTGTGCAAAGTGGTCATGACGATCAGGGCTCCGAATGGGGTGAAAGCCGACTTTATAACGGATAAATATCGGCTTTAGTAGTTAAAAAACAGGGCGCACAATAAATTCAATCGATTAAAACCGATATCAATCGGCTTGTTACAACTGTTCGTCGAGCACTTTGGACAGCATGTCGACGAAAAAATCCACACTGCGCCGGGTAGTGACCATCGGCGGCTTGATCTTGAGGATGTTCAGATAGTCGCCGGTCGGCTGCATGAAAACGCCCAGCTCACGCAGACGGTCACATAACAGCGCCGTCTCCTGCGTCGCGGGCTCCAGGGTGTGTCGGTCACGTACCAGCTCCAGCCCCAGATAGAAGCCGGAACCGTGTACCGCGCCGACTAACGGATGACGCTCGATCAGCGCTTGCAGGCGTGTCTTGAAATATCCCCCCACTAGCTGGGCGTTTTCCCACAGGTTTTCTTCCTCCATCACATCCAGTACCGCCATGCCGATACGGCAACTGACCGGGCTACCGCCCGATGAGGAGAAGAAGTAGCCCTCGGCTTCCAGGGCTTCGGCAATTTCGCGACGGGTGATCACCGCACCCAGCGGCTGCCCGTTGCCCATGCCCTTGGCCATGGTAATGATGTCCGGCACAACGCCCTGCTCTTCAAAGCCCCAGAAAAAATGCCCCATGCGGCCATAGCCCACCTGCACCTCATCGGCGATACACACGCCGCCCTGGGCGCGGACCAACCCATAGACCTGCTGCAAGTAGCCCGGCGGCAACGAAATACCACCGGCGTTGCCATACACCGGCTCGCAGATGAAACCCGCCAGCTGACGTTGGCTCGCGGCGATTTTCGCCAGGTTGTGTTCCACGCTTCGTACATAGTCAGGCGCACTGTCCGGCCCGCGGAACTCACCACGGTAGGTATTCGGCGCCGTCACCGGGTGCACCCAGTCCGGGCGGCTGCTCAGCGCCTGGGGATTATCGGCAATCGAGGTCGACACCGCGTCCGCCGCCACCGACCAGCCGTGATAAGCCTCCAGCACACTGAGCATGTCGCGCCCGCCGCTGTAGGCCCAGGCCAGGCGAATCGCCAGGTCATTGGCCTCGGTGCCGCTGTTGACCAGGAACACCCGGTCCATACCCTGCGGCGCCAGCGCCAGCAGGCGTTCGGAAAACTCGGCAATCGCCGCGTAGTGAAATCGCGAGTTGGTGTTGAGCAGTGACCATTGCCGCGCCGCCACCGCCGCCATCCGCGGGTGACCGTGGCCCAGCACGGCCACGTTGTTGAGCATGTCCAGGTAGGAGCGGCCCTGCATATCGATCAAGTGGTTGCGCCAGCCCCGTTCGATACGCGGCGGGTCGACGTAATAATGCTTCTGCGAGCGGGCAAAGCTGGCGTCGCGCCGGGCCAGCAGCGCCTCGGGGTCCAGCTCCGGTTCGGCGTCGCAGGCCAACCCGAGCAGCGCCGCCGGTGACGGGCACAACGCGCGCCACGCCGCCGCCCTGGAGGGGGCACAGAACAACGGCGGCTCAAGGTCGGCACGACACAGTTGCACGATCAACGGCCCGTGGACCTCACCGAGTACCTGCCCTTTCACGACCACTGCACCGGGATCGTGCGGCGTTTTCACGCCCCATACGCGCAGACTCAGGCGCTCGTCATGCACACACAGCACGCCGTCAGCGCCCTCGCGCAGGGTCCCGGCAAAAGGGGCTTCAACCACTGTGCCAGGGGGCAGATGCAATTCGACGTGCAGGGGAAAAGTGTCCGGCTCCACAGCGCTGTCCGGACGGGTACGCGACAATCGATATTGCCCATAACGGCTGGCCGCCTGCCCATGCACCGCTGCGGCGTCGTCCAGCAATCGCCGATCGATGCCAGGCGTCTCCCAGTTGCCCGCCTCGAAATGCGGACTGAGCACGCCCAGGTCGATCAATGCGAATTCCCGCCCGACCAGCCCTGGCAGCAATGGGGCGAAATCCTGGCTGGCCAAGGCCGGCAAGGCCTCGCCGACAGCACTGAGGATTGCCGCCTCCATCAATTCGAACGGCACCGATGTCGCAACGTGGAAAATTTCCCACTCGTGTTCGGCGTTCTTCAACAGGTAGGCGTTATCAGGGTCCAGGCGTCGCTGCTGCTCGCTGCTCAGCACCAACACCGCTGCGCGGGCGACGATCAACGGCCACAGCGCGCGCAACTCTTCACGCTGCAACGGCGTAACCGCGTGACACGCCCGGATCGCCGGCAGGATGGCAAACGGGTCGCCCTCGGCGTGGTGCAGCAGCGCGGCGCAGGTGACCGACAGGTCGGCAATGCGCCAGGTATGCACCAGGTCGCCGAAATCGATGACGCCCTGGACCTGCCAGTGCCGCCCCGCATCACGCAGCCAGACCACGTTGTCGTCGGTGATGTCCATGTGCACGGCCTGCCAGGGCAAGTGCGCAGCCAAAGGCCCGATATGCGCGTCGATCTGCCCGGCGACCTGTTCCAGCGCGGCGCGATGGGCAAGGTCGGGCAAGGCCGCCAGCAAATGCTTGATCAACGCCTGCGCGTGGCGCGGGTCCCATTGCAGGGTGCGGTCCAGGCCGGGATGGGTGAACGTGGCCAGCGCCAGGCTCATGCGCCCGCACAGGTCGCCAAAGCCTGCAATCACGTCGCGGCCCAGGTGAGGCAAACGGGTCAGGGGTTGGCCGTCGATGTAGTCCAATAGCCGCAGGTGCAGGGTCTGTCCATCGACGCTGATGGTGAGCAGTTCATCGCCATTGAGGGCCTTGATCACCTTGGGCACACGCACCTCTGCCTGCGCCTGCAGCGCATTGAGGGCGGCATGCTGGGCCTGGAGCTCAATTGCAGCGTAGTCACCCCGGCAGATTTTCAGAACGAAGCGGCCCAGGGCGCTGTCAATCCTGAAGTTGAGGTCTTGTTGACTGCCCAATGACTGCAATGCGCCACTAAGGCCGTAATGTTGCTCAAGCAGATGGGCCGCCTGTTCCAGGCTCAACTGGGGGCACGGCAGGCTGGCACGATGGATCAATGTGGCGAGCAACATTGTGACGACCTCGGTTTTATCAGACGTCTATATCGCCATTGTTCGGGGGCGTTAATCAACCCCTCCTGCTCGCCGCGCTTGCGCCCGCTCGATTCACAACTCAAGCTATGCTTCTTTCGCTTAATGTCCGTCTAAGGAAAAGGCCCTCGACATGCGCATTCTCATCACCGGCGGTGCCGGATTTATTGGCTCGGCCCTGATCCGGCATCTGATCCAGCACACTGAGCACGACGTGCTCAACCTGGACAAGCTCACTTACGCCGGCAACCTTGAGTCGCTGGCCAGCATTGCGTCCAACAGCCGCTACGAGTTCGTCCAGGCCGACATCATCGACCAGGCCACCGTCAGCGCCGTACTGGCGCGCTTTGAGCCAGACGCGATCATGCACCTGGCGGCCGAGTCCCATGTGGACCGCTCCATCGACGGCCCGTCGGATTTTATCCAGACCAACATCGTCGGCACCTACAGCCTGCTCGAAGCCACCCGTGCCTATTGGCAGAAGCTGGCTGAACCGGCCAAAAGCGCGTTCCGTTTCCATCACATCTCCACCGACGAGGTGTATGGCGACCTGCACGGCGTGGACGATCTGTTCACCGAAACCACGCCCTACGCCCCCAGCTCGCCGTACTCGGCCAGCAAGGCAGCCTCCGACCATCTGGTCCGCGCCTGGCAGCGTACCTACGGCCTGCCGGTGCTGTTGACCAACTGCTCGAACAACTACGGGCCGTTCCACTTCCCTGAAAAGCTGATCCCACTGGTGATTCTCAACGCCCTCGCAGGCAAACCGCTGCCGGTGTATGGCGATGGCTTGCAAGTGCGCGACTGGCTGTTCGTCGAGGATCACGCCCGTGCGCTGCTCAAGGTGGTGACGACTGGGGTGGTGGGCGAGACCTACAACATCGGCGGCCACAACGAACAGAAGAATATCGACGTCGTACGCGGCATCTGCGCCCTGTTGGAAGAGCTGGCGCCGCAGCGTCCGGCCGGCGTGGAAAAATTCACCGACCTGATCACGTTCGTCAAGGATCGTCCGGGCCACGACCAACGCTACGCGATCGACGCCAGCAAAATCGAGCGCGAGCTGGGCTGGGTCCCGGAAGAAACCTTTGAGACCGGACTGCGCAAGACCGTGCAGTGGTACCTCGATAACCTGGAATGGTGCCGCAGGGTCCAGGATGGCAGCTATCAAGGTGAACGACTTGGCAACACTGACGTAAAGGATCTGATCGCATGATGAAGGGAATTGTATTGGCCGGCGGTTCCGGCACCCGTTTGCACCCCATTACCCTGGGCGTGTCCAAACAACTGTTGCCGGTGTATGACAAACCGATGATCTACTACCCGATCTCGGTGCTGATGCTGGCGGGGATCAAGGACATCCTGGTGATTTCCACGCCGGTGGACCTGCCGCAATACCGCAACCTCCTGGGTGACGGCAGCCAGTTCGGCGTGCGTTTCAGCTATGCGGAACAGCCTTCGCCGGATGGTTTGGCCCAGGCGTTCATCATTGGCGAGGAGTTCATCGGTGATGACCCGGTGTGCCTGATCCTGGGGGACAACATCTTCCACGGTCAGCACTTCGGTGATCAATTGCGCAACGCCGCGAAACGCCCATCCGGCGCTACGGTGTTCGGCTACTGGGTCAAAGACCCGGAGCGTTTCGGCGTGATCGATTTCGACAAAGAAGGCCGCGCCCTGTCGATTGAAGAGAAACCGGCAAAGCCTAAATCGAGCTATGCGGTGACCGGCCTGTATTTCTACGACAACGACGTGATCAAGATCGCCAAGGCCGTCCAGCCTTCGCCACGCGGCGAGCTGGAGATTACCGACGTCAACAACGCCTACCTAAAGCGCGGCGACCTGCACGTTGAACGTTTTGGGCGCGGCTTCGCCTGGCTCGACACCGGCACCCATGACAGCCTGCTGGAAGCGTCCACTTACGTGCAGACCATCGAGCACCGCCAGGGCCTGAAAGTCGCCTGCCTGGAAGAAATCGCCTACGACAACGGCTGGATTGATCGTGACTATTTGCTGGAACGCGCTAAATATTTCGGCAAAACCGGCTATGGTCAGTATTTGTACATGCTGGCCGGGACCCCTAAATGAATGTGAGCGCCACTGAGCTGCCTGGTGTATTGGTCATCGAACCGAAGGTATTTGGCGATGACCGCGGCTTTTTTTATGAGAGTTTCAACGCCCGCGAGTTTGAAAATGCCAGCGGGTTGAAACTTCAGTTTGTGCAGGACAACCACTCACGCTCGTTGAAAGGCGTGCTGCGTGGCCTGCACTACCAGGTCGAACACGCCCAGGGCAAACTGGTGCGTGTGACGGCTGGGGAAGTCTTGGATGTGGCGGTGGATATCCGCCGCAGCTCTCCTCATTTCGGTAAATGGGCCAGCGTGCGCCTGTCTGCCGAAAACAATCGGCAGCTGTGGATACCGCCGGGCTTCGCCCACGGTTTCCTTGTGCTGAGCGATTACGCCGAATTCCTCTACAAGACGACGGAGTACTACACGCCGTCGGCAGAGCGTTGTATTCGCTGGGACGACCCGGACCTCAATATCGATTGGCAGCTCGATGGCCCACCGACCCTGTCCGCCAAGGATCAGGTCGGTAAAAGCCTGAGGGATGCGGACCTGTTCCCGTGACAGCGCCCCTGAAGATATTGATCACCGGTCAGCACGGCCAGGTCTCCCAGGCGCTGCAGCAGCGCCTCCAGGGCCTGGGCGAGCTCATCGTACTGGGCCGCGACCAGCTTGATCTGGCTAACGCCGACCAGATTCGCCAACACGTGCGCGCTCACCGTCCCGACCTGATCATCAACGCCGCCGCCCACACTGCGGTCGATCAGGCCGAAAGCGAACCGGACGCAGCCTTCGCCATCAACGCCACCACCCCCGGCATTCTCGCCGAAGAAGCCAAGGCCCTTGGCGTCCCGCTGATTCATTACTCCACCGATTACGTGTTCGACGGCAGCAAACCTGCCGCCTATACCGAAAATGACCCGCCCAACCCACTGGGTGTCTACGGCCAGAGCAAACTGGCGGGTGAACAGGCGATTGCGGCCGTGGGCGGCAAGTACCTGATTCTGCGCACCAGCTGGGTGTATTCGAGCCACGGCAAGAACTTCCTGCTGACCATGCAGCGCCTGCTGCAGGAGAAACCGCAGATGCGTATCGTCGCCGACCAGATCGGCGCGCCGACGTGGGCCGGGACCATCGCCGACAGTACGCGTGCACTGATCGAGCGCTGGCAAGCCGGTGACGCCGGGGATTGGGGTGTTTATCACCTGACTGCCCAGGGTGAAACATCGTGGTTCGGCTTTGCCCAGGCCATTGGCGAAGCCCTGCGCGTGGCAGGCAAACCCTGCGCCGAACTGGAAGCGATCCCGTCGAGCGCCTATCCAACACCCGCCAGGCGCCCTCTGAACTCACGCCTCGATTGCAGCCACCTGCAGCAGCAATGGCACGTCAGCCAGCCGCAATGGCAAGACGCATTGCACGAGTGTCTTGCCAGGCAGCACTAGGCATAATGCGCCTGTACCCACAGGCGCACGATTTCCATGACCCCACCTCTTCCGCGAAGACCCCGCTGGCGTAGCCTGGCCCTGTTGGCGTTGTGCCTGGCGCCGCTGCTATGGCCGCTGGAACACTTGGCCGAGCGCTACTACCGCAGCGAGCTGGCCGGGCAGAACCGTCAGACCCTGGACCTGTACGTCGCCAACCTGTTGGGCACCCTGCATCGCTATGAAGTGCTACCGCAGATCCTCGGTGACCTGCCGGCCCTGCGCACCGCGCTGGATGCGCCGCAGATCAGCACCCACCTGGTCAACGCCAACCTGCTGCTCAAGGACGTCGCCGCCCAGGCCGGGGTGGAAGTGATGTACCTGATGGACACCACCGGCAAGACCCTCGCCGCGTCCAACTGGGATAAACAAGACAGCTTTGTCGGGCGCAATTTTTCCTTTCGCCCCTATTTCAGCGAAGCCATGGCCGGGCGCCTGGGGCGCTTTTTCGGGCTGGGCACCACCTCGGCCAAGCGCGGCTATTTCTTCGCCGCCGCCGTGCGCGATGGTGAGAACATCATCGGCGTACTGGTGGTCAAGGTCGACCTGGACCACACCGAGAGCCTGTGGGGCAACACCCCTGAACAACTGCTGGTGACCGACCACAATGGCGTGGTGATCCTCACCTCGCGCCCGCAATGGCGGTTCCGCGCCACACGCCCGCTGACCGCCGAAGAACGCCAGGCCATTATTGCCATCCAGCCCTACCCGACCCGTGATCCGCAGCCACTGAACCTCAGCAGCAGCGCCTGGCTGCGCCAATCCACCGCGATCGCCGAAACCGGCTGGAACGTGGAAATTCTCGCTCCCCAGTCCTTGATCAACCGCCCGGTGCGTACCGTGGTGGCCGTCGGCGGCGCGACATTGCTGGTGCTGATGCTGCTGCTTGGCTTGATGATGCAGCGCCGTCGCCATTACCTGGAGCGCATCGCCTTCGAAGCCAAGGCCCGCCGCGAGCTGGAAATGCGCGTGGCCGAGCGGACCAGCGACCTGGAAGGCCTGAACCGGCGCCTCAAACAGGAAGTGCTGGAGCGCGAACACGCCCAGCAGGAACTGGTACGCGCCCAGGACGATCTGGTACAGGCCGGCAAACTCTCGGCGCTGGGCACCATGTCGGCCAGCATCAGCCATGAACTGAACCAACCCCTGGCGGCGATTCGCAGCTACGCGGAAAACGCTGAAGTGCTGCTCGACCATGAACGCACCGCCGATGCCCGCGGCAACCTCAAGTTGATCAGCGAACTGACCGGGCGCATGGCGTCGATCATCGCCCACTTGCGCGCGTTCGCCCGCCGCGACCGCCACGCGCCGGAAAGCGTGGCGTTGCAACCGGCGCTGGACGATGCGCTGGCGTTGTTGGGCAAGCGGCGGCGTTCGATGGAAGTGGAATTGATCCGCGACCTGCCCGAGGCGACGTTATGGGTACAGGCCGGTGAAACCCGTCTACGCCAGGTGCTGGGCAACCTGCTGGCCAATGCCCTCGACGCCCTCACCGAAAAAGGCCCGCCACGCAAACTGTGGCTGAGTGCCCAAACCACCGACCAGGGCGTCAACCTGTACATCCGCGACAACGGCCCGGGCTTTTGCATGGAAGCCCTGGGCCGCGCCAGCGAGCCGTTCTACACCACCAAGACACGCACCCAGGGCCTGGGCCTGGGCCTGGCCATCTGTGACACCCTGATGCGTGCGTTCGGCGGCGAACTGCTGTTCGCCAACCACAAGGAAGGCGGCGCGCTGTTAACCTTGAAATTGCGTGCCGGCTCGCCGGGCGTCAGTGTGCAACCGTCCGAGGACCGCAGTGTATGAGTATCGATAACCAGATTCAGGTGGTGCTGATCGACGATGATCCCCATTTGCGTCAGGCGCTATGCCAGACCCTGGACCTGGCCGGACTGAAAGTGCTGCCCCTGGGCGAAGCCAGCGGCCTCACCGCACGCCTGTCGCGGGACTGGCCGGGCGTAGTGGTCAGCGATATCCGCATGCCCGGCATGGACGGCCTGGAGCTGCTCGCCGAACTGCACGGCCAGGACCCCGACCTGCCGGTGCTGCTGATCACCGGCCACGGCGACGTGCCGCTGGCAGTGCAGGCGATGCGCGCCGGCGCCTACGACTTCCTCGAAAAGCCCTTCGCCAGCGACGCCTTGCTCGACAGCGTACGCCGCGCCCTGGCCCTGCGCCGCCTGGTGCTGGACAACCGCAGCCTGCGCCTGGCCCTCAGCGATCGGCAGCAACTGAGCACACGCCTGGTCGGGCATTCGCCGCAAATGCTGCGCCTGCGCGAGCAAATCGGTGCGCTGGCGGCGACCAGGGCCGATGTGCTGATCCTCGGCGAAACCGGCGCCGGCAAGGAAGTGGTCGCCCGCGCCCTGCATGATCTGTCGAACCGTCGCAGCGGCCCGTTCGTGGCGATCAATGCCGGGGCACTGGCCGAGTCTGTGGTGGAAAGCGAACTGTTCGGCCATGAACCCGGCGCGTTTACCGGCGCGCAGAAGCGCCGTATCGGCAAGTTCGAATTCGCCAACGGCGGCACGCTGTTTCTCGATGAAATCGAAAGCATGAGCCTGGACGTGCAGGTCAAGCTGCTACGGTTGTTGCAGGAACGCGTGGTGGAGCGCCTGGGCGGCAACCAGCTGATCCCGCTGGACATCCGCATCATCGCCGCCACCAAGGAAGACCTGCGCCAGGCCGCCGACCAGGGCCGCTTCCGCGCCGACTTGTATTACCGTCTCAACGTCGCGCCGCTGCGCATTCCACCGCTGCGCGAACGTGGCGAAGACGCGCTGATGCTGTTCCAGCACTTCGCCGACGAAGCCAGCAGCCGCCACGGCCTGCCGCTGCACGAGCTGCAACCGGGACAACGCGCCCTGCTGTTGCGCCACAGTTGGCCGGGCAATGTACGCGAGCTGCAAAACGCCGCCGAGCGCTTCGCCCTGGGCCTGGAACTGGCCCTGGACAGTGCGCCGGACGATCCATCCGCCAGCACCCTGACCTCCACGCCTGGCGGTTTGAGCGAGCAAGTCGAACAATTCGAAAAAAGCCTGATCGCCGCCGAACTGACCCGCCCCCACAGCTCCCTGCGCAGCCTCGCCGAAGCCCTCGGCGTGCCACGCAAAACACTGCACGACAAACTGCGCAAGCACGGCCTGAACTTCGCCGACAGCGCCAGCCACAGCGCAGACGACGAATGATCCTGTCCACCCGCCAAGAGACCGCCATGAGCCGCGACAGCCGTTACCTGGAATCCATCCTCCATCACGACATCCCCCTCACTCGGGAAATGGGGCTCAAGGTGCTCGACTGGCAACACGACCAGCTGCAACTGCATCTGCCCTTGCAAGCCAATATCAACCACAAGAGCACCATGTTTGGCGGCAGCCTCTACTGCGGCGCCGTGCTGGCAGGCTGGGGTTGGTTGCACCTGAGACTGCGCGAAGACGGCATTGAAGACGGGCACATCGTGATCCAGGAAGGACAGATCAGTTATCCGTTGCCGGTGACGCAGGATGCGACGGTGATGTGCGCGGCGCCTGAAGAGAAGGTGTGGAAGCGCTTTGTGGCGACCTACAAACGCCATGGCCGGGCGCGGTTGGCGCTGCAGACGTGGGTGGTGAATGAGGGCAGCGAAGACCGCGCCGTAACCTTCACCGGCCAGTACGTCCTGCACCGCTAACCGCCATCACCGAAAACCAATGTGGGAGGGGGCTTGCCCCCGATAGCAGTGTGTCAGGCAACCAACTTCTGACTGTCACACCGCAATCGGGGGCAAGCCCCCTCGCACATTTTTAATTTGCGCAGGGCTTAAGATCTGGCCAGGCTCAACAAGCGTTCGCGCCATGCAGCCTTGGCCGGCAACGCCAGAAAGAACGGGTTCAACAACGATTCCCGCGCCGGGTAGCTGAACGGCTTGCCGCTCAACTCCAGCACCTCGCCCCCCGCCCCTTCCAACACACCTTGCGCCGCCGCCGTGTCCCACTGCGACGTCGGCGCCAGGCGCGGGTAGCAGTCGGCACTGCCTTCGGCCAACAGGCAGAACTTCAAGGAGCTGCCGATATTCGCCAGTTTCAGCTCCCCCAGGCCTTGGCTCAGCCCGTCCAGCAGACGCTCCTGCTCCGGGCTGGTATGGCGGCGGCTGGCAACCACGGTAAAGGCTTCACCCGCAGCCGGAGTCTGGCGCACCTGGATCTGCCTGGGCGCGGCATTCACATCCGAGCGCCAAGCGCCCAGGCCTGCGCCGCCGAAGTAGCAACGACCGCTGGTGGGTATCGAGACCACGCCGAAGACCACACGGCCCTGCTCGATCAAGGCAATATTGACCGTGAACTCTTCACTGCCGCTGATGAATTCCTTGGTGCCATCCAGTGGGTCCACCAGCCACCAACGCTGCCAGCCGGCGCGCACGCTCTGGTCGATGTCGGCGTCTTCTTCAGACAGCACCGGAATGCTCGGGTCCAGCGCCGTGAGACCCGCAAGAATCAGATGGTGCGCGGCCAGATCGGCGGCCGTCACCGGCGAATCATCCGCTTTGCAGGTCACTGCTACATCGGCACGCCAGTACGGCAGGATGACTTCACCGGCCTGGCGAGCCAATTCAATGACAGGCGCGATAAACGGATGGCCGAGGAACAGTTCGCTCATAAGGTGAACACTCCACGCTGGGTCAGCAGGTCTCGTACCAGATACAGCGCGGCCAGCGCCCGGCCCTCGCTGAACTGCTCGTTCTGCGCCAGCGCCGACAGTTCACGCAGGTTGACCCGCTCCACGCGCATAGGCTCGGGTTCATCGCCTTCCAGGCGCTCTTCGTACAGATCAGTGGCCAGCACCACCTGGATTTTCTGGCTCATATAGCCGGGCGACAGCGACAGCTCGGTGATATGTTCCAACTGGCGTGCGCCATAGCCGGCCTCTTCCTTGAGCTCGCGGTCCGCCGCCGCCAGCACATCTTCGCCGGGCTCGATCAGGCCCTTGGGCAAGGACAACTCGTATTCATCGGTGCCACCGCAGTACTCTTCCACCAGCAATGCATGATCTTCGTCGATCATCGCCACGATCATCACTGCGCCGTAACCGGCACCACGGCCCACCAGACGTTCGTAGGTGCGCTCAACGCCATTGGAAAAGCGCAATTGCACTTCCTCCACGCGGAACAAACGGCTACTGGCGACTATTTCGCGGGCGAGGACGGTGGGTTTCTGGCGCATAAACGGCTCCTTGACGTGATCGGGTTACTATACCGTGGCTTTTCCGATTGTCTGTGTCGGATATCTTTACTTACATGAGAACGCCCCATGCCCTCTTTGCCCTGGCACGCCATCGACACCGTCCTGCTGGACATGGACGGCACCTTGCTCGACCTGCATTACGACAACCACTTCTGGATGGAGCACCTGCCGCAACGCTACGCCGAGCTGCACGGCGTGAGCCTGGCCATGGCGCAGATGGAATTGCAGCCGCTGTTCGAGCGTAACGCCGGACAGTTGCAATGGTATTGCCTGGATTTCTGGAGCGCCGAGCTTGCAATCCCGGTGCGCGAACTCAAGCTGGAAACCGCCCACCTGATTGCCCTGCGCCCGGACGCCGATACTTTTCTGGCAGCGATCAAACAGGCCGGCAAGCGCGTGATCATGATCACCAACGCTCATCGCGACTCATTGTCATTGAAGTTGGAGCGCATCGAGTTGGCACCGTACTTCGAACAACTGATCAGCTCCCACGATTACGGTTTTCCCAAGGAGAACCCGCAGTTCTGGGAAGCGCTGCAAGCAGACATCGACTTCGACCCGGCCCGTAGCCTGTTTATCGACGACACCTTGCCGATTCTGCGCAGTGCCAGGGATTTCGGGGTAGGCCATTTGCTGGCAGTCAAAGAGCCTGACAGCCAAAAAGGGCCAAAGGACACTGCAGAATTTGCGGCTGTCGAGGATTACCGCGATCTCATTGTCGGTATCTAAATCTATGTGGGAGGGGGCTTGCCCCCGATAGCGGTACATCAGAAACACATCCAGTGACTGACACACTGCCATCGGGGGCAAGCCCCCTCCCACAGGGTTGTTGTGCGTATTACTCAGGGATACGCAGCGTCTGGCCTGGGTAGATCTTGTCCGGGTGCGACAACATCGGCTTGTTAGCCTCGAAAATCTTGTTGTACTGATTGGCGTTGCCGTACACCGCCAGGGAAATCGCGCTGAGGGTGTCGCCTTTCTTCACCACCACGAAACGCGCAGCGGCAACCGCCGGGCCGGAGACGGTGATCTTGTCTTCAACACTGCCGACACCTGCGATGTTCCCGGCCGCCAGGATGATTTTTTCTTTCTCTTCCTGAGTCGCGACTTCGCCCGTTACGGTGACTTTGTCACCCTCAACGGTGGCCTGCACATTCGGATTTCCAAGGCCGACCTTGGAGATGTGGTCCTTCAACTGCTCACTCGCGTTCGCATTACCCGGCGTCAGCAGATCAATCAATTTCTCGCCTGCTTCCTTAACAAAACTGAAAATACTCATGGTGCGCTCTCCTTGGGTTTAAGTGCCTGATGCCCAAGACTAGACCAGTCCCAGGGATTTGGGTTCCAGGCCATCCCTACCCGCAAACCGAGCCCTGATCGACGCCATCTATCAATACATCAATACTGGCAATTAGACGCGACGCTTTGTCGCGCCTAGTCTGAACACTGATCAATCCGCCGGTGGTAACTGCCTCATGAACGCCAAGCGCCCCACCTGCGCGGCGCCCGCCCTCGAAACGCCAGCGCCCGCCGCCAGCCAGAGCTATCAGTACAGCAATCTCGAACACACCGACGTCGGCCGTACTGCGCTGGCCGAAGAGGTGGCGTTGGCGATTGCCTATAACGACATCAGCCAGGCAGTCATGCTGGTAACACCGACCGACCTGGAAGATTTCATTGTCGGTTTCAGCCTTGGCAGCGGCATCATCAGCGACGTTAGCGACATATACGACCTCAAGCTCAGTGGCGCGGGCTCCGCCCAGTATGCCCAGGTACAGATTTCCAGCCGTGCATTCTGGAACCTCAAGCAGCAGCGCCGCCAATTGGCTGGTACCAGCGGCTGCGGCCTGTGCGGTGTCGAAGCGGTGGAGCAGGCCTTGCCAGACCTTCAGGTGCTGCCCGGCGCGCCCTTGCCACCGGCCGAATGGCTTGATGGCCTGCGCCAGCGCATCAGTGCATTCCAGCCACTGGGCCAGCACAGCGGCGCGGTGCATGCGGCGGTGTTTATGAATGATCAGGGCGAATTGCTGATGGGCCGCGAAGACATCGGCCGGCATAACGCTCTGGATAAATTGATTGGTGCCTTGATCCGCCAAAAGATTCCGACCGACGGCGGCCTGGCGATCGTCACCAGCCGCTGCAGTCTCGAATTGATCCAGAAAGTCCTGCGCGCGGGCATCCAGACCCTGGTCAGCCTGTCGTCGCCCACCGGCCTGGCCCTGCAATGGGCGCGCCGGCATAACCTCAATCTCATCCACCTGCCGCAGAAAAGCGCGCCGCGGGTCTACAGCCCTGCGATGGAGTACCAGCCATGAGCCTTCACCACCAAGCCGACCAGACCCCAACCCCACGCTACAAGCCCTATAAGGGCCCGGCCGGCGGCTGGGGCGCGTTGATCAGCGTGGCGCAAGCCTGGCTGACCAGCGACAACGCGCTGAAAAACCTGCGCATGATGCTCAAGACCAACCAGAACGGCGGCTTCGACTGCCCGGGCTGTGCCTGGGGCGACTCGCCGGAAAGCGGCATGGTCAAGTTCTGCGAAAACGGCGCCAAGGCCGTCAACTGGGAAGCTACCAAGCGCCGCGTGGACGCGGCCTTCTTCGCAAAGCACAGCGTTACCGCGCTGCTGGAACAAAGCGATTACTGGCTCGAATACCAAGGCCGTCTCACCGAGCCCATGCGCTACGACGCCGAGACCGACCGCTACCAGCCCATCAGTTGGGAAGCCGCGTTCGACCTGGTCGGCAAGCACCTCAATGCCCTGCCCAGCCCGGACATGGCCGAGTTCTACACCTCGGGCCGCGCCAGCAACGAAGCCGCCTACCTGTATCAGCTGTTCGTGCGCGCCTACGGCACCAATAACTTCCCGGACTGCTCGAACATGTGCCACGAAGCCAGCGGCGTCGCCCTGGCACAGAGTGTGGGCGTGGGCAAAGGCACCGTGACCTTTGATGACTTCGAACACGCCGACGCGATTTTCGTCTGGGGCCAGAACCCCGGTACCAATCACCCGCGCATGCTTGAGCCGCTGCGCGAAGCAGTGAAACGCGGCGCCCAGGTGGTGTGTATCAACCCCCTGAAAGAACGTGGCCTGGAGCGCTTCCAGCACCCGCAACATCCGCTGGAAATGCTCACTAACGGCGACAAGCCGACCAATACTGCCTATTTTCGCCCGGCGCTGGGCGGCGATATGGCCATCCTGCGCGGCATGGCCAAGTTCCTGCTGCTGTGGGAGCGTCAAGCGCTGGCCGAAGGCAAGGAAGCCGTGTTCGACCATGGCTTCCTCAATGAGCACACCGTTAACGTACTGGACTATCTGGGCCAGATCGATGACACCTCCTGGGAGGAAATCGTCGAGCAGTCCGGCCTGACACTGGTGGAGATCGAGCAAGCCGCGCGCATGTATGCCAAAGGCAAGAACGTGATCATGTGCTGGGCGATGGGCATCACCCAGCACCGTCACTCGGTGCCGACCATCCAGGAAATTGCCAACCTGATGTTGCTGCGTGGCAACATTGGCCGCCCAGGTGCGGGCCTGTGCCCGGTACGCGGCCACAGCAACGTGCAGGGCGACCGCACCATGGGCATCAACGAGCGCCCACCGATGGCGTTCCTCGACTCACTGGAGCGCCGCTTCCAGTTCCAGGTGCCGCGTACCAATGGGCACAACGTGGTCGAAGCCATCCACGCAATGCTCGAAGGTCGCGCCAAGGTGTTTATCGGCCTGGGCGGCAACTTCGCCCAGGCCACGCCCGACAGTACCCGCACCTTCGAGGCGTTACGCAACTGCGACCTGACCGTGCAGATCAGCACCAAGCTCAACCGCAGCCATCTGATGCACGGTAAAGACGCCCTCATCCTGCCGTGCCTGGGCCGTACCGACATCGACATTCAGGCCGACGGCCCGCAAGCGGTGACGGTGGAAGACTCGTTCAGCATGGTCCACGGCTCCAATGGCCAGTTGCAGCCGCTGTCGAAACTGATGAAATCGGAGCCTGCGATCCTGGCCGGCATCGCGGCCGCGACCCTGGGCAGCAAACCGGTGGACTGGAACTGGCTGGTCGCCGACTACGGCCGCATCCGCGACCTGATCGCCGATACCATTCCAGGCTTCAAGGACTTCAACGAGAAGATCAAACATCCCGGCGGCTTCTATCTGGGCAATTCCGCTGGCGCACGCCGCTGGAACACCCCATCGGGCCGCGCCAACTTCCGGCCGAACGTCCTGCCCAAGGACCTGATTCACGAGCGCACCCATGCCACAGGGCGGGTGCCGGACCTGATCATGCAGTCGATGCGCTCCCACGATCAGTACAACACCACGATCTATGGCCTGGACGACCGTTATCGTGGGGTCAAGGGGCAACGGGATGTGCTGTTCGTCAACGAAGCCGACATCATCCGCCTGGGCTTCAAGCCGGGGCAAAAGGCAGACATCATCTCGTTGTGGGAAGACGGCCGTGAACGCCGTGTGAAAGGCTTTACCCTGCTGGCGTTCGATATTCCGGCCGGGCAGGCGGCGGCTTACTATCCGGAAGTGAACCCTCTGGTGCCATTGGAAAGCACGGGCGACGGGAGCCATACGCCAACGTCGAAGTTCGTCGCGATTCGTTTGGAAGCAGCGAGTGACACTGGCTTGATCATGGCGCGCTCGGCCTGATTCGGTTCGGCAGACAAGCCACCGTCCATACTTGAAATGCATTTCAAATGTGGGAGCGGCTTGCCCGCGAAGAGGCCAGCATCCTCAACACACATTTTACGGGCACAAAAAAAGGCCGCTTTTACATAAAAGCGGCCATTGCTAAGTAACTAAAGACTCGTAAAAACAACTTAAGTTCCCTATACAAAACAGTAACTTAGCAAATTGTATACAACTGCTGCCACCGGTCGGATTTCGATTGTCAGCGTCTCGATACAACCTCAGGATCGCGCCGTCATCCCCTTGAGGTTTCCCTGAATGAAGTTCTCCTCGATTCTCTTGTTGTCCCTTGGCCTGGTCAGTGGCGCAGCCATGGCCGGTGGCACCACCGAAGCCGGTGTGGGCGGCGCATTGGGCGGGGTGCTAGGCTCGGTCGTCGGCCAGCAGTTGGGCGGCAACACCGGTTCGGCCATTGGCGCCGCGCTGGGCGGCGCGGGCGGTAGTGCGGTCGGCGCCGACAAGCGCAGCCGTGGCGAAGCCGCCATTGGCGGCGCACTGGGCGCAGCCGGCGGCAACGTGGTAGGCCGCAGTGTCGGCGGCGGCACCGGTGCACTGATCGGCTCGGCGGCCGGCGGTGGCGCAGGTGGCGCACTGGGCAACTACATGGGCAACAAGAGCGATGACGATGACCGCCGTTACCGTGGCCGTGACGACCGTCGCTACTACCGCGATGATCACCCGGGCCGCGGTCATGCCTATGGTCATCGCAAGAACAAGCACAAGCGCCATCATCGCTATGATGACTAAGGCCTGACGAAAATCCCATGTGGGAGGGGGCTTGCCCCCTCCCACATTTGGTTCTGCAGCGTTTGCGGGACCGAGTCAGGCTACCAACCGCTGCAACGCCTCGCGCAACAGCCCCGAAATCGTCACCGGCTGGTTCGACGCTCTATCCACAAACACATGCACAAAGCGCCCCGCCGCGCAGGCCTCTTGCTCGCCAGCCTTGAACACCGCCAGCTCATACTGCACCGAACTGTTGCCCAGCTTGCCCACCCGCAAGCCGATTTCGACGCGCTCGGGAAAAGCGATCGACGCAAAATAATCACACGCCGAACTCACCACAAACCCAACCACTTCACCGTCATGGATATCCAACCCGCCTTGTTCGATCAGGTAAGTATTCACCGCCGTGTCGAAGAAGCTGTAGTAGGTCACATTGTTCACATGGCCATACACATCGTTATCGTGCCAGCGCGTGAGGATCGGCTGGAAGTGGGGGTAATCGGCACGTTGTGGCACTGAGTCAGGCATGGGCACCTCGGGTGAAAGTGGGTTTACAGCTCATTCAAATGGGCCTCGGCCCACTCGCGTACATCGGCGTAGGGGTAGTCCTCCAGTGCGGCGAAACCGGGAATGCCCCGCGCCTTCAACTTGGTGAACAACGGCACGCTGATCCCGCCCAGAAAGCGCGTCAGCCGTTCCGCACCCGGTAATTGGCCGGTGTGCTCATGATGCCTGTGGATAAAATCACCGCACAGGCCCATGAAGTTTTTATCCACAAGCGGCGGCAAGCTCGGCGGCGCCGGCAAGTGCGCGACATGCCCGTGGCACACCGAGCAGTGCCCACAACGCTGCGGCGCGTTTTCATCGCCAAAATACTGCGCCAGACGTTGCCCAAGGCAGCGCTCGGTGGCAAACAGATCGAGCATGGCGTGAATTCGCGCCACCTCCGTCACCTCGTGTTGCTTGAAGCCTGTGTATAACGCGGTGCTCAGCACCTGTGCGTCGAAATCGGTATTCAGCAAGCTGTAAACCTCGGTCATCTGCTTGCTTTCCAGTTCGATCAGGCCCTGCTCCTGGAAGTAATCCAGCGCCTTCACCACCCGGTTGCGCTCGGCATTGTGCTGCTGATACAGCGCGTCGAAATCCACCGTTGCCCAGGTTTTTGCACGCTTGCACACCTGGATGATCGCCGCGACAAATTGCTGCCGCTCGCCGGAGAAACGCGCGAGCAAGGCCTCGGGTTCGATCAGGTACTTGAAACGGTATTCGGCATAAAACGCGTAGCGCGGCGCGATCACGCCCTTGAGCTCCAACTGAACCAGCAGCGTCTTCAACGGCAGCTCGCGAATATTGCTGTGGTCCGACAAAGACCTCAGCAAAAACTCCCACTGGCCCTCGCCCCGTGCGGCTTGCAACTCCTCCAGCACTCGACGGATACCCTCCTGCTCCGGCGTATCGCCGTACACGAAGTTCTCCAGCACATTGAGGCTGTCGCGGTTGGCCAGCACCAGGCAGTCGGAGGGCCGCCCATCACGACCGGCCCGGCCGATTTCCTGGCTGTAGTTCTCGATGGATTTGGGCAGGTCGAAGTGCACAACGTTGCGGATGTCACTTTTGTCGATGCCCATGCCAAACGCGATGGTGGCGACGATGCAATTGGAGCGCCCGCCCATGAAACGCTGCTGGATGCCCTCGCGTTTATCGTGGGGCAGACCGGCGTGATACGCCTCGGCCTGGATGCCATTGCGGTTCAGGTGCTCGGCAATCTGCTCGGCGGTTTTCTGCAGGGTGACGTACACGATGCTCGGCTGGTCGGCCCGCTCGCTCATCCATTGCACAAGGCGACGGCGCTTGTCCGCGCCGCTCACCGGCTCCACCAGCAAGTTGAGGTTGGGCCGGTAGAAGCCGGTGGTAATCACGTCCTGCGGCGCAATCGCAAACTTGCCCTGCATATCGGCAATCACGCTGGGAGTCGCGGTGGCCGTCAGCAGCAGCGCCTGCGGGATCTTGAACTGGCGCTGGTAGTCCGGCAGCTTCAGATAGTCCGGACGAAAGTTGTGGCCCCATTCGGAAATGCAGTGCGCCTCATCCACCACCAGCAAGGAGATCTGCACGCTTTGCAGGAAGTTTCGAAAGCGCTCGTTCTTCAAGCGCTCCACTGAAATCATCAGGATTTTCAGCTCGCCCGAACGCGCACGGGCCATCACATCGTTGGCATCATCACGGCTCTGGGCCGAATCGATACTGCCCGCTGAAATACCGTGGCGCTTGAGGAAACCCAACTGGTCCTGCATCAACGCCAACAGCGGCGACACCACCAGCGTCAGGTGCGGCAGCAGTACGGCTGAAAGTTGATAACACAGCGACTTGCCGGACCCGGTCGGGAAAATCGCAGCCGCCGAGCGACCGGCCAATACGGCGCTGACCGCTTCTTCCTGGCCAGGGCGAAACTGCGGATAACCAAAGACCTGCTGGAGGGTGTCGTGCATAGGCTGTCACTCCATTGACCGTTGAACGTGGCTTAAAAACGTAGCCCAGTAAGTTCAGCGAATCGAGAAAGGTCGCATGGAAAAAAGAGACAGGATGATACACAGGCTGGGAGATGGCCCAGGGCCGAAGTAGGAATATTCCAAAGTAATAGCAGGAAAACACAGATCCAAATGTGGGAGCGGGCTTGCTCGCGAAGGCGGTGATCAGTCAGCATATTTGATACTGACGGACCGCGTTCGCGAGCAGGCCCGCTCCCACAGTTTAGAGCTTCACTCAGGCAGGATCAGCGATTCTGCACCCGCTCGATCGCCGTGTCGTACACCGGATTGGCTTTCTGTTCCTTGGCCAACTGGTAGTGACGCAACGCATCGGCAAACTGCCCTGCCGCTTCGTAGATCCGTGCAATGTTGTAGTAGGCACCCGCGCGTACGGTTGCCGCATTGGCACCCGTCGCCAGGGCAATGGCCTTGCGGTTGGCCCAGATCGACTCCGCGGTATTGCCTGCCTTCTGATATGCCAGGCCCAGATTGCCGTAGGCCTTGCCGAAGCAATTGTCCAACTCGATGGCCTGGCGGAACAGGTCGATGGCCTGGTCAAGGTTCCCGGCCTGATAGGCCGCTTCGCCTTGAACGTTCAGACGCTTGGCATCGGTTTGGGCCGAAGAGCTGACCGCGACAGCCGCCACCGCAACACTGTCATCCAGTAACGGTTTGACTTCATTGAGCACATTCGCAGCATCCACCATCACGCCGTTGAAGGTGTTGATGTCCTGGAAGTCGCCGCTGCCGGTCATGCGAAACACGGTCCACAGGTTACCGCTGCGGTTTTTCGGCACGTAGTAGGTGCGCACCAGGGATTGGCCCATGTACACAAACACCTTGGCTTCACTGTTGGACAACTGGCGCGAACCTGGATTGCCGCCGTTGCTGTAGTCATGCACGGCGTAAACGTAGCTTTCGCCGTAGTGCTTCTTCTGCAGGGTGATGGTTTCCGGGCCGTAGCTGTCGGTGTCGTCCACGTCCAGCTCGGCGTCGGTGCCAGTCTTGTTCTCGAAGTAGATATTGTTGCCGGGGAAGATCATATGGGAGTCGAGATCGTCCGGCGTCTGGCCCCAGGTCAGCACCACGCGCAGACCATCGAGGTTTTCCATGACCGGGCTGACGGCATAGGTCATGCCCTTGCACGGGCATTTCACCACCAGGTTGGAGTAGCCCGGTTTCTTGATGATCAATAGATTGCTGGCGTCGTCAGCCGCCTCGCTGGTCAGCGTCACCTGCCCCTGGGCGTTGGTGCGGCCTACAACGTTCTGCGCACCGTTGCGTTGCAACAGCACCTCGGCATCGGCGATCTTCTGGTCCTTGACCACCGCGCTGAGCACCTCGATCGGCAACTGCTCGGCCTGGATCGAAAAAGCCACCGCACACAATGACATCGCCGAAGCGACACGAAGCAAACCCATGCTTAACTCCCTTTAAGTAGAAGGCGGAATCGCCCTACAAGATTTTGCGGTGAAACATACGCTGAATTCAGCGCGCTGGCGGATTTTTTATAAGGAATGTGACGTGGTTTTTATCCTGCCTTTCCCTTGATGCATTGCGCTACAATCAAAGCCTTGCTAACCAGGAGTACGCTGCAATGAGCGAACTGACTTTTGAGCAAAAACAGGATCACTATCACAAGATCCGCCGTTCCAATTACCTGGCCAGCCTGCGCCTGGAAGGGTTCGACACCCAACCGGCCGACGTCGACAAACCCTTGCCGACCCGCGAAGCCGTGCTTGCCAAGTACCGCAATACCCCGCGCTGATGCTCGACAAATACGGGGTGGGCCAGGACCCATACTGCTACCCCGGTAGCAGCGTCCTGTGCAACCGCCTCGATTTGCTTGACGAAACCAGCCTGCACGAGGCGGAGCGGGAATTATCTGAAATCGCCGCAGGTAATCTCGCCCTCTTCCCGCCGCCTTATGACCTCAACCGCTTGCAACACATCCACCGCATCCTGTTCGGCGACATTTACGACTGGGCCGGCGAACTGCGCAGCGTCAACCTCCAGAAAGGTGACACCCTTTTCTGTACCCCAGAACGCATCCTGCCGGAAGCTGCGAAGATCATTCGGCGTATGGAGGAAGCAAACTGGTTTATCGCCATTAGCCAGGCCGAACTGGTAAAGCAGGTTGCCGAGGCTTACGGCGACCTCAACGTCATTCACCCCTTCCGCGAAGGCAACGGCAGAGCGCAACGGATTTTGTTTGAACAAATCATCGTAAATGCCGGATTTTCGGTGAACTGGTGGCTGGTGAAACACGCGTCGTGGGTACCCGCGAATATTGATGCGGTGGCGTGTGATTATCGGGGGTTGGAGGCGATTTTTGAGCGGTGTATCAGCAAGCCTGTCAGTGGGTGATTGCATCACGAACGATTAAACCATCTGTTTATTGCCCAATAACACACTCACTTCTAAGGTTCGTTCCGTCGCTGCCAAATCAGCGACCGGGTTTGGTCACCCAGAAAACAGCACACATAAGTGCCATTGTCTGCTCTGCGTACGTCTATCGTCTCGTATTGCAGTGCTATGGCGGCTGTGTGGGGGACGTCTTCGGACGTGCCGGTGCTGTTTCCGGTTGGCCAACCCGCGCACAGTCCGCCACCCACCGTTTGGCCACGGTGATGTCGGTTACCTAACAGCAAACCGAGTACCTCCAAATGCAAACACCTGAAACGATGGAGCGCTATCGTCAGCTACGCACCAACTTCACCGACACCCACCCACTTCTTATCGACACCGAAGCCAACGCCGAAGACATCCAGTCCGCCGCCCATCAACGCATCCGCGCAGCCACGGACTTGCTCGAAACTTTCTCCTGCCTGACCTTCGAACACGCCGACCTCAAAGACATTTCACACATTATCAATGCCCTGTACCTGCTCGTTCAGGACGGCTGTGATTTGCTGGAAGCCGCGCAACACGTACAACTGCAACCTGAACAAGCGCAAATCTAAGCAACGCCCTATGTAGGGGCGAGCTTGCTCGCGAAAATCGTCAACGATGACGCGGTAAATCAGAAAGAACGCGGCGTCCTTGAGTTTTTCGCGAGCAAGCTCGCTCATACAATTGAGCAGTTTCGCCTGTTAAATCACTGCCAAGCCATAAATGCCGGAGTCCACTGTAGGAAACCACCAAACGTTGCGCCATCCCTTTCCCAAACTGCTTCAAATACCCGCCCAACCCTCTATAGAAGTTACGCGTAGCTGAATGAAAATAGCGCGGTCTCAACTGCTCGGCAGAACCCCGTGAACATCGAAAGGACTCAACACATTGGCCACTATGGCGTCATCTTCACAGTGATTCGCTTCACTGTTTTACCTGAAAATCGCCACGCCTTGGTCGACCTATGCCCGCTGGAAGCAGGAGACTCCGCAAACGAGGTACGCAATCACCTCAGGGATCTTTACGAAAAAATGCTTGCCCGTGACTTGCCCTGCAAAATAACAGTCGCGATTTCAAAGCCGCTGAGTCGACAGCAGGCAGACTTGCTTAACACACGAGGGGAAATCCTTGCAGGGTTGATAGGCAGCGCTTTGGCAGCGCCTGTCAGCTTGGTATCTCGACCCATCGGAGGCATCGTAGGGACGACCGCCAGCCTGATAGTCAAAGGGATCATTCGCAGCTATCACGCCGGCGATGTCATTATCGGTCTCGACGCGCAGGTCAACGGCGGTATCGGCCCTCAGCGATCACTGTCGGCCATGGTCCGACAGTTTCAGGGTGGCTAATACGATGACCGATTACACCCAGTGGATCAATCTGCTGTTCCTCCTTGTACTCGCTGCAATAATTGAGAGGACAATAAAGCTGTCAGTACTCAGAAAATGGCTTGGACTTTGCCTTCTTATAACGGGACCAGCGCTTCTGTTCCATGCCACCAATTGGATCAAAGAAACGCACCTGGAAAGCCTGCCGATAGTTGCCCTTGTGACAGGAATCGGGTTATTGAGCACCCAGAATCTTTATTGCAAAGCACAAAACACTCACCCTTTATTCATAGCCGCAACCATGAACCTCGCCCCCGACTTCCCCGAAGACCCCGTCATGCAGCAGCTCCTGCAATTGCTGCACGAAGAAATTGGCCTGCCGAAGCACAGGACCATCCGCCTGCAAACCTCACTCAACTTCGACCTGGGCTGTGATGGCAGTGAGGCCAAGCAGCTGATGGAAGCGCTGGAGCAGGAGTTTGCGCTCGACCTGGGCGACTTCGACACTTATCGCTACTTCAACCCGCCGGTGTTTGATGTGTTTCTCAAGCGTCGAGCCAAGGGGCGTGGCGAAAAAGTACCGCTGACCATCGGTATGCTTTATTTGGCGATCAAGACCCATAGCTGGGATACGCAAACACTGGAAAACCTGAGCTGACCTGAAGTACACCGAGAATCAAGTGTGGGAGGGGGCTCGCCCCCGATAGCAGTGTGTCAGGCGGCCCACCTTTGACTGGGACACCGCAATCGGGGGCAAGCCCCCTCCCACATGGGATCTGCGCAAATCCGGCGAGTGGGATACAACCTGTCGCGCACAAAAAAGCCGCCCACGAGGGGCGGCGTTTTCACAACTTAGGAATCTTACAACTTAGGCCCGGCAGCCTTGATCGCATCACTCACTTCAAACTTCTTGAAGTTCTCGACGAACAACCCGGCCAGCGCCTTCGCTGCTTCATCGTAGGCCGCCTGGTCAGCCCAGGTGTTGCGTGGGTTCAACAGGCCGGTCTCAACGCCCGGTACGGCCAATGGCACGTCGAGGTTGATGGTGTCGAGGTGCTCAGTCTCGGCACCGATCAACGCGCCGCTCTGGATCGCTGCGATGACGCCGCGAGTGGTCGGGATGTTGAAGCGTTTGCCGACACCGTAGCCGCCGCCGGTCCAGCCGGTGTTGACCAGGTAGACCTTGGAGCCGAAGCCGCGGATGCGCTTGATCAACAGCTCAGCGTATTCACCGGCCGGGCGTGGGAAGAACGGTGCGCCGAAGCAGGTGGAGAAGGTCGACTTGATGCCGCTGCCCGAACCCATTTCGGTCGAGCCCACCAGTGCGGTGTAGCCGGACAGGAAGTGGTAGGCCGCTTGTTCTTCGCTGAGGATCGACACGGGCGGCAGTACACCGGTCAGGTCGCAGGTCAGGAAGATCACCGCGTTGGGCTCGCCGCCCAGGTTCTTCTCGGAACGCTTGGCAACGTGCTCCAGCGGGTAGGCAGCGCGGCTGTTCTGGGTCAGGCTGACATTGGTGTAATCAGCATGCCCGGCCTCGTCGATGACGACGTTTTCCAGCACGGCGCCGTGCTTGATGGCCTTCCAGATAACCGGCTCGTTCTTCTCGGACAGGTCGATGCACTTGGCATAGCAACCGCCTTCGATGTTGAACACCACGCCTTCGCCCCAACCGTGTTCGTCGTCACCGATCAGGTAACGGCTTTCGTCGGCGGACAGGGTAGTTTTACCGGTGCCCGACAGGCCGAAGAACAGGGTGACGTCGCCGGCTTCGCCGATGTTGGCGGCGCAGTGCATCGGCAGCACATCGGAGGCCGGCAGCAGGAAGTTCTGCACCGAGAACATGGCTTTCTTCATTTCACCGGCGTAACGCATGCCGGCGATCAGCACTTTTTTCTGGGCGAAATTGAGGATCACGCAACCGTCGGAGTTGGTGCCGTCACGCTCTGGCACGCACTCGAAGTTGGCCACGTTGAGCACTTGCCACTCGTCACGACCGGCCGGGTTGTACTGGGCCGGGTTGATGAACAGGCAACGACCGAACAGGTTCTGCCAGGCAGTCTGGGTGGTCATTTTCACGGCCAGGTAGTGGTCTTCGGAAGCCCCTACGTGAACGTGGGAAACGAAGTGCTCTTGCGCGTTGTTGAACGCTTCGACGCGAGCCCACAGGGCATCGAACTTGTCGGCCGGGAACTTGCGGTTGATCGGGCCCCAGGCGATTGCGTCCTGGGTAGTAGGCTCTTCAACGATGAAGCGGTCGACCGGCGAACGGCCGGTGCGGTGACCGGTTTCTACGACCAGCGCGCCAGTATCGGCAAGCACGCCTTCACCGCGTTGCAGGGCTTCTTTGACCAGATCGTCAACACTCAGATCGGTGTATACGGCGTTATTGGCTTGCGTCATGAGGTTCCCCGTCGGCCTATGGCCGAGTGCTCCAAACGTTTTGTAGTAGAAAGTTGCGCACTACTACCGCGAAAAAAGTGGGCCGGATTATGCCAGAAAAGCCCAAAAAGAGTAGGGCCCTCCCGTCAGAACGCCTCTAATCCGGCATTTGGCAGGTGATTTACCTGTGCTTAAACGTTTTAGTGACGGGTGTCGGAAGGGGTGTCGCTGCCTGCACCGGCGAATAATTGAGCAACATCGGCGGCATCGAACAGATAACGCTCGTTGCAGAACTGGCAGTCGATCTCGATATGGCCACCGTGTTCCACCACCAGATTTTGCGCATCTTCCAGGCCAAGGCTGACCAGGGCGTTGGCGGAACGCTCGCGGGAGCAGCTGCAATTGAAGCGCAGGGACTGCTCGTCGAACAGGCGCACCGCTTCTTCGTGGTACAGGCGATGCAGGATGGTCTCGTTGTCCAGGCCCAGCAATTCTTCAGCAGTCAGGGTGCCAGCCAGGGCGGTCAGCTTGCGCCAGCTATCGGTGCGCTCATCCTCGTCCTTGATACGGTCAGCCGGCAACTGCTGCAACAACAGGCCGCGAGCGCGCTTGCCGTTGGCGTTGAGCCAGAACTTGGTGCCAACCTGCTGGGACATGACGAAATAGTTGGTAAAGCAGTCCGACAGGGTCTCGCCGTCCAGATCAACGATGCCCTGGTAGCGCTGGCCCTCGGTCGGGTCAACGGTGATCGCCAGCACGCCATCGGCCATCAGCTCGGAAAATGTCGCGTCCGGGGTGATCCGGTCGACGTCATAGCGAGCCAGGCCACGGATTTCGCGCTCGCTGGAACACTCGATCATCAGCATCGGGATCGGACCTTCGGAACGCGCCTGCAGGATCAGCAAGCCATCGAATTTCATCGTGCCCACCAGCAGCGCAGCCGCCGCCATCAACTCACCGAGCAATTGCGCGACCGGCTCCGGATACGCGTGTTTGGCAAGGACTTCGGCATAGCTGAGCTCCAACGAGACCAGCTCGCCGCGGGCGTCGTTCTCGTCAAAGATAAAGCGTTGGGTGAAGTCGGTGTCCGGTAGATCAGTCATAGGTCTGGGTATCTGAAGTGATGACAAAATGATTACAACGTTTATAAAATTAAACGCTTTAGCACCACATTGGTGCGATTTCTCCTGAAACAAGGAGCCAACGAGCGATGAGGGACAGTTTATGAACAATCCGGGTTTGTTCCAAGCGAACTGGAACCTCCGGCGATGGGCTCTTTGCAATCTAGTCGCTATCGGGCTGCTGTGTTTCTGGCTGTGGCCCACGGGCCAGATGCTGTGTGTGATTTTCGACGAGTGGCTGTTTCACCTGCTCAATGGCCCGCTGGCCAGCAACTCCACCTGGCTGCACGTGTGGGCTGTGGCGAGCCTGCGGCCATTCGACGCGATCGTCGGGGTGATTCTGCTGGCCCTGCTGATTCGCGGCGACTGGGTATTCAAGGCCGTACAGGTGCGCCAGGCGTTCTTTGGTTTCCTCGGGATTCTGCTGCTGTTGCTGTTTATCCGCATGCTGTTTTCCAAGCTCGCGGCGCACATGGGTTGGCAGCACAGCAGCCCGTCGATGGTGATCGATGGCGCGATTCAGATGAGCGATTTTTTTCCCGGACTGGAGAAAACCTGGGAATTGAAAGACCGTTCGAGCCAGAGCTTCCCCGGCGATCATGCTTCGGTGTTGTTGATCTGGGCGATGTTCATGACGGTCTTCGCCAGACGCATCGGGCAAATCCTGGTGATCTGGGGCCTGGCGCTGTTGTTCATGATGCCGCGGCTGGTGGCGGGCGCGCATTGGGGGCAGGACGATTACATCGGCGGGGTATTGCTGGCGCTGTTGGCCCTGGGCTGGGGTTACTACACGCCGTTTGCGGCGAAGGTGTCGGGGTTTCTGTTGCGGGTAACAGCGCCGGTGTTCGGGTTGCTTGGCAAACTGCCGGTGATCGGGCGCTTGAGCGTCATGCGCACGAATCCTTAACGACGCAGACCAAATGTGGGAGGGGGCTTGCTCCCGATAGCAGTGGGTCAATCAGCTGATCTGTGGCTGACACTGCGCAATCGGGGGCAAGCCCCCTCCCACATTTTTGATCTCCTTATGGATGGAGATTGTGCAATCAATCATCATTGCCGCTGCCGCGGAATTTGAACAGATCGCGACGCTGCTTCTTGCTCGGCTTGCCGTCGGTGGTCAGGCCTGAAGCCCCCGCCTTGCGCATGGCTGCGGCATTTTCACGCTTGGCAATACTGGCTTCGGTTTCCGCGTACAACGTCTGCGCTTCAGGCGCGCCACGGCGCACGATAGAGAGCGCTTGCACCACGACAGTCTTTTCATCAAACCCTGTACGAATCTGAAACTCATCGCCGACGCGCGGTTCCTTCCCCGGCTTGCAGCGCTCGCCGCGATGGTGCACCTTGCCGCTCTCGATGGCGGCCTTGGCCAGGGCACGGGTCTTGTAGAAACGCGCGGCCCACAGCCACTTGTCCAAACGGACTTTTTCTTCCTCTTCCTGCTTTTGAGCCACTTGAATTCCTCGCTCTGAAAAATGTCGCAACCTTACCGTTGAAACCCTTCGACGCATTAACCCCAAGGCTCACCTAAGATACGCCAGGTAGCACCCTGTTTTCGCGAGGATACGCCGTGACCGACTTTCCCGTTTCACTCACCTCGCCCAACCAGCGGTGCGTGGGTTGCCAGCAAAGCGAGCCGCTGGGGTTCGATTTTGCTTTCGCCTACCAGCCTATCGTAGACCTGCGTGACCGTTCGATATTTGCCAATGAAGCCTTGGTGCGCGGCACTCAGGGAGAAGGCGCGTTGTCGGTGCTGGCACATGTCAACGAAACCAATCGCTACCGCTTCGACCAGCGCTGCCGCACCCAGGCCATTGCCGGCGCTGCCGCCTTGGGCATGCAAACGTATCTTTCCATTAACTTCATGCCCAATGCCGTCTACCGTCCCGAATTGTGTATCCGCAGCACCCTAGAGGCCGCCCGCGCGCACAATTTCCCGCTGGACCGCCTGATTTTCGAGACCCTGGAAAGCGAGCATGTAGATAACTATCGCCATTTGACGAATATTCTGCGTGAATACCGCGAATTCGGTTTCAAGACCGCCATCGACGATTTCGGCGCGGGCTATTCGGGGCTGAATCTGCTGGCCGATTTCCAACCTGATCTGATCAAGCTCGACATGGCGCTGATTCGCGATGTCGACCAAGACCGTGTCCGCCAGGTGATCGTCCGGGGGATTGTCACAATCTGTGAGCAGTTGGGGGTTACTGTCATCGCCGAAGGCATCGAAAGTGCCGGCGAGCGAGACTTCCTCTCCGACTGTGGAATATTTCTAATGCAAGGCTACTGGTTCGCCAAGCCCGCATTCAATGCCCTGGCCAAGGTTGCACCTCAAGCCTGGGCAAAATGACGGTAACCCTATTTGAAGACATTTGACCATTTGACCGTTGTGGGTCTGCGTGAGTGGGTGGCCCTTCCCGACCTGGGAGTGGCGGGCCTGCGCGCCAAGATCGACACCGGTGCCAGCACCTCGAGCCTGCACGCCACCGAGATCGAGCCGTTCGAGCGCGACGGCGAGAAGTGGGTGCGCTTTACCGCGCACCTGGGCAGCGTGGTGCAATTGCGCCACCGGCGTTGCGAAGCGCCCCTGGTGACGATGAAAACCATCAAGAGCTCCAACGGCCATGCGCAGGTGCGCTACGTGATCAGCACCACCCTGGCGTTGGGCGATCGGGTATGGCGAGTGGAATTCACCCTGGCCTGCCGCAAAGCCATGCGTTACCGCCTGTTGCTGGGCTCCAAGGCGCTGATTGACGGCCAGTTGGTCGTCAGCCCGGCCGTAAAATACGTACAAGACAAGCCGGTGTTCCCGGTCTCCACTATTTCTGCCCCAGGTGCTGCATGAAGATTGCTGTGCTGTCGCGAAACCCGCGTCTGTATTCCACCCGCCGCCTGGTCGAGGCCGGCACCGAACGTGGCCATGAAATGGTGGTGATCGACACGTTGCGGGCCTACATGAACATTGCCAGCCACAAGCCGCAGATCCACTACCGTGGCAAACCGCTGGAAGGCTTTGATGCGGTGATCCCACGCATCGGCGCCTCGGTGACCTTCTATGGCTGCGCGGTACTGCGCCAGTTTGAAATGATGGGCGTTTTCCCGCTGAACGAGTCCGTGGCCATCGCACGTTCGCGGGACAAGCTGCGCTCGCTGCAACTGCTGTCGCGCCGGGGTATTGGCCTGCCGGTGACCGGCTTCGCCCACTCCCCGGATGACATCCCCGACCTGATCGAAATGGTCAATGGCGCGCCGCTGGTGATCAAGGTGCTCGAAGGCACCCAGGGCATCGGCGTGGTGTTGTGCGAAACGGCAACGGCCGCGGAGTCGGTGATCGAGGCGTTCATGGGCCTCAAGCAGAACATCATGGTGCAGGAGTACATCAAGGAAGCGGGCGGTGCGGATATCCGCTGCTTCGTGGTGGGCGACAAGGTGATTGCCGCCATGAAACGCCAGGCCAAGCCGGGCGAGTTTCGCTCCAACCTGCACCGTGGCGGCAGCGCCAGCCTGATCAAGATTACCCCGGAGGAGCGCATGACCGCACTGCGTGCGGCCAAGGTCATGGGGTTGGCCGTGGCAGGTGTGGATATCCTGCGCTCCAATCATGGCCCCCTGGTCATGGAGGTCAACTCATCGCCGGGCCTGGAAGGGATCGAGACCACCACCGGCAAGGATGTGGCGGGAATTATCATTCAGCACCTGGAAAAAAATGGCGGGCCGAATATGACTCGGACCAAGGGCAAGGGCTAAAAAGCAGCTATGAGCTTCAAGCTATCAGCTGCAAGAAAGGGCAAACACAGCCTGCCTTACTCTTGCAGCTTTTAGCTTGAAGCTTGAAGCTTGAAGCTTATGGCTGCTTCTATACCGCATCTCTAGGCAACATCAACCCAAGCGGCAAGCGCACCCGAGCTTCCAGCCCGCCCCCTTCACGGTTGCGCAACTCAACATTGCCGCCATGCATCGAAGCAATCCGCCGCACAATCGCCAACCCCAAACCGGTACCTTTACCGCCTCGGGCGCGGTCGCCACGGGTAAACGGGTTGAAGATGGCTTCGAGTTCAGCCGGGTCGATACCCGTGCCGCGATCCATCACGCTCAGCACGACATAGGGCGCTGCGCTGTCACCCGACACGTACGCCGCCACCTCCACATCCGAACCGGCATGATGCAAGGCGTTGCCGATCAGGTTGTTCAACAGGCGCTTCATCGACACCCTGCGCAAGGCAAACGGCTGAATCGGCTCCAGACGCATGCGCACCTGCTCACCGCTCTGGTTGTAGGGCGCGACCACTTCACGTACCAGATCGGTCAGGTCAACCTCCTCCACAACCTCATCACGCCCATCACGGATGAACGCCAGGAACTGGTCAAGAATCGCGTCCATATCCTCGATGTCACGCACCATGTCATCGGTGAGGTCGGTAGGGTTGCCCATCAACTCCAGGGACAAGCGTAATCGCGTCAACGGCGTGCGCAGGTCATGGGACACCCCCGCCAGCATCAGTTCGCGCTCGCGTCCGGCCTGCTCGACATCCTCCGCCATCTGGTTGAATGCGCCGTAAACCTCGGTCATCTCACTGGGTGTATCGCTGACCGGCAGGCGCACGCTGCGCCCCTGGCCCAGTTGGCGGGCGGCAAATACCAGGCGCTTGAGCGGTTGGTTGAGCTGGCGCACAAAAATCCATGCGGACGCGGTTGAAAGCAGGCCGATGGCGAGGAACCAGCCCAATACGTTCCAGATTTTTTGCCCGCGCAACGGATGCGGATACAGCGGGACCTTGATCCAGGCATCGCCCAGACTGGGCGCCCTCACCCACAGCGCAGGCGAAACGTGCATGCGCAGCCGCACCTCGGTGTCGTCACCCAGCTCCGCCTGCATCTGGCGCTGGTAGATCTCACTGTAGGGCCAATGCTGCTCGCCCTCAGGCACGCCGGCACCATCGACCCGGATCAGCGTTGAGGCCTTGGCTACCTTTTCACGGTTCTCGGGGTCGACGGCCCAGTAGGCACGCAACGTCAAGGCGACGCCGTGGCTGTACTGCCGATCCACCAGCACATCCTCGTTCATCAACAGATAAACCAGGGTGAGTGCCTTGGAAAACAGAACGACGATCAGCACCAGCCAGAGGGTGCGGGAAAAGAAACTTTGCGGGAACCACAGCGGGGTTTTCATAGGAGACAGCTAGACACCTTGCAGGAACGAGCGGCGCTCGCAGAATTGCAGACGCCGAGCACCCCGTCGACCCTCATGGAATCAAACGCCGGATGCCCGTCCCTGCAAATCATCGGTCACTTGGTTGCGGTGCCATCCGGCACAAACACATAACCCACACCCCACACCGTCTGGATATACCGCGGCTTGGAAGGGTCCGGCTCGATCATCCGGCGCAGTCGGGAGATCTGCACGTCAATGGAGCGCTCCAGGGCGTCCCATTCGCGGCCACGGGCCAGGTTCATCAGCTTGTCGCGGGTCAGCGGCTGGCGAGCGTTCATCACCAGGGCCTTGAGCACCGCGAATTCGCCGGTGGTGAGCATGTGCACTTCGTCGCCACGCTTGAGCTCGCGGGTCGCCAGGGACAACTCGTAGTCGCCGAAGGTCACGCTTTCGTCTTCGCTGCCTGGCGCACCCGGTACCGGCGGTGCCTGGCGACGCAATACGGCCTTGACCCGCGCCATCAACTCGTCTGGGTTGAACGGCTTGGCCAGGTAGTCATCGGCGCCCAGTTCGAGGCCCTTGATGCGACTCAGCTCATCGCCCTTGGCAGTGAGCATGATGATCGGGATCTGGTTGTTCGCGCCACGCAGACGCTTGCAGGCGGTCAGGCCGTCTTCGCCAGGCAACATCAGGTCGAGCACGACCAGATTGAACACTTCGCGCCCCAACAGGCGGTCCATCTGCTCGGTGTTCGGCACCGCGCGCGCCCGGTAGCCTTTGGAGTTGAAAAAACGCTCCAGCAGGCTGCTCAGCCCCGGATCGTCGTCAACGATGAGAATTTTTTCGCCTTCAGCAGTTTGTGCAGTGCTGCTCATTAGATGCTCCTCTTATCTCGGCGCGCATTATGGCCTAGCTGCCGTTATACGCACCGTGTGCATTGTTAGCAGATTTTTCCTCTACTACCAGCTAAGCCGTGTCCTACAACCAGCGGCGCAGTAGCCCCGAAGGGCAGAACGCTGGTTATAATGCGGCGCCTTCGTGCAGGGCAACGTCAGATCGTTACCGTTTACTGCCGGGCTTTTTTTTACCCGCTTGTCGTGTTTTTTCGATTTCGAGGGTCAATAGGCTGCCTCTTGACCCAGGCAGCGGTGCCGGTCGGGCCGCTCAACCAGCCTCGCAAGGCCTTGTTTTCCGGGCCTGCGAGCTGCTTTTCAGAATTTCAGGTGGTTTTATGGACAGCATCAACAGCCGCATCGCCGAGGAACTCGGTGTACGCCCACAGCAGGTCGAAGCGGCCGTCGCGCTACTGGATGAGGGCTCCACGGTGCCTTTCATCGCCCGTTACCGAAAAGAGGTCACCGGCAGCCTTGACGACACCCAACTGCGGCACCTGGAAGAGCGCCTGCGCTACCTGAGAGAACTCGACGAGCGGCGTATCAGCATCCTTGCCAGCATCGAGGAACAGGGCAAGTTGACCCCGCAACTGGAACGCGACATCAAGCTGGCCGACACCAAGACCCGCCTCGAAGACCTTTACCTGCCGTATAAACAGAAACGTCGTACAAAGGGCCAGATTGCCCTGGAAGCCGGCCTGGGCGACTTGGCCGACGGCCTGTTCAACGACCCGTCGCTGACGCCTGAAACCGAAGCTGCGCGCTTTATCGACGCGCAAAAAGGCGTCGCCGATGTCAAGGCCGCCCTCGACGGCGCCAAGTACATCCTGATGGAGCGCTTCGCGGAAAACGCCAGCCTGCTGGAAAAACTGCGCACCTACCTGAAACAGGAAGCCATTCTCAGCGCCCGCGTCATCGCCGGCAAAGAGGAAGAGGGCGCCAAGTTTCGCGATTACTTCGAACACGACGAACCGCTCAAAAGCATGCCGTCCCACCGCGCACTGGCGATATTCCGTGGCCGCAACGAGGGCATTCTCAGCTCCGCGTTGAAAGTCGGTGACGAGCTGCCGGGCACCATGCATCCGTGCGAAGGCATGATCGGTCAACAATTCGGCATTCAGAATCAGAACCGTCCTGCGGACAAGTGGCTCGGTGAGGTCGTGCGCTGGACCTGGAAGGTCAAGCTCTACACCCACCTGGAAACCGACCTGCTCGGCGAGCTGCGTGAAGGCGCTGAAACCGAGGCGATCAACGTATTCGCCCACAACCTGCATGACCTGCTGCTGGCCGCACCGGCGGGCCCACGCGCGACCCTGGGCCTGGATCCGGGGCTGCGCACCGGGTGCAAGGTTGCGGTGGTCGACGCCACCGGCAAGCTGCTGGACCACGCCACCGTCTACCCGCACGTGCCGCATAACAAGTGGGACCAGACCCTGGCTGTCCTGGCCGCCCTCTGCGCCAAGCACGCCGTGGACCTGATCGCCATCGGCAACGGTACCGCCAGCCGCGAAACCGATAAGCTGGCCGCCGAGCTGATCAAAAAGTACCCGGCGATGAAGATGACCAAGGTCATGGTCTCCGAGGCGGGCGCTTCGGTGTACTCGGCTTCGGAGCTGGCGTCCAAGGAGTTCCCGGACCTCGACGTGTCCATCCGCGGCGCCGTGTCCATTGCCCGTCGCCTGCAGGACCCGCTGGCCGAGCTGGTGAAGATCGATCCCAAATCCATCGGCGTCGGCCAATACCAGCACGACGTGTCGCAGCTCAAGCTGGCGCGTGGACTGGATGCGGTGGTGGAAGACTGTGTGAACGCCGTGGGTGTGGACGTGAACACCGCGTCCGTGGCGCTGCTGGCACGTATCTCCGGCCTGAACGCTACCCTCGCGCAGAATATCGTCAACCACCGCGACGAGAACGGCGCCTTCAAAACCCGCGCCGCGCTGAAAAAAGTCGCGCGCCTGGGCGAAAAAACCTTCGAGCAAGCCGCAGGTTTCCTACGCGTAATGAACGGTGATAACCCGCTGGACGCCTCGGCGGTTCACCCGGAAGCGTATCCGCTGGTACAGCGGATTGCCGCCGAAACCGATCGCGACATCCGCTCGCTGATCGGCGATGCCGCGTTTCTCAAGCGCCTGGACCCGAAAAAGTACACCGACGAAACCTTCGGCGTGCCTACCATCACCGACATCCTGCAGGAGCTGGAAAAACCCGGCCGCGACCCGCGCCCCGAGTTCAAGACCGCCGAGTTCCAGGACGGCGTCGAAGACCTCAAGGACCTGCAACCGGGCATGATCCTCGAAGGCGTGGTGACCAACGTGACCAACTTCGGCGCGTTCGTGGATATCGGCGTGCATCAGGACGGGTTGGTGCATATCTCCGCACTTTCGGAGAAGTTCATCAAGGACCCGCGCGAAGCGGTGAAGGCCGGTGACGTGGTCAAGGTCAAGGTGATGGAAGTCGACATCCCGCGCAAACGCGTTGGCCTGTCGATGCGCATGAGCGACACCCCCGGCGAGAAAATCGACGGTGCCCGCGGCGCTCGCCCTGGCTCGGCACCGCGTCCGTCGCAGAACACTGCGCCGCGCAAGGACACCGCGACAGCCGCACCGAGCAACAACGCGATGGCCTCGTTGTTCGCCAACGCCAAGCAGTTGAAGAAGCGTTGATGGATATTCCGGCCGGTTTGACCCAGAGCGCGTTCAGCGAACTGATCGGTTGCCGCCTGCAGCGCCTGGATGCAGGCGTTGCCGAGGTGGCCCTGAGCCTTGCGCCGCATTTACGCAATCGCGGGGGCAAGTTGCACGGCGGGGCGATTTTCAGCCTGGTGGACATCACCATGGGGCTGGCATGTTCCAGCGCCCACGGGTTCGACCAGCAGAGCGCGACCATCGAGTGCAAGATCAACTATATCCGCGCCGTTGAAGAGGGTGACGTGCTGTGCACCAGCCGGGTGATCCACGCCGGCAGGCGCACCCTGGTGGTCGAAGCCGACGTGTACCAGGACGAAAGACTTGTCGCAAAAGCACAGGGCACGTTCGCTGTCCTATAGCTCCCTGCCCCTGATTTGAGTTAATTTCGGCGCTGTGACAACAGCGTCGGAATTTTCTCGCTGCGCTGTAGCCCAATTCATGGAGTGAAGTAGGCATATTCAGAGCGGGTCAAATCGACTCAGAACCAGGCGATCACGCCAGTTTCAACTTCACCCTTGTAGACCGTCTTGCCCACCCCCATATTGGGGCGACTGACGCGTGAAGGAATCCAACTTGAGCGAACTTCTCAACCGCCGCCTGGCTCTGCTCGGCAAGCGCGAACACCTCTCCCTGCTAGAGCACTGCCTGCATGGCATCGAGCGTGAATGCCTGCGCGTCACCAGTGAGGGTCGCCTGGCCCAGACGCCGCATCCGGAAGCCCTGGGCGCCGCGTTGACGCACGAACAGATCACTACCGACTACTCGGAGTCGCTGCTGGAGTTCATTACTCCCGCGCTGCCCAACCCGGCCGATACCCTGAGCAGCCTGGACAAGATCCATCGCTTTGCCTACACCAAGCTGGGCAGCGAATACCTGTGGAGCCCCTCGATGCCGTGCCCGTTGCCGGCCGAGGAAGATATTCCGATTGCCTACTATGGCACCTCCAATATCGGGCAGCTCAAGTACGTTTACCGCAAGGGGCTGGCCCTGCGTTATGGCAAGACCATGCAATGCATTGCCGGCATCCATTACAACTTCTCGCTGCCGGAACAGCTGTGGCCGTTGCTCAAGGAAGCCGAAGGCTTTGTCGGCACCGACCGCGACTATCAATCCACCGCGTATATCGCGCTGATTCGCAACTTCCGCCGCTACAGCTGGCTGTTGATGTACCTGTTTGGCGCCTCGCCGGCCCTGGACGCAGGCTTCCTGCGCGGCCGTTCGCACCAGCTTGAAGTGCTCGACGCCGATACCCTGTACCTGCCGTACGCCACGAGCCTGCGCATGAGCGACCTGGGTTACCAGAGCAACGCCCAGGCCGGCCTCACGCCGTGCTACAACGACCTGGCCAGCTACACCGACAGCCTGCGCGAAGCGGTGGCAACGCCCTACGCGCCCTATGTCGAAGTCGGCACGCACAAGGATGGTGAGTGGGTGCAGCTCAACACCAATATCCTGCAGATCGAAAACGAGTACTACTCCAACATCCGCCCCAAGCGTGTGACCTACACCGGCGAGCGGCCGATCCAGGCGCTGATGGCGCGCGGCATCCAGTACATCGAAGTGCGCTGCCTGGACATCAACCCGTTCCTGCCGATGGGCATCGATCTTGCGGAGTCGCGTTTTCTCGACGCGTTCCTGCTGTATTGCGCGCTGAACGACAGCCCGCTGTTCGCCAATAACGAGTGCGGCAACGCCACGTCCAACTTCCTCAGCGTGGTCAAGGAAGGTCGCCGTCCGGGCCTGCAATTGCAGCGTCAAGGCCAGACGGTGGAGATGAAAGAGTGGGCAGCCGAGCTGCTGGAGCAGATTGCGCCTCTGGCCGCCCTGCTCGATGAGAGCCATGGCATCACTGAACACAGCCAGGCGCTGGACGCTCAATTGGCCAAGGTCAACGACCCGTCACTGACGCCCTCGGCCCAGGTGCTGGCCGCGATGGCCGAGCGTAAGGAGAGTTTCGCGCAGTTCTCGCTGCATCAGAGCGAGGTGCATGCCGAGTACTTCCGCAAGGAACCGCTGCCAGCCGAGGAACAAGCGCGCTTTGAAGAACTGGCGCGTACGTCGCTGGCTCAGCAGGCCGAGCTTGAGCAGAACGAAGTGGGCGATTTCGATGTGTTCGTCGGGTCGTACCAGGCGAGCATCCTGGCCATCAGCAACTGAGCTTTATGTGGGAGGGGGCTTGCCCCCTCCCACATTTGCCTTCCACCAGGCTCACGACTCGCTTCACCTTCTGCTCATAAGCTAATTCGAAAATGTTATTTATTTTCGGATTCTTAGATCATTTAGTCTCCTCACACGCCGCCCTCCTGGCTGCTTGATTGAGGAGCCTCCCTTTGAAACTGCCTACCCCACTGCGCTTGCTGGCGGCGTTATCCCTGGCCGGTGCCAGCCTGTTTGCCCAGGCGGCAGATGTGACCGTCGCTTACCAGACCACCGTAGACCCGGCAAAAGTCGCCCAGGCCGACGGCGCCTATGAAAAAGCCACCCACGCCAGGATCGACTGGCGCAAATTCGACAATGGCGCCGATATCATCGCCGCCATCGCCTCGGGTGACGTGCAGATCGGTTACCTCGGTTCCAGCCCGTTGACCGCTGCGATCACGCGCAAGGTGCCGGTGCAAACCTTCCTTGTTGCCACCCAGATCGGCGGCGCCGAAGCCCTGGTGGCGCGCGATGGTTCGGGGATCAACAGCCCCCAGGACCTGGTCGGCAAGAAGATCGCCGTACCGTTCGTGTCCACGGGGCACTACAGCCTGCTGGCCGCGCTGAAGCACTGGAACATCGACCCCTCGAAGGTGACCATCCTCAACCTCGCACCACCGGCCATCATCGCCGCCTGGAAACGCGGTGATATCGACGCCACCTATGTGTGGGACCCGGCCCTGGGCGTGGCCAAGGAAAACGGCAAGGTGTTGATCACGTCCGGCGAACTGGCCAAGTTCGGTGCGCCGACCTTCGATGCCTGGATTGTGCGTAAGGACTTCGCCGAGAAGCATCCGGAAATCGTCACGGCCTTCGCCAAAGTCACGCTGGATGCCTACGCCGCTTACCGTAAAAACCCACAAGCCTGGCTCGCCGACAACGCGAACGTCGACAAGCTGGTGAAGCTCTCCGGCGCCAAGGCCAGCGACATCCCGCTGCTGCTGCAAGGCAATGTCTACCCGCTGGCCGCTGACCAGGTCACCCTGCTGGGCGCACCGACCACCCAGGCTGTCACCGATACCGCAGCGTTCCTCAAGGAGCAAGGCAAGGTCGACGCGGTGCTGCCGGACTACGCCCCTTACGTCAGCGCCAAGTTCATCACCCACTGATCCAAGGAATTCATCGCAATGGCCTTGCTACAGCTGGAGCGCATCAGCGCACAGTACCCAGGCGCCCCGGAACCGGTACTGGCGGATATTTCACTTGAGCTTGGTCCCCGGCAATTGCTGGTGGCCCTGGGCCCCTCCGGCAGTGGCAAGACTTCGCTGTTGAACCTGATTGCCGGCTTTGTCGAACCGTCGGCCGGGCGTATCACCCTCGATGGCGTGCCGGTCAAAGGTCCCGGCGCCGAACGTGGCGTGGTGTTCCAGGACGATGCCCTGCTGCCCTGGCAGGACGTACTGGCCAACGTCGCCTTCGGCCTGGAACTGGCCGGCGTGCCGAAGGCGCAACGTGAAGCGCGCGCCCGGGAAATGCTCGCGCTGGTGGACCTGAGCGGCTTCGACAGCCGGCGCATCTGGCAACTCTCCGGCGGCCAGAAGCAACGCGTCGGCCTCGCTCGCGCCCTGGCGGCCGACCCTCGCGTACTGCTGATGGACGAGCCGTTCGGCGCCCTCGATGCCTTCACCCGCGAACAGATGCAGGAACTGCTGCTGCAAGTCTGGCGGCGCACGGCCAAGCCGGTGTTTCTGATCACCCATGACATCGAAGAAGCGGTGTTCCTCGCCACGGACTTGATCCTGCTGGCGCCCAACCCCGGCCAGATTGTCGAGCGCCTGCAGCTGGATTTTGGCCAACGCTACGCGGCCGGCGAATCGGCACGGGCGATCAAGTCCGACCCGCGTTTTATCGAAACCCGCGAACACGTACTGGGCAAAGTGTTCTCGCAACGGCAGGTGTACGCATGAGCAGCTATGAACTTCCCGCCACAGCGGCCAAGCCGCTGACGCGTGCGGCTATTCCGGCACGCCGCAGCCTCGGCACACGGTGGATCAGCGTACTGACACTGGTGGCCTTGCTCGCTATCTGGTGGGCGGTAACCGCCACCGGCTTGATCGAGCCCCTGTTCCTGCCGCCGCCCTCTGCCGTGCTGCAAAAAGGCTGGTTGCTGGCGACATCCGGCTACATGGATTCGACCCTTTGGCAGCATCTGGGCGCGAGCCTCAGCCGCATCGGCCTGGGCCTGGGTTTCGCGGTGCTGACGGCCGTACCGGTGGGGATTGCCATCGGCGCCAACCGTATCGCCCGCGGCATTCTCGACCCGCTGATCGAGTTTTACCGGCCAATCCCGCCGCTGGCCTATCTGCCGCTGATCGTGATCTGGTGCGGTATCGGCGAGTTGTCCAAAGTGCTGCTGATTTACCTGGCGATCTTTGCACCGATTGCCATCGCCACCGCGACCGGCGTACGCACTGTCGACCCGGCCAAGTTGCGCGCCGCGCAGTCGCTGGGCGCCACCCGCGCCCAACTGATTCGTCATGTGATCCTGCCAAGCGCCCTGCCCGACATCCTCACCGGGGTACGTATCGGCCTGGGCGTAGGCTGGTCGACCCTGGTCGCCGCCGAATTGATTGCCGCCACCAGCGGCCTGGGCTTCATGGTGCAGTCGGCGGCGCAGTTCCTGGTCACCGACGTCGTGGTCCTTGGCATCCTGGTGATCGCGCTGATCGCCTTCGCCATGGAAATGGGCCTGCGCGCCCTGCAGCGTAAATTAGTGCCGTGGCATGGCCAGGCACACTGAGTGATGAACAAATGAGCAGCCTGACCATTACCCCTTTAAGCACTGCGCTTGGCGCCCAGATCAGTGGCGTCGATATCACCCGGGCGCTGAGCACCGAACAGCGCGACGCGATCGAACAAGCACTCCTCGAGCATTCGGTGCTGTTCCTGCGCGACCAGCCGCTCACCCCGCAACAGCAGGCACGGTTTGCGGCGAATTTCGGCGATCTGCACATCCACCCGATCTACCCCAACGTGCCGGAACAGCCCGAAGTGCTGATCCTCGACACCGCCGTGACCGATGTGCGTGACAACGCCGTGTGGCACACCGACGTGACCTTCCTGCCCACACCTGCCCTCGGCGCGGTGCTCAGTGCCAAGCTGTTGCCGGCGTTTGGTGGCGATACCTTGTGGGCCAGCGGGATTTCGGCCTATGACGCGCTGTCCGAGCCACTCAAGGCGTTGCTCAATGGGCTCACCGCCACCCACGATTTCACCAAGTCCTTCCCGCTGGAGCGTTTTGGCAACAGCGCCGACGATCTGGCGCGCTGGGAAGAAACCCGTCGGAAAAACCCGCCGCTGTCACACCCGGTGATCCGCACACACCCCGTCAGCGGCCGAAAATCGCTGTTCGTCAACGACGGCTTCACCACCCGCATCAATGAACTGGAACCGGCCGAAAGCGAGGCGATTCTCAAGCTGCTGTTTGCTCACGCCACCCGCCCAGAGTTCACCATTCGCTGGCGCTGGCAGGAAAATGACGTGGCGTTCTGGGACAATCGCGTGACCCAGCATTACGCGGTGGATGACTACCGTCCACAGCGCCGCGTCATGCATCGGGCAACCATCCTGGGCGATGCGCCGTTTTAATCCAACCGCCTCGGATGGCGATTCGCGTCGCCCCTGCACCGTTGCGTTCGAATGGCGAAAACCTCGTTAATTTCAAGATTTTTCCTATGGGAAAATGTGGCTCACGAAACGCTCTGTAACTCGTCAAGCGCTCACGTTCAGGAACGCGCAAGGTAAGGCTCACCACTGACATCATGCGTCTAAAACGCCTGCGCAGTGACCCCTTAACGTGAATCCATTGAGTGCTTAAATGAATATCTCAACCCTATCGCCGTGGCTGACAGCTTTTGCGCCACAGCCTCATGAATCGACAAATAAACCACCTGCTGAACCCGCCCCTTCAGCCACAGGCACAACACTTGAAACACTGACACCGTCCACCGCCGCGCCCTACCGACGTGAAGATTTGCTCGCCATGTTAAGCGAGCTGACAAAGTTGATGAATACGCTCCAGAAGGCCCAGGACGCCCAGGACGCCAAGCCCGTCAAGCCTGACAGGCCAGCAACCGTTGCAGCGACGACCCACTCGACGGTGCGCACTGACAGCACGGAGTACCTTTCAAATAAAAAGGACAAACAAAAACCCGACGACGTGTTAGGTGGCCTGTTTTTCTCCCCCCATGTTACTTACCGCTCACTGACCACACCACACAGTTCCCATGTCGCGGGGATCAAGTTGGCCATGCAGCACTTTGGTCAAAGTCCAACCGATATTTACGCTCAAGTCACCCCTCTGGACACCGGGTTCAATGTGACGATGAAAGATGGCTTCAAATTATTCATCACGCATAAAGAGCTGGACCTTGCGAAGGCAGGTTCACAACTGCTGGGCAACGAGGACATGTTGAAAGACGCCAACTTTCTGTACGCGACCCTGGTCAAGCGAAAACAGCTCGAAAGTAGTGACCCCGCAGAACAGGCGAGTTATCCCATGGCCATGCGCAATACAAACAAGGGCGAACATGCCAGCAGCGTATTGAAGCTCATGGGCCTGGAACACCATATGAAAGAGGTTAAGTCTGAGTCACTTGGCACGGGTCAGAAACTGGGTGTAACGGTTGTCTCGAATGGGGAATCCATGCTGGTTGTCGATGGTCACGAGGATTTCCACGGGACACCTTCCAGGTTAAGGCTGAAAAAGCAGGCCTACGTACTATCGGATTCACCCGTCACCAACAGACGGGACGACATGAAGGATCCATCCATTGACTCACGCCCTGCACAGGTTCCGCCCTCCCCCCCGCAAACCAACGTCAAACCCCTTGCGGCACCGCCCGGCCCTCCCTCGCCTGAGGCGATGCCGGATATCTCTTCGAAGAGAAACGGTGAACGTCCAGTCAATATATTGACTGGCTTCAGTGACACACCCCGGGACTTTGGCGAATTTCGCGAAACGGCAGCCTATGTTGACGCAATAAAACTGATGATGATGAAGTTCGGACAAAGCCCCACCGATTGCTTTCAACGGGTTGCCGCTGCAGGTGACGGCTATGACGTGACCATGAAAGATGGTTATGAAGTGCATGTTTCTCGCCAGGAGATACAGCGGGCCGGGCAAGCCTTGAAACTGTCCGGTGACGACAGCGAGATGATAAAGGACGCCAACTTCATGTTTGCGGCTTTTACCAAACGTCACCAGTTGGAACATGAAGATCCGGAGGTAATGTCCGACTTCGAGACGGCCCTCAGTGATGCGGTCCAGAATGGCCGGCATATCAAACCTATCCTGGAAAATATCGGCATGATCGGCCACATGCGCCATGTCCATGTGAGTGAACTGGAAGACCAGGATAGCGTCGGGTTTCTGTACGGTTTTGGCTTGGTCCTGGGCAATGAAAAGGCGCATCAATACCTGCCTTATGACGGGCACGGCTACGTACTCGACCATCACTGAATCGCTCACTCACACTGACTGAATACGAGGCGGCCTATGTTACCCAACACTGCCAGCGGCACTGCAGCGCTTAATCCTTCAATACCTTCCAGTCTCTACGCCGGTACAGGCGTGAAGCCGAACGTCAAGGCACCGATGGAAACACCCGTCGCAGCGAGCCCGGAAAACAACCAAGACCTATACACGTCTATCGTTCAACAACTGAACTCACTGACCACCCTTCTCAACACCCTCATACAGCGCGCCAGCCCTGTTGCGCCTGCGGTTGACGCAGTGCCTCATCAGGTTGATCGCGATTCGCCAGCCCCTTTTCCCAATATCAACCCTCTGAACAAGCCCCACTCTGACGAGAGCCCATTTATATCTTCGGTGCCGATCGGCACCAAGCCCAACGATATCTGGCGAGGTTTCTGGCAGGGCGCCGAAGGCAATTGTGTCACGGTGTCGGCGATCAAGCTGGCGATGATGAAATACGGCCATAACCCGCAGGGCATTTTCAAACAGATAACGCCTACAAAAACGGGGTTCGACGTGACCATGCAGGACATGTTCAAACTGCACATATCGCACGAAGAGTTAAAGCTGGCGAGGAACGGCAGCAACTTTGAGGGCGATGACCCGGACGTACTCAAGGACGCAGTTTTCCTGTATGCCGCCAGCGCCAAGCGAGCTCAGATGAAAAACCACGAAGGCACCGCCAGGCGCAGCTTCGAAGATGCAATGGCTTCATTGAATGACGGCGAGATACCGGGGGATGCCACTATGCGCCTGGGCTTAAATGCCAAACGGCGCTGGACCAACCCGGCTCAACTGGCAAAAGGGGGCCTGGGTACCGTAGCAGACGCGACACACTCAGTCGCCGTGATTGACGGTTATGCAGACCTTTACGGAAATAAGGTCAAGTTGTCTGAGTCGGGCTTCCAACATGCGCGGCGAGTGCTAACCCTACGATGAGCGAAAAGCTGCAGTGTGCCTGCCACGATAAAGGTCAGCACCCCTAGCGAGCAGGCACGCTGCCATTACTCAGCCATTGACGGTTTTTCCCACAGATTGATTCCGCCTTCCTGGGCGAACCGATCGATCTGCGCCAGCTCTTCAGCGCTGAAGCTCAGGTTCTTCAACGCTCCGACGTTCTCGATGATCTGCTCCGGCCGGCTGGCACCGATCAGCGCGCTGGTCACCCTTGGATCCCGCAGGGTCCAGGCCAACGCCAATTGCGCCAGGCTCTGGCCGCGACGCTGAGCGATCTCATTCAGGGCGCGAACGTGGGCAATGTTCTCCTCGGACAGGTGTTGGGCCTGCAGCGAGCCTCCCCCCGGCCGATTCACCCGGGCATCGGCCGGTATGCCGTTGAGGTATTTATCGGTGAGCAAGCCCTGAGCCAGGGGCGTGAAGGCAATCACGCCGGCGCCGAGCTCTTCGGTGGTGTCGAGCAGGTCTTTTTCCACCCAACGGTTGAGCAGGTTGTAGGCCGGCTGGTGAATCAACAGCGGCACTTTCCACTCTTTGAGCAGCGCTGCCATCTCACGGGTTTTTACGCCGGAGTATGACGAAATACCGATGTACAACGCCTTGCCCTGCTGAACAGCGGTAGCCAGCGCACTGGCGGTCTCTTCCAATGGGGTGTCGGCGTCGAAACGGTGTGAGTAGAAGATATCGACATAATCGACACCAAGGCGCTGCAGGCTCTGGTCCAGGCTGGCCAGCACGTATTTGCGCGAACCGCCACCCTGGCCATAAGGACCGGGCCACATGTCCCAGCCGGCCTTGCTGGAGATGATCAGCTCATCGCGGTAGTGCTTGAAATCTTCGCGCAGCAAACGGCCGAAGTTGATCTCGGCGCTGCCGTAGGGAGGGCCGTAGTTATTGGCCAGGTCGAAGTGATTGATGCCCAGGTCGAACGCGGTGCGCAGCAGAGCGCGCTGGGTGGCGATCGGGGTGCTGTCGCCAAAGTTGTGCCACAGCCCCAGGGACAGTGCCGGCAGCACCAGCCCACTGCGGCCTACGCGGCGATAAGGAATAGATTCATAACGGTTTTCGGCAGCAATGTACGTCATCGAGTCCTCTCTGGGCTTGGGGCAAATAAGGCCTGGGAATAAGGTTATTCCCAGGCCTTTCAACCCGCTTAATCGCTTAAGTCTGCCTTTCCCTTTTACAGCAAAGACCTGCTTGAGAGGAACGCTATTGCCTACATTTGCTCAGCCGAATCAGCGCACCAGATGCAGGAACTGCAGGTGCCGCTCGTACTGGTCGAGAATGTCGTTGATGATCTGCTCCTTGGTGTAGCCCACCAGGTCGTAATCCTGGCTGCCCTCACGCAGGTGCACTTCGGCGCGATAGTAACGGCGGTTGTTGATCTCTTTGGAACCCATGCCGCCACGGGCGAACGACGGCGTGAAATAGCCACGCATCTGCACCTGGTAGATGAACGGATGCTCCTCGCCATGGCCGATTTCCAGGCTGACGCTGTCGTTGGCCGGGTCCGGCTGGGTGACCACGTTCAGGCCCTTCTCGACAAACACAGCCGTCACTTCTTCGATCGCCGGGCGCACCGTCGACTCGAGGAAGCGGTACACCTCGTCCCGCGAGGGGAAGTGCACGGCCTGGCTCAAACGCTGTCGCCAGCCGCCACGGCCTTTGCGCGACGCTGAAATCGGCGCCAGCGAATGCAACTGGGCGATCTGCTTTTGCGATTCGAGATAGAACGCCTTGTGCAGCCCCCACATCATCAGCAACAGGATCAGCGAGAATGGCAGCGAGGTCAGCACGACCGCTGATTTCAACGAATCGATACTGCCGGCAAACAGCAAGGCGCTGGTGACCAGGGCGGTCATCGCGCCCCAGAACACGCGCAGCCATTTCGGCCCGTCTTCATCGGCGTTGCCGCCTTTGGAGGACAGGGTCGACAGCACCACCGTGCCTGAGTCCGCCGAGGTCACGAAGAACACAAAACTGATAAACACCGTGACCGCAATCACGGTTTTACTCCACGGGTAGGTTTCCAGCAGCAGGTACAGGCTCATCGACGGTTCATCAATGGCCGACTGGCCCAAGGCGGTCATGCCATGGTTGAGCACCTGGTCGATGGCGCTGTTACCGAAGATCGACATCCACGCCAGGGTGAAACCCAGCGGGATCAGCAGCACGCCAAACACGAATTCGCGGATGGTGCGACCACGGGAAATCCGCGCGATGAACAGGCCCACGAACGGCGACCATGCGATCCACCAGGCCCAGTAGAACACCGTCCAACCGCCCAGCCAGTCACTGGGTTTGTCGTAGGCGTATACGTCGAAACTCTTGGTCGGCAGCGCACCGAGGTAGTCGCCGATGTTCTGGATCAAGGTATTGAGCAGGTGCTGGGTGGGCCCGGCAAACAACACGAACAGCAGCAGCGCGCAGGCCAGCAGCATGTTGATGTCGGACATCACCCGCACACCCTTGTCGACACCGGCCACCGCAACGATGATCGCTGCGCCCATCATCAAGGTGATCAAGCCCACCTGGATCCACTGCGTATGGGCGATGCCGAACAGGTAATCCAGGCCGGAGTTGAGGTGCAGCACGCCAAAGCCCATGTCGGCGCCCAGGCCGAACACCGTGGCAATGATGCCAAAGCCATCCACCGCGTAACCGATCGGGCCATTGATGCGCTTGCCGATCAACGGGTACAACGCCGAGCGCAATGCCAGCGGCAGGTTATGCCGGTAGGCGAAATATGCCAGGGCCATGCCGACAAACGCGAACACGCCCCAGCCGTGCAGGCCCCAGTGCAGGAACAGGATCTGCATGGCCTGGCGCGCCGCATCGGCGTTCATCGCCTCGCCCTGGGGCGGTTGCACCAGGTGAGTCAGCGGTTCGGACACACAAAAGAAAAACAGCGTGATGCTGATCCCGGCGGCAAACAGCATGCCGGCCCAGGACAGGTAACTGAATTCGGGCTCGTCGTGGTCGGCACCGAGTTTTATCTTGCCGTAGCCCGATAGCGCGGTGACCACCACGAAGACCAGATACAGGGTCATCGCCAGCATGTAGTACCAGCCGACCGTATTGGCCGCCCAGTTTTGCGCCGCCAGCAGCCAGGCACCGGCCTGTTGCGGGATAGCGATGACAGTGATGCCGAACAGCAGAATGGCCGTGGCGGCGAAGTAGAAAACGGGCGCATTCATGCGCACCAGACCGCTGGGTGGGGTGGACGATGCACTCATGAACGATGCACCCCCGAGGTGTGAAATGTGGCTGTCAATAACGGACTCAGCAAAGGTAAGCCTCCTGTTGTGAGCGGGCAGCGAACCACCGGTTTAACTTGAACGAACGTTCAAGTTAAACATGAATGGGCGGTCTGGGACTAATTTCGGGGCTGAGTGGTAGACAATTCTTACACTAGCTCAAGGACTGGTATGACGGGTGGAGATCGGAAATCGTTCAGCGCTAGCAGGGAGAAATCCGGTAGGAATCTGGAATGCAATCAAAATGTGGGAGGAGGCTTGCCCCCGATAGCGGTGGATCAGTCAACTTATCTGTAGCTGACACACCATAATCGGGGCAAGCCCCCTCCCACAGGGGATTTGTGCAGACGCTTTACTTCTACGCCCCATCATCGTGCTGCAAATTCGCCTGGGTAATATTTGCCCCCGCCGGCACGTTGCGGGTCAGCCATACGTTGCCGCCGATGGTCGAACCCTTGCCGATGGTAATCCGCCCCAGGATTGTGGCGCCGGCGTAAATCACCACGTCATCCTCAACAATAGGATGACGCGGGTGTCCTTTTTGCAACTGCCCATCCTCATCCGCCGGGAAGCGCTTGGCACCCAGCGTCACGGCCTGGTAGATGCGCACCCGCTCACCAATGATCGCCGTCTCGCCAATCACTACACCGGTCCCGTGGTCGATAAAGAAACTCGGGCCGATCTGCGCGCCGGGGTGGATATCGATTCCCGTAGCCGAGTGGGCGATTTCCGCGCTGATCCGCGCCAACAACGGCAAACCGGCGCGGTACAGGTGGTGTGCCAGGCGGTGGTGAATCACCGCCAGGATGCCGGGGTAGCACAGCAGCACCTCATCCACGCTGCGCGCGGCCGGGTCACCGTGGTAGGCGGCCAGTACGTCGGTGTCCAGCAGGCTGCGCAAGGCAGGCAATGCCAGGGCGAAATCCTGGATCAGGCGAATGGCATGGGCGTCGACCTGGCTGTCATCCTGGCCGCCCTGACGCGCGGCGTAGCGCAGCTCCAGCCGGGCCTGGGCAAGCAGAGCGTTGAGGGCGACGTCAAGGGTATGCCCGACGTAAAAGTCTTCACTTTCTTCGCGCAGGTCCACCGGGCCCAGCCGCATCGGGAACAGTGCACCGCACAACGCTTCGAGAATCTGCGCCACGGCCTCGCGGGACGGTAATTCGCGACCACCATGCTCGCCGCTCAAGCGACCGTTGCGCGTTCGCCACTGGTCCCGGGCGCTGCGCAGTTGGCTGACGATGGTCTGCAATTGCCAATGGCTGGAACGCTCACTCACGGTATTCACTCCTGACGAAATGGCCATCACTTTACGGTATGCGCCCCGGCAACCCTTAAGAACCAATGGTATGAGGCTAAGAACCTTCCGACATAAGCGATTTGCCGTTGCCCGATGAAAAGTGCCTGCCTATAGTCGTCCGATTACTCAGCCACCGTGCGTAGCCATGATCAGTCAACAACTTGACCGCTTTAACCGTCTGGACCTGTTGGGCGGCGTCACCGCCCTGGAAAAACTCGAGCGGCTGTCGGCCTGGTTGGGCAGGGACATCTACGTCAAGCGCGATGACACCACCCCGCTGGCCATGGGTGGCAACAAATTGCGCAAACTTGAATACCTGGCCGCCGACGCCATCGCCCAGGGCGCCGACACCCTGGTTACCGCCGGCGCTATCCAGTCCAACCATGTGCGCCAGACCGCCGCACTGGCCGCCAGGCTCGGCCTGGGCTGCGTCGCCCTGCTGGAAAACCCTACCGGCACTGACGACCCCAACTACCTGGGCAACGGTAACCGTCTGTTGCTCGAACTGTTCGACGCCAAGGTGGAGCGGGTCGAGAACCTCGATAATGCCGACGACCAGCTCAACGCCCTCGCCGACCGCCTGCGCAGCAACGGCAAGAAGCCCTATCTGGTGCCTATCGGCGGCTCGAATGCCCTCGGCGCGCTGGGTTATGTGCGTGCAGGCCTGGAGCTGGCAGCGCAGATCGAAGACAGCGGCCTCGACTGTGCGGCGGTGGTACTGGCCTCCGGCAGCGCAGGCACTCACAGCGGCCTTGCGCTGGCGCTGAGCGAAGCGCTGCCGAACCTGCCAGTGATTGGCGTCACCGTGTCGCGCACCGACGAAGCCCAGCGCCCGAAAGTCCAGGGCCTGGCCGAGCGTACCGCCGAGCTGCTCGGCGTGGCGGTGCCCGAGGCATTCAAAGTGATCCTGTGGGACGAATACTTCGGCCCGCGTTATGGCGAACCGAACGCGGGCACGTTGTCGGCGATCAAACTTTTGGCCAGCCAGGAAGGTCTGTTGCTCGACCCGGTCTACACCGGCAAGGCCATGGCAGGCTTGCTGGACGGCATCGGGCGTCAGCGGTTCGGGGACGGTCCGATTATTTTCCTGCATACGGGCGGGGCACCGGCGCTGTTTGCCTATGACTCAGCATTCAGCTGACTGAATGCGGACTGACTGTGGGAGGGGGCTTGCCCCCGATAGCGGTGGGTCAGGCACAGATGAATTGACTGACACTGCGCCATCGGGGGCAAGCCCCCTCCCACATCGGACCTCTTGCATATTCAAAAATAGAATATGAAGTTGTATTTTTATTATTTTCAAGTCTTAAAAACCCACCTTATCATCGCGCCGCAGGCGAAGACGCGGTTCTCGCTTTAAGGCAGGATACGGCTACTGCGTCACCGGCTTCGCTCACCATAAAAAACCATAGGGGCTCTTCATGACTATTTCTGTATTGCGTCGCACATTGCTGGTCGGCACATTGGGTCTGGCGCTCGGCGCAGGCATGCTCGGCCAGGCGATTGCCGGCGAACAACTGGATGCCATCAAGAAAGCCGGCGAGATCAAGATCGGCCTGGAAGGCACCTATCCACCGTTCAGCTTTGTCGATGAAAGCGGCAAGCTCAGCGGCTTCGAGGTGGAGCTGTCCGAGGCGCTGGCCAAGGAGCTGGGCGTCAAGGTCAAGCTGCAGGCCACGCCATGGGACGGCATCCTCGCCGCCCTCGATTCCAAGCGCCTGGACGCCGTAGTCAACCAGGTGACGATCTCCGAAGAGCGCAAAAAGAAGTATGACTTCTCCAAGCCCTACACCATCTCCGGTATCCAGGCGCTGACCCTTGAGAAGAACGTCGACACCATCAAGACCGCCGGCGACCTGGCCGACAAGAAAGTCGGTGTGGGCCTGGGCACCAACTACGAACAATGGCTCAAGGACAACCAACCCAAAGCCATCATCAAGACCTACAACGACGACCCGACCAAATTCCAGGACCTGCGCATCGGCCGCATCGACGCGATCCTGATCGACCGCCTGGCCGCTCTGGAATACGCCAAGAAAGCCAAGGACACCGCCGCTGCGGGCGAGGCCTTCTCTCGCCAGGAATCGGGTATTGCCCTGCGCAAAGGCGAACCCGAGCTGCTCGACGCGGTGAACAAGGCCCTCGACAAGCTGCGCGCCGACGGCACCTTGAAGAAGCTGTCCGAGAAGTACTTCAACGCTGACGTCACTCAATAATGGAAGCAGGTTTGCAACTCGCACTGGACTCCGCGCCCTTTCTGCTCAAGGGCGCGTATTACACGGTGATCCTCAGCCTGGGCGGGATGTTCTTCGGCCTGCTGCTGGGTTTCGGCCTGGCATTGATGCGCCTGTCGCGCTTCAAGCTGCTGAGTTGGACGGCGCGGGTCTACGTGTCGTTCTTTCGCGGCACGCCCTTGCTGGTGCAGTTGTTCCTGATCTACTACGGCTTGCCGCAAGTGGGTATCGAGCTGGACCCGATCCCGGCCGCCATGATCGGCTTTTCGCTGAACATGGCCGCCTACGCCTGTGAAATCCTGCGGGCCGCCATCGCGTCCATCGAGCGGGGCCAGTGGGAAGCCGCCGCGAGTATCGGCATGACCCGCGCGCAGACATTGCGCCGCGCCATCCTGCCGCAGGCAATGCGCACCGCACTGCCGCCGCTGGGCAACAGTTTTATTTCGCTGGTCAAGGACACGGCGCTGGCCGCCACCATCCAGGTGCCCGAGCTGTTCCGGCAGGCCCAACTGGTCTCGGCGCGCACCTTCGAAATTTTCACCATGTATCTGTCCGCCGCCCTGATCTACTGGATCCTGGCGAGCATCCTGGCGCATCTGCAAAATCGTCTGGAAGACCGGGTCAACCGGCATGACCTGGAGTCTTGAAGCATGATCGTGGTTGAAAAACTGACCAAAAAATTCAACGGTCAGGTGGTGCTCAACGGCATCGACCTTGAGGTCAAGGCCGGCGAAGTCGTGGCCATTATCGGTCCCAGCGGCTCCGGCAAGACCACCTTCCTGCGCTGCCTGAATTTTCTCGAAGAACCCACCAGCGGCCGTATCAAGGTGGGCGATATCGAAATCGACAGCAACAAGCCGCTCAACCAGCAACAAAGCCTGGTGCGACGTCTGCGCCAGCACGTGGGTTTTGTATTCCAGAACTTCAACCTGTTCCCCCACCGCACCGCACTCGAAAACGTCATCGAAGGTCCGATCGTGGTCAAGAAGATGCCACGCGACGCGGCGACCGATCTGGGTCGCAAGTTACTGGCCAAGGTCGGCCTGGCAGGCAAGGAGGCGGCTTATCCACGGCGCTTGTCCGGCGGCCAGCAACAGCGTGTGGCGATCGCTCGGGCCCTGGCCATGGAGCCTGAGGTGATTCTGTTCGACGAACCCACCTCGGCCCTCGACCCGGAACTGGTCGGTGAAGTGCTGGCGACCATCCGCAGCCTGGCCGAAGAAAACCGCACCATGGTGATCGTCACCCACGAGATGAGCTTTGCCCGGGATGTAGCCAACCGCGTGATCTTTTTCGACAAGGGCGTGATCGTTGAGCAGGGTGAAGCCAAGGCGCTGTTCGCCAACCCCAGGGAAGAGCGCACCCGGCAGTTCCTGAGCAAATTTCTCGCCCATTGAATCGGTCTTCTGTGGCCGGCGCACACGCTCGCTCGCCACAGAAGCGGTTCCTACAAAGAATCGCCGCTGCTGCTTGTAAAACACTCTGCCAGGCCCCTCCTGCAATACCCCTTCCAGTCAGACCCTTCTGAATCTACTCCAACCCGCCGTTTAGCCCTTTGCCGCCATTGACGCCCCCGGCGCAACCCTCTTATCTAGCGTCCAGAGGATTGGATCCTATCCCGGCTACTCACTGAATCGTTCTTTCGGCCCCTTTGCGCACCCGCGCCCAAGGCCCGGAACGATTGCTGCTGGCTGCATCAAGGAGATCACATATGACGCACACTACTATCCCGGCCATGCTGACCGCACCCACCCTGCCCCAGGCCGTTCGAAACGGCATCAGTGCCCACGCGGCCGCTCAACTGCAGGTCGACATCGCACCTTACCCCGGCATGGAGGAAGGCGACCTGATCGAGCTGTTCTGGAACAACTGCTTTGCCGCTTCACGCCGGGTGACGGCCGGCAAAATCGGTACCCCGACCCACCTGCGGGTGCCGGAAAGCTTTGTACAGGATGGCCCGGCCCGGGTTCACTACCAGATCATGCAGATCGGTCACGGCCCCGCGCGCTCTGCCACCACCCAGGTACGGGTCAAGACCAACTACCCTGGCGGGCAGCCGTCGAATCTGTACAGCGACGAGAACCAGAACCTGGCACCCGTCAGCCTGCCCGAGACCATCCGCCGCCACGGCGTCAACAGTCGCCAGGTGCAACGCGGTATTCCGCTGTCCATCGAGCCTTACGCGAACATGGCCAGCGGCGACGCCATCACGCTGCGCTGGGGTGACGTACGCATGGATCTGCCGAAAATCCAGGCCGGGAGCGTGGGCATGCCCGTTCAGGTCTGGGTGCCTTCGGCGGTCATTATCGAAGGCGGTGACGACTGCCGCCTGGAGGTGACGTACTGCATCCTGGATCGCGTCGGTAACAATTCGCGCTGGGCACCGGCCCGTACCTTGCGCATTGCCGCCTGGATTCCCATGGGCTCGGACGCGGCCAAGGCCACGTATCAACCTCGCCCGTTCGGCTCCCCCTGCGAACCGGGGTGACGACCCTTCTATGCATATTCCTAAAAGTTAGTTTATTTAAAAAATAAACACGCTTAGGGTATATGCACCGGACCACCGGACATTCCTGAATTTTCTGTTTTCATTTCATTGAATGCGAGGTCGGTATGGTCAGAATTACCCCGGTGCATAACGCCAGGGCATTACGTGCAGCCAAGGAGCGGCGCTGATGTCTAATTTGGCTCTAACACCCCCCCAGAGTGATCTGGACGTGGCACCACTGTTGTTGCCGGCCACCGTGCTGCGCAACGACGCCCAGGCGTTGAGCGCCGCCCATGAACTGGCTGACGCCGCGCGCCTGCAAGCCGCCAGGCGCGACCAGCAACGGCAATTGCCATGGGCGCAGATCGAACAGTTCACCCGCAGCGGGTTGGGCAGTATTTCCATTCCTCGAGAATACGGCGGTCCACAGGTTTCGTTCGTGACCCTGGCCGAGGTCTTCGCCATCATCAGCGCGGCCGACCCGGCTCTCGGGCAAATCCCGCAGAACCATTTCGGCATCCTGCACCTGCTGCAGAGCACCGCCAGCGAGCGCCAGAAAAAACACCTGTTCCAAAGCGTGCTTGAGGGTTGGCGCATCGGCAATGGCGGCCCGGAACGCGGCACGAAAAACACCCTGGAACTCAAGGCACGGATCACCGCCGAGGGCGACGGCTATGTGGTCAGCGGCCAGAAGTTCTACTCCACCGGCGCTCTGTTCGCCCATTGGGTGGCCATCAAGGCCCTCAATGAGGACGGCAAGCAAGTCATGGCGTTTGTGCGCCGTGGCAGCGAGGGGCTGCGCATCGTGGATGACTGGTCGGGCTTTGGCCAACGCACCACCGCCAGCGGCACCGTACTGCTCGACCGGGTACCGGTGGACGCGCAGTGGGTGGTGGACAACTGGCGCCTGGGCGAAAGCCCGAATATCCAGGGTGCCGTATCGCAACTGATCCAGGCCGCCATCGACGCCGGCATCGCCCAGGGCGCCCTGGAAGACACCATCGCCTTTGTCCGTGAACGTTCACGCCCCTGGATCGATGCCAAGGTCGAACGGGCCAGCGACGACCTGTATGTCATCGCCGATATCGGCAAGTTGAAGATTGAGCTGCATGCCGCGCAGGCGCTGCTGCGCAAGGCCGGCCAGGTACTGGACCAGGTCAGCGCCGCACCGATCACCGCGCAGTCCGCCGCGCGCGCGTCGATCGCAGTCGCCGAGGCCAAGGTCCTCACCACCGAGGTGTCATTGCTGGTCAGCGAAAAGCTCTTCGAGTTGGCCGGCAGCCGCGCCACCCTCGCCGAATTCAACCTTGACCGGCACTGGCGCAATGCGCGGGTCCACACGCTGCATGACCCGGTGCGCTGGAAGTATCACGCCATCGGTGCGTACCGCTTGAACGGCACGTTGCCGGCTCGACATTCCTGGATCTGACCGCCCAGAACACTTTTTCCACGAGCTTCTGGAGAACACATGACGCTTTCCAATCACGTCGCGGTCATTACCAGCGATGAACAAGCCCTTATTGTCGCCAGCGACCTGGCCGAAGACCTGCGCCGCGACAGCGCCCAACGCGACCGCGAACGCCGCCTGCCGTTGCCCGAGCTGGATGTCTTTTCCCGCTCCGGCCTGTGGGGCATCAGCGTGCCCAAGGCCTACGGCGGTGCCGGCGTGTCCAACGTCACCCTGGCCAAGGTCATTGCGCTGATTGCCCAGGCCGACGCCTCCCTGGGCCAGATTCCGCAAAACCATTTCTATGCCCTTGAAGTGCTGCGCGTCAACGGCAACCCCGAACAACAGCAGCGCCTGTACGCAGAAGTGCTGGCCGGCCAGCGCTATGGCAACGCCTTGGCGGAACTGGGCACCAAGACCGCCCACGACCGCGTCACCCGCCTCAGCCGCGACGGCGAGGGTTTTCGCATCAGCGGGCGCAAGTTCTACGCCACCGGCGCGATCTATGCCCAGCGCATCCCCACGTCGGTGGTGGATGAACACGGTGTCCAGCAACTGGCCTTCGTGCCCCGCGACAGCGCCGGCCTGACGGTGATCGACGACTGGAGCGGCTTTGGCCAGCGCACCACCGGCAGCGGTTCTGTGGTGTTCGACAACGTCTGGGTGGACGCCCGGGACGTGATCCCGTTCCAGAGCGCCTTCGAACGCCCGACCACCGTCGGCCCCCTGGCGCAGATTCTTCACGCCGCCATCGACACCGGCATCGCCCGCGCCGCCTTCGAAGATGCGCTGCATTTTGTGCGCACCAAGACCCGCCCCTGGATCGACTCAGGCAGCGACAAGGCCACCGATGACCCGTTGACCTTGAAAAGCTTCGGCCACCTGAGTATCCGCCTGCACGCCGCCGAGGCGTTGCTGGAGCGCTCGGGCGAATTCCTTGATCGCGCCCAGGCCGACAGCACGGCCCAGACCGTCGCGGCCGCCTCCATCGCCGTCGCCGAAGTGCGCGCCCTGAGCACCGAAATCTCCCTCGCCGCCGGCAGCACGCTGTTCGAACTGGCCGGCAGCCAGGCGACCCTGGCCGAGCACGGGCTGGACCGCCACTGGCGCAACGCACGGGTTCACACCCTGCACGACCCGGTGCGCTGGAAATATCACGCCGTGGGCAATTACTACCTCAACGCCGAAAACCCGCCGCTGCGGGGGACGATCTGATGAGCAAGAAAAAGATCCTGCTCAATGCGTTCAACATGAACTGCATCGGGCACATCAACCACGGCTTATGGACCCACCCACGGGACACGTCCACCCAGTACAAGACCCTCGAGTATTGGACCGAATTGGCGCAAACCCTGGAGCGCGGGCTGTTCGACGGCTTGTTTATCGCCGATATCGTCGGCGTGTATGACGTGTACCAGAAGTCTGTCGACGTGCCGCTCAGGGAATCGATCCAGTTGCCGGTCAACGACCCGCTCCTGCTGGTCTCGGCCATGGCGGCCGTCACCCGCAACCTCGGCTTCGGCCTCACCGCCAACCTGACCTACGAGCCGCCCTATCTGTTCGCCCGGCGCATGTCCACCCTCGACCACCTGAGCCGCGGCCGAGTGGGCTGGAACATCGTCACCGGCTACCTCGACAGCGCCGCCAAGGCCATGGGCCTGAACGAACAAGTCGAGCATGATCGCCGCTACGACCAGGCCGATGAATACCTGCAGGTGCTGTACAAACTCTGGGAAGGCAGCTGGGAAGATGACGCGGTCGTCAACGATCCCAAGGCGCGGGTGTATGCGCAGCCAGCCAAGGTGCACAAGGTCGAGCATCACGGCGAGTTCTACCAGGTCCAGGGTTATCACCTGTGCGAACCCTCGCCGCAGCGCACGCCGGTGCTGTTCCAGGCCGGCAGTTCGGACCGTGGCCTGCAGTTCGCCGGACGTCATGCCGAGTGCGTATTCATCAGCGGGCAGAACAAGGCCTCGACCAGGATCCAGGTGGACAAGGTGCGTGCCAGCGCAGTGGCGGCCGGGCGTAATCCGCATGACATCAAAGTGTTCATGGGCCTCAACGTCATCGTCGGTGCGACCGAAGAACTGGCCTGGGCCAAGCACGCCGAGTACCTCAGCCATGCCAGCGCCGAGGCCGGCGTGGCGCACTTTGCGGCGTCCACGGCAATCGATTTTTCCGAGTACGAACTGGACGAGCCGATCCAGTATGTGAAGAGCAATGCGATCCAGTCGGCCACCAGAAACCTGCAGAACAACGACTGGACCCGGCGCAAATTGCTGGAGCAGCACGCCCTCGGCGGGCGCTATATCACGCTGGTGGGCTCGCCTGAGCAGGTTGCGGATGAGCTGGAATCCTGGATCAGCGAAACCGGGCTTGATGGGTTCAACCTGACGCGCATCGTCACGCCGGAAAGCTACGTGGATTTCATCGACTGGGTGATACCGGAATTACAACGACGCGGCTCGTACAAGACTGAGTATGAGCAGGGCACGCTGCGCGAAAAAGTCTTCCACGGCACCGCTCGCTTACCCGAACAACACACCGGCTCGACCTACCGACACTGAACCAAAAATATGGGAGGGGGCGTGCCCCCGATGGCGGTGAATCAGTCACCGGATTGGTTCGCTGACACACCGCTATCGGGGGCAAGCCCCCTCCCACATGGGATCTGCATTGTTTGTCCTAATACCTTATGACTGGAAATTGATGATGAAAAAAATACTGCTCACCCACCCAGTCAAAGCACTGGCCCTGGCCTTCGGATTATTCAGCACAGCCGTATTCGCCGCCGATGCGCCGTTGAAAGTCGGCACCACCGCCGCCTTCGCCATCCCGCTGGAAGCGGCCGTTGAAGAGGCCGGCAAACAAGGCCTGAACGTCGAGCTGGTGGAGTTCACCGACTGGATCGCCCCCAACGTCAGCCTCGCCGCCGGCGATATCGACGTGAACTACTTCCAGCACATTCCGTTCCTGGAAAACGCCAAGGCCGCTGCCGGGTTTGACCTGGTGCCTTACGCGCCGGGCATCATCAACAACGTCGGGCTGTATTCGAAAAAGTACAAAAGCTTCAACGACCTGCCCGAAGGCGCCAGCGTGGCCATCGCCAACGACCCGATCAACAGCGGTCGCGGCCTGCAGCTGCTGGCCAAGGCCGGGCTGATCAGCCTCAAGCCGGGCGTGGGCTACAAGGCCACCGAAGAAGACATCGTCAGCAATCCGAAAAAAATCAAAATTCTGCAAGTGGAAGCCGTGCAACTGGTGCGCGCCTATGACGACGCCGACCTGGTGCAGGGCTACCCCGCGTATATCCGCCTGTCCAAGACCTTCGATGCGCAATCGGCGCTGCTGTTCGACGGCCTGGACCACCCGGAATACGTGATCCAGTTCGTGATTCAGCCCAAGAGCAAAACCGACCCACGGCTGATCAAGTTCGTCGACATCTACCAGCACTCGCCAGTGGTACGCGCCGCCCTGGATAAATCCCTCGGTACGCTTTACCAAGTCGGCTGGGAAGCTAAAAAATGACCGCGACCAATGCCCGACTGCGCGACCTGGACACACCGCCCAGGGACGCCTGGCAGACCGAACTGCATGCGGATTTGCACCGTGCCCACGTGCGGTTCATCAACCTGGGTAAAACCTATGACGGCACGGTGCATGCCTTGCACGGCATCGACCTGGCGATCCAGCGTGGCGAAGTGTTCGGCATCATTGGCCGCAGCGGCGCCGGCAAGTCGTCGCTGATTCGCACCATCAATCGCCTGGAACAACCCAGCAGCGGGCGGGTGCTGATCGATCAGGTGGATATCGGCGGCTTCGACGAGGACCGCCTGGTCGTACTGCGCCGACGCATCGGCATGATCTTCCAGCACTTCAACCTGATGTCGGCCAAGACCGTGTGGCAGAACGTCGAGCTGCCCCTCAGGGTCGCCGGCGTGCCCAAGCCGCAGCGTGAACAAAAGGTGCGCGAGCTGCTGGAACTGGTGGGTTTGCAGGACAAGCACACAGCGTATCCGGCGCAGCTTTCCGGGGGGCAGAAACAGCGCGTGGGCATCGCCCGTTCGCTGGTGCACGACCCCGAAATTCTGCTGTGCGACGAGGCCACATCGGCCCTGGACCCGGAGACCACCCAATCGATCCTCGGCCTGCTGCGCGAGATCAACCAGCGCCTGGGCCTGACCATCGTGTTGATCACCCATGAGATGGCGGTGATCCGCGACATCTGCGACCGCGTGGTGGTGCTGGAACACGGGCGTATCGTCGAGCAAGGCCCGGTGTGGCACGTGTTCGGCAATCCGCAGCATGACGTCAGCAAAACCCTGCTCGCCCCCTTGCAACACGGGCTACCGCCTGAATTGCAAAGCCGCCTGCAACCCACTTCCCCATCGGCCGACGCCGCGCTGGTGCTGCGCTTGCAGTTCACCGGCAGCGACGCCGATGAGCCCGACCTGGCCGCCCTGTTCAAGGCCCTCGGCGGCCGCGTGCGCTTGCTCCAAGGCGGGGTGGAACGCATCCAGGGCCATGCCCTGGGGCAATTACTGCTGGCGGTGAATGGATCGCCGCACAGCGCCGAAGAACTGCGCAACCGCGCCGCGAACTGGGCGCAACAGGTGGAGGTGCTGGGCCATGTGGTTTGATCGTTTAGTACAGGGCGCCATCGACACGTTATTGATGGTGGGCGTGTCGTCGTTGATCGCCCTGCTGGTGGGGATTCCGCTGGCCGTGTTTCTCGTCACCAGCGACAAAGGCGGCATCTACCAGGCGCCGACGCTGAATCGGGTGCTGGGCGCCTTCGTCAATCTGTTCCGCTCAATTCCCTTTCTGATCCTGATGGTGGCGCTGATCCCGTTCACCCGCCTGATCGTGGGCACCACCTATGGCGTGTGGGCGGCAGTCGTCCCGCTGACCATTGCAGCCACGCCATTCTTTGCGCGTATCGCCGAAGTCAGCCTGCGCGAGGTCGACCATGGACTGATCGAAGCGGCGCAGGCCATGGGTTGCCGCCGCTGGCACATCATCTGGCACGTGCTGTTGCCGGAAGCGCTGCCGGGGATCGTCGGCGGGTTCACCATCACCCTGGTGACCATGATCAACTCATCGGCCATGGCCGGTGCGATTGGCGCCGGTGGCTTGGGCGACATTGCGTACCGCTATGGCTACCAGCGTTTCGATACGCAGATCATGCTGACGGTGATTGTGCTGTTGGTGGTGCTGGTGGCGGTGATTCAACTGGGCGGGGATCGGTTGGCGCGGGTACTGAACAAGCGGTGAGGTATAGTCGGGCATTTCAGCGCCCGGTATTGCCTGTCATGACCCTCAAGCCCGACGACCTCAACCAGATCACCGCCACCACCCTCGGCCATTACAACAACGTGGCCGAAGACTTCCGTGAAGGCACCCGCGATCACGATGTGAGCCAGAACATCGATGCGCTGCTGCGGCATATCCAGGGCGCGGCGCCGTTTACCGTGCTGGATTTCGGCTGCGGGCCGGGGCGGGATTTGCAGACGTTTACACGCATGGGGCATATCGCCGTGGGGCTCGACGGTTCCGAGCGGTTTGCGCAGATGGCGCGCGAAGACAGCGGTTGCGAGGTGTTGCAGCAAGACTTCCTGAAACTGGACCTGCCTGCCGAGCGCTTTGACGGGATCTTCGCCAATGCGGTGCTGTTTCACATACCCAGGCAGGAATTGCCACGGGTGCTCAAAGAGCTGCATGGAACGTTGAAACCTGGCGGCGTGCTGTTCAGCTCCAATCCTCGGGGTGACAACCGGGAAGGTTGGAACGGGCCGCGGTATGGGTCTTATCACGATCTGGAGGCATGGCGGGGGTTGCTGGTTGAGGCCGGGTTTGAAGAGCTGGAGCATTACTATCGACCGGCGGGTTTGCCAAGGGAGCAGCAGCCTTGGTTGGCCAGTGTGTGGCGCAAGGTTTGAGTGATTTATCGCCTGGGCTGAAGCTATCGGGGGCAAGCCCCCTCCCACAGGGGAACGCATTCCAAATGTGGGAGGGGCGGTGCGACGATTCGACTTGCCCCCGATGATCTCAAGGGCGACGTCGATCCACCTGATACACCACCGGTTTCTCACCCTCCACCAGCGCCGTCACACTGCGCCCGGCATACCCTTCTTTTTGCACGCGCGAAAAATTCGCCACCAACCGCGTCCCATCGGCGAACGTCGTTTGCTGCAACAGTTTGTCCACCGTCAGCCAGCGAAAACCAGTCATCGCCTGAGTCGCCAAGCGCTCATGCAGCGGGCGGAAAAACCGCTCCTGGCGCTGAATCACCGGCAGCCGTTCCTTGAGCGTTGCTGCACTCACGTGATACAGCGGCGGCACGTTGTAGAGCAGTTGGGCCAGCTCATTCTCCGCCTGCACATTGCTTAACTTCAGGCTGTCGAACAACCAGTGATGGGTGGTAATCACCGAGCCATGGAACACCGTCTGATACAGCGGCAGGCGCATTGTCGGATCGAGATACACCGTGCGCAGCGACGCTTTCAAGGGCACCGGTTTGAAGAACACGGCCGGTTGCTCCGGCGGGTACCAGTTGCCGACGTAGTAGGCTGACTGTGGGTCCTGGGTCATCTCGCGGTCCCCCCAGCCCATCACCGGTGTTTGCATGCCATGGGCGAACAGGATGCCCTGGGCGGTGATGGCGTTGCCGTCCTCGGAGCCTGCGGGCAGTTTGAGCGAGGTGTTGATCCAGCGCGACGCGTCGATACTGCCTTGGGCGTTTTGCGCCTGGGTCATTGGCGCACTGTCGCGGTAACTGTCAAAAACCATTCCGGCGGCATAAGCGTCGAGAAACCAGGCGTTGAAACCGGCTGCGGCCTGTACCGCTTTCACCCGTGTCTGCAACAAAGGTCGCACACAGCGTGGATCGGTGTAGTGGCCGGATTGCTGGAAGCCGACCTTGAGTGCGCCGCTTTTCAACACGATTGCGCAGTCGCGATAGGCCTTGCCGCCCAGATGAGCAGTGGTCCAATCGGCGTTTTCAGCTGCGGACAAAGCCGTTTCATACGAATCATAAGGCGCCACCAGATAACCGGCATCCACCCCCGCACGAATCGCCTCGGGATGCCACAGGCCGCCTTCCCAACCTTCGCCCAGTGTCAGCAGCAGACGCTTGAGCCCAGCGTCGCGCAAGGCCTGGATGCTCGAATGACCCCAGGTTTCGGGGCGATCCCCCAAGGCCCCGGCGAAATCCAGGGCCAGCTCGCGACGCAACTCGCCGTAGCGAGCGGCAAGGCGATTCATGTCGGGCTCTTCTACCTGCCAAGCCTGCCGAACCTTCGTGTTGATGGCCGCATTGAAGCCACGCAACAGCAGGGTTTGCTCATAGCGATTCAATGCACGTGTCTGCGCGAGCACCTGCGCAGGCTCCTTGTCCATCAGCCCACTGAGCTCATGCGTGCGCAACCGTTTGATCAGCGCGGGCCAATCAACCACATCATCGAGCTTCAGCAAGCCGTTGCCCCAGAGGTAAACGTGACTGGCACCGAGCAATTTTACCGCCTCCGGCGTTTGCCGCAGCTTGTCCGCCAGCGACTCGTAACGGCCCTGCTCGACCAGCCACTGACGATAGCGTTTGGCGCCGGCCAACGGGTCGGCATCGCCCAGGTGCAACAGCAGCGTCATCGGCGCCTGCGGCTCGAGCGAGGTGAATTCATGGGACACGGACAGCGCCACGCCCTGGCCGTCCGCTTGCCATTGGAGGCGATTGTGATAGGGGTTGGTCAGCAGCCAGTTGAGCGTGAAGCGCCCGTGATCCAGCCCCCATAGCGGCAAGCTGAGGTCCTGGGTCGTATTGAGCTCGCCCCGCCCGATCAGAAAATCTTTCCACACGGCATTATCGGCCGGCACGTAATGCCCCTCGGCCAACGGCCAGATCAGCCCTTGACCCATGGCCCTGGCCGGCTGGCGCAGCAGGGCCAGCTCACCCGCTTCACGGGCATTGATTGTCAGGGTCAATTCGCGCTGCTCAAGCCGGGCCGTCAGGCGATAGGCGCCGCTGTCCCACTGCCAGGAAACCTGTTCGGCGTCGGCCTGCAGCGCGTTGACCGCATGCGCGGTGACACCGCTGGAAGCTTGTACCGAGGCCTCGCCCGCGGGGGTGACGCGCAGCGCCAGGGTGGCGGGGTCGAGGTCAACCCGCCACAGGGCGTTTTCCAGCACGGTGGAGGCCAAGACTGAGGGCGCGAGGAGAAGCGCGCCGAGTAAAAAGAGCGGACGCAGGCACTGCATGGGAATCGACCTGAATGAGAAGAAGGCCGAAAGAGTAAAACATGCGCAGTCTCGCCGGGACGGCAAGCGGCGGTTTAGGAAGCTTCCCACAGCCTCAATCGAGATGAAGATCCAAATGTGGGAGGGGGCTTGCTCCCGATGGCGGTGGTTCAGTCACCTGATGCTTGGCTGACATACCGCTATCGGGGGCAAGCCCCCTCCCACAGTTTTTAACTGCGTTGTTCCTGTTGATCCTGCTTGGGCTCGCGGATTTTGTACCAGGCCACGTACAGCGCCGGCAGGAACAACAGCGTCAGCAACGTGGCGATAATGATCCCGCCAATCATTGCGTAGGCCATCGGCCCCCAGAACACTTCCCGGGCAATCGGGATCATGCCCAGGCTGGCTGCCGCGGCCGTGAGCAGGATCGGCCGGCGCCGATGCTCGGTGGCTTCCACCACCGCATCCCACGGCGTATAACCGGCCACTTCGTACTCATGGATCTGCGTCACCAGAATCACCGAGTTGCGGATGATGATGCCGATCAGCGCGAGGATACCCAGGATCGCCACGAAGCCCATGGGCGTGCCCGTGGGAATCAGCGCCAGCACCACGCCGATCAGCCCCAGCGGCGCAACGCTGGCCACCAGGAACATCTTCTGCACGCTGTGCAACTGGATCATCAGGAAGGTCGCCATCAGGAACAGCATCAACGGCACCACGCTGGCAATCGGGCCCTGGGCCTTGCCGCTTTCTTCCACGGTACCGCCGGTGGCGACTTTGTAGCCCACCGGCAGGCCGTCGTTGAACTTCTGGATAGTCGGCGCCAGCTGCTTGACCAGGTCGGTCGGCTGCATCTCGTCACGCACCGCAGCCTTGACGGTAATCGTCGGCTTGCGATCACGACGCCACACCAGCGGTTGCTCCAGTTCGTAACGCACCGTGGCGAAGGCCAGCAACGGAATCGAGGTGCCGTTGGGTGTGACGATCTGCAGGTTCTGCAGGGTTTCCGGCGTACCGCGCTCGGCGTCTTCGGCGCGGCCGACCACGTTGATCAGGTAAATATCGTCATGCACCTGAGTGACCGACGCGCCGCTGACCACGCTGTTCATCAACTGCGCCACGTCTTCGGACGACAGCCCCAGTTGCCGCGCCTTGTCCTGGGCGATGTCGATGCGCAAGACTTTGCCCGGCTCGTTCCAGTCGTAGATGATTTCGCCCAAGTGGGTGTTCTGATCGAGCAAGGTCGCCAGTTCGATGGCGTGCTTGCGCACCTGGTCGGTGTCTTTGCCGGACACGCGGTACTGGATCGGCCGACCCACCGGCGGGCCCATTTCCAGCGGCTGTACAAAGCTGCCGATGCCGACGAAGTCATCGCGCAGACGCTTCTGCAGACGCGTAATCAACTCGCCGCGCTCTTCCAGGCCTTTACTCACAATCACAAGCTGCGCGTAGTAGGGGTTCTCCAGCTGCTGGTCCAGCGGCAGGTAGAAACGGATCGCGCCCTGGCCGATATAGGTACTCCAGCGAGCGATGTCCGGGTCGTCCTTGATGATGGCTTCGAGGCGGTCGACTGCCTTGCGCGTCTCGTTGATCGAGGCGTTCTGCGGCAGGTTCAGGTCAACCAGGATTTCCGGGCGATCCGACGACGGGAAGAACTGGTTCTGCACGAACTGCATGGAAAACACCGAGGCCACGAACAGCGCCACGGTGATGCCGATGGCCCACCAGCGGTTGCGCATGGCCCAGAGCATGCCACCGTTGAAGGCGCGACCAATGCGCCCCGGTTCGGCGTCGTGCGGCTTCACCTTGGCGCTGAGGATATGCACGCCGATCACCGGCGCAAACAGCACCGCCACGACCCACGACACCAGCATGGCCACGGCGATGACCGCGAACAGTGTGAAGGTGTACTCGCCCGCCGAACTGGCGTTAAGACCAATCGGCACAAAACCGGCCACGGTCACCAGCGTGCCGGTGAGCATCGGGAACGCCGTGGAGGTATAGGCGTAGGTCGCGGCCTGCTCCTTGGTTTCGCCTTTTTCCAGGCGTGTGATCATCATCTCCACGGTAATCATCGCATCGTCCACCAGCAGGCCGAGGGCGATGATCAAGGCGCCCAATGACACCCGCTGCATGGTGATGCCGCTGTATTCCATAAACACGAACACCAACGCCAGCACCAGCGGAATCGAGCACGCCACCACCAGCCCGGCGCGCATGCCCAGGCTGATAAAGCTCACCACCAGCACGATGATCACCGCTTCGAACAGCGCACTGGTAAAGCCGCCGACGGCCTCTTCCACCACTTCGGCCTGGTCCGAGACTTTGTGCACACCGACGCCCACCGGCAGGTCGGCGGTCAGCTCATCCATGCGCCCGTGCAGCGCCTTGCCGAACGACTGGATATTGCCGCCCTTCTGCATCGCAATCGCCAGGCCGATCGCCGGCTTGCCGTTGAAACGGAACATCGGCCGCGCCGGGTCGACGTAGCCACGGCTGATGTCGGCAATGTCAGCCAGGCGATAGAAGCGGTCATTGAGGCGCAGGTTGACGTTGGCCAGGTCCTTCTCCGAGGCGAACTGCCCGGAGGTGCGCACCGAAATCCGTTCCGGCCCGGCCTCGATCACCCCGGCGGGCGTGACCGCGTTCTGCGACTGCAGGCTTTGCACGACCTGGCGCTGATCAATGCCCAGTGCCGCCAGTTTGCGCGTGGAAAAATTCAGGTAAATCACTTCGTCCTGCTGGCCGATCATCTCGACCTTGCCCAGCCCCGGCACCGAGCGGATCTCGGCGCGCACCTGCTCCACGTAGTCGCGCAACTGGCGCATCGACAGGCCGTCGCCGGTAAAGGCGTATACCGAGCCGAACACATCACCGAATTCGTCGTTGAATGATGGCCCCTGCAAGCCTTGGGGGAAGGTGCCGCGAATATCGTCGATCTTCTTGCGAACCTGGTACCAGATCTCCGGGATAGCCTTGGCGCTGGTGGTGTCCTTGAGGAACACGAACACCGTGGACTCGCCTGGCCGGGTGTAGCTTTTCACGTAGTCGAGGGAGTCGAGTTCCTCGAGTTTTTTCTCGATGCGGTCAGTGACCTGCTTGAGGGTTTCTTCCTGGGTCGCGCCCGGCCAGCGGGTCTGGATCACCATGGTCTTGATGGTGAACGAGGGGTCTTCCTCGCGCCCCAGGTTCATGTACGAAAACACGCCCATCAAAAGCGCGACGAACATCAGGTACCACACGAAGGACTGATGCTTGAGGGCCCAGTCGGATAAGTTGAAGCTCCCTTTCATCGCGGGCTGTCCTCGTCGATTTTGACTTTTTGCCCGGGTTTCAGGCTGTTCACACCGGCGGTGACAATGCGTTCACCGGGTTTGACGCTGCCGTTGAGCACGGCGCTGTCGGCATCCCGGCTGACGACCGTGACGTCACGCGGCTGCACCGTCTGGCTCTGGGTGTCGAGCAGCCAGATGCGGGTCTTGCCGTCGACGTCCTGCAACGCGCTCAGGGGCAGTTCGATGCGCGGCGCGATGGCGCTGCTCAGGGTGACGCTGATGGCGGTGCCCAGGCGGAACGCGGCGGGGGTTTCGGTCAGGCTCAGGCGTGCGCGACGGGTGCGCGTGGCGCTTTGGGCCTGGGGCTCGATCTCGCGCACGATGGCGGTGGTCTGCACGCTGGGGTCCAGTTGCCCGGCGACGAGGAACACCACATCTGCGGGCAAGCGCTCGGCTAGCCCGGCGGGCAGGTCGATCACCGCTTCCTTGATATCCGGGCGAGCCAGGGTCACCACTTGCTGGCCGGCGCTGACCACTTGGCCGGCCTCGGCATTCCAGGCGGTGACGATGCCGGCGTGGTCGGTGCGCAATTCGGCGTAGTTGAGCTGGTCCTTGGCCTGGTTGACCGAAGCGCGCGCCTGATCGAGGGTGGCCTGGGTGGTTTTCAGGTCAGTCTGGGCCACGTCGAGCTGAGCCTGGGCACCGACGCCACGGTTGAACAGTTCCTGCTGGCGGCGGGCATTGGCCTGGGCATTGATGAACTGCGCCTGCACGCGTGCCAGGTCGCCCTGGGCGGCGCGCAATTGGTTCTGCTGGTCGGTGGGATCGAGCACGGCAAGCAAGGCGCCCTTCTGCACCTCAGCGCCCACGTCCACGGCGCGACGCGCAATACGGCCAGGTACACGGAAACCCAGGTTACTTTCGTAGCGCGCCTGAATGGTGCCGGCAAAGCGACCGAGGTTTTCCTGGTCTTCGGCCTTAACCTCCATGGACAGCACCGGGCGCACCGGTTCGGGCGGTGCTTCTTCTTTGGAGCAGGCCATCAGCAACAGGCTGGCGGCGACGATGACCGTCAGTTGCTTCATGGTTGGGCTCCTTGCTCGGCGATTTCAACAGGCATGCCGGGGTGCAGCAATTGCCCACCGGCCACTACGACTTTTTCGCCGCCGTTGAGGCCATCGCCGATGATCACTTTGCCGGTGAGGTAACGCGCCACCGTGACCTTATGCAAGTGCGCCTTGCCGTCACCGTCCACCAGCCACACGGCGGGTTCACTGAGGTCTTTGGTCAAGGCCGACCACGGCAACTCGATGCTGGCCCTGGCCGGGCCATTGGCGGTGGCGCTGACCACCGAGCCCAACTCCATGCCATTGGGCAGGCTTTGCAGGGCAATCTTCACCTGCACGGTGCCGGTATTGGCGGCCACGGCCGGGGTGACTTCACGGACCTTGCCCACGGCCTTGATGCTCGGGTTGTCCAGCAGGCTGACGGTAATCGGCGCATCCGACGGCGGTTCTACCAGCAGGGATTCATAGACGTTGAACACCGCATCGCGTTCGCCGTCACGGGCCAGGCTGAAGATCGGCATGGTGGCTTGTACCACCTGGCCGACTTCGGCCTGGCGCGCCGTGATGATGCCCGGCGCGTCGGCGATCAGCGCGGTGTAGCCCAGTTGTTCACGGGCGTTGGCCAACTGGGCCTGGGCGGCGGCGAGGGCGCTCTGGCTGCCGCGCAGCGCGGCCTGGGCGGAATCGTATTCGCTGCGGCTGGTGTAGCCCTTGGGCAAGAGTTTTTCCTGGCGCACGAACGCAGCGGCGGTCTGCTTGACCCGTGCCTGCTCGGCCACGACCTGGGCCTGGGCGGAGTCGACGTTGGTCTGCAGGTCCTTGGGGTCGAGCCTGGCCAGCACTTGCCTGGCCGTCACCCGGTCGCCCACATCGACCATGCGCTGGATGATCTTGCCACCCACGCGAAAGGACAAATCGGTTTGCACCCGCGCCTGGATATCCCCCGTCAGCGTGACCGCCGCGGCGAAATCCGCTGGCTGCACGGTTTGCACGAACACCCGGGAATGGGCTTTGGGTTCGGTCTTTTCCTGACCACAGCCGCCAAGCAGCGTCAGTAAGCCAAATCCGAGTAAAAATGTCGAAATGCGACCGCCCATGCAGGCTCCTTTTGCGTGATGCCGACTTGCCAGTGTGTATGCGACTGTGAGCGTAGTTCAGGGTTCCTTATCTGCATGGAGGATCCCATACTCCAATGGTTCCCATGCCGACTAAATGCATATGCTCAAAACCCTCGCGGTGGCCAATTACCGCTCGATCAATAAATTGGTGGTGCCCCTGGACCGGCTGAATCTGATCACCGGTCCCAATGGCAGCGGCAAGTCCAACCTGTACCGCGCCCTGCGCCTGCTCGCCGAAACCGCCCAGGGCGGGGTGATCAACGCCCTGGCCCGCGAAGGCGGGCTGGACTCGACCTTCTGGGCCGGGCCGGAAACCATCAGTCGGCGTATGCGCAGCGGCGAAGTGCCGATCGAGTCCACCGTGCGCCAGGGCGTCAAGCGCCTGCGCCTGGGGTTTGCCGCCGAAGATTTCAGCTACGCCATTTCCCTGGGATTGCCGGAACCCTCCAAGTCGTTTTTCAGCCTTGATCCGCAAGTGAAGAAGGAGTGCATATGGGCCGGGCACCTCTACCGCCCGGCCAGCCTGCTGGTGCAACGTTGCGGGCCGATGGTGCGCGCTCGCGAGGGCCGCGCCTGGAATGTGCTGGCCCAGCACACGCCCAATTACCACAGCCTGTTCGACCAGGTCGGCAGCCTGCGTGGCTCGCCGGAAGTGCTGCTGCTGCGCGAGAGCATTCGTGGCTGGCGCTTTTACGATCACTTTCGCAGCGACGTCGACGCGCCCGTGCGCCAGCCACAGTTGGGCACCCGCACACCCGTGCTGCACCACGACGGGCGTGATTTGGCGGCGGCCTTGCAGACCATTCGCGAGATTGGCGACCCCGAGGCGTTACAGCGCGCGGTCAGCGATGCGTTCCCCGGCGCGCGCCTGAATATCCAGCCGCTGCAGGGCGGGCGCTTTGCGATTGAGTTCTATCAGGAAGGCTTGCTGCGGCCGTTGTCGGCGGCCGAATTGTCGGACGGCACCTTGCGCTACCTGCTGCTGATTGCCGCGCTGCTGACACCACGGCCGCCCACCATGATGGTGCTGAACGAACCGGAAACCAGCCTGCATCCGGACCTGTTGCCCGCGTTGGCGCGCTTGATCATCGCAGCGTCGAAGCAGTGCCAGGTGTGGGTGGTGTCCCATGCCAGCCGCTTGATTGCGGCGTTGCAGCACGATGAAGGGTGCAATTCGATTGTGCTGGAGAAGGTGCTGGGGGAGACGCGGATTGTCGGGCAAGGGATGCTGGATGCGCCGGCGTGGCATTGGCCGGAGTAGGTGGTAGCTGTACCGGCCCTATCGGGGGCAAGCCCCCTCCCACATTGGACTGTATTCACACGTCAGATTTTGTGAGTCCGGTCCAGTGTAGGAGGGGGCTTGCCCCCGATGAGCCAGTACAGTCAGCACAAAAATCAGGTTTCAGCCCTGCCACTTCCCGCCTTCAACAATCACACTCTCAGGCTTGGTGTCATCGCTCAGCTCTTTACGCACATAGTGGTCATACAGCTTGAGCAAAAATTTCTCCTCACCCAACTTCGCCAACTCCGCATTCACCCAGTCGCGCAGTTCGATATTGCCCTTCTTCACCGCCGGGGCAATCGGTGCTTCATCACCGAGTTTCTGCTCCAGCACACGGTAGCCGGGGTTCTGCTTGGCCCAGCTGAACAGCACCAGGTTGTCCTGCGCGTAAGCATCGCCACGGCCGGCCGACAGCGCCTGCAGCGACTCGGAGTTTTTCTCGAACTTGAGCAGTTTCCAGTCCGGGTGGTTCTTGGTCAGCCAGATATCGGCGGTAGTGCCAGTGGTGACGATGGTGGTGCGGGTCGCCAAATCATCCAGGCTCTTTACCGCGCTGTCGTTCGGCACCAGTGCCTGTACCGCGACTTTCAGGTTGGGATTGGTGAAGTCCACCGCTTCCTTGCGCTCCGGCGTGACCGTCATGTTGGCGAGGATCAGGTCGACCTTGTCGCTCTGCAGGAACGGGATGCGGCTGGCGGGCTCCACGGCGACGAATTCGACTTTGTTTTCATCGCCCAACAGGTCCTTGGCAAATTGGCGGCCGAGGTCGGTATCGAAGCCGACGTAACGCCCGGCCTCATCCACAAAACCGAACGGCGGCTTGTCGGTGAAGACGCCGACGATCAGCTTGTCCCGCGCCTTGATTTTGTCGATGTAGCTGACAGCCGCAGGTTTGGTGGGCTCTTCGGCCTTTTTATCGCAGCCGGCCAGTAACGCGACGGCCAACAGTGGCAGCAGTAACTTTTTCATATCAGCTCCGGTTCCTTGCGCTTTTTGGGCAGTGTTGAAACAAAGGAGAACTTCTCCAGGAACTGCTGCGCGCGTGCGGTCTGCGGGTTCGTAAAGAATGCCTCGGGGGTGTTGTGTTCGAGGATGCGACCGGCCTCCATGAACACCACGCGGTCGGCGACGGCGCGGGCGAAGGCCATTTCGTGGGTGACAATCAGCAGGGTCATGCCATCGCGGGCCAGGCCCTGGATGACTTCCAGCACTTCCTTGACCATCTCCGGGTCGAGGGCGGCAGTGACTTCATCAAACAGCATGACCTGCGGGTTCATGCACAACGAACGGACGATGGCGATGCGTTGCTGCTGACCGCCGGAAAGCTGGCGTGGGAAGGCATCGCGCTTGTCGGCCAGGCCCACGCGTTCGAGCAATTTTTCAGCTTGCGCGCGGGCTTCACGCGGGTCGCGTTTTTGCACCTTGAGCGGGCCGAGCAGAATATTGTCGAGCACGCTCATGTGCGGGAACAGGTGGTAGCTCTGGAACACCATGCCAATGTCCTGGCGCACCTGGCGCCAGTCGGTGTGCTTGCCCAGAAGCTCAAGGCCGGCAAACCGCAAGCTGCCGCTGTGGGCGACTTCCAGCCCATTAAGGCAGCGCAGCAAGGTACTTTTGCCGCAACCGCTGGGGCCGAGGATCACCACCACTTCGCCGCTTTGCACACTCAGGTCGATACCCTTGAGCACCTGCGCCTGGCCGAAGAATTTGTTGAAACCCTGAAACTCGATCAATGCGCTCATGCTTGGGCCCAGCGCCGTTCCAGCACCTTGGAGGCGGCCGACAACGGGTAGCAGATAAAGAAGAAAAACAGGAACAGCGCGCCGTAGATCAATACCGACTCGTAGGTGCGCTCGATGATTTGCTGGCCGACCTTGATCACATCCACCACACCGATCAGCACCGCCAGCGAACTGGTCTTGATGATGCGCGTGTAGACGTTGATGGTCGGCGGCGTCATGCGTTTAAGGGCTTGGGGCAGCAGTACATAGCCGTACAACTGCGGGGCGGACAGCCCGATCGACAAGCCCGCTTCACGCTGGCCACGCGGCAGTGAATGCAATGCGCCACGCACCACTTCACCGACCTCACTGGCGCCCCACAGCGACAACACCCATACCGCGCACCAGAAACTCGGCAGGCTCAAACCAAAGAAGATCGGCAGGCCGAAGAACAGCAGGTACAACCACACCAGCACCGGTATCGCCCGGAACAGCTCCAGGTACACCCGCAGCACAGCGTTGATCACCGTGTTGTTCAGAGTCCGCAGCACGCCATACAGCACGCCGCCGACCGTACTGAAGGCGATGCTCAAAAATGAAATCGACAGGGTTTGCGCAGCGCCCTTGCCCAGTTGCGGCAACGACACCCACAACAACTCAAGACCCGAACTGGCCATGCTGGAGCCTCCGTTCCAGGCGGCTGAGCAGCAGCGACAACGGCAGGAACAGCAGCACGCAAATCAGTGTCAGCACGGCAAGCATTTCGTAGGTCTTGTAGTAGAGCGCGATGTAGCTCTTGGTGGTGTAAAGAATCTCCGGCACCGCCACGGCGGAAACCACCGTGGTCTCCTTGAGCAGAAAGATGAAATTGGCGAACAACGCCGGCAGGCTGAGAATGCCGGCCTGGGGCAAAATCACATGGCGCAGCAGTTGCCAGTCGGACAGGCCGATGGACTTGCCCGACTCGATCTGCGCCTGCAGTACCGCCTCCACGCCGGCGCGCAGCACCTCGGTGAGATACGCGCCGCCGAGAAAGGTCATGGTGATGATCGCCGCCCAGAACCCGGAGATATTCACGCCCAGGGCCGGCAGCGCGAAGTACACGAAGAACAGTTGGATCAGCAGCGGGGTGTTACGCGCCAGCTCCACGTACAGAGCGACCAGCCGCGACAGAAAGGGTGTGCGAAACACCAGCAGCGCCGCATTGATCAGCGCCACCAGCATGGAGCTGGCAATCGCAATCAAGCCGACTTGCAGCGTCACCCCGACCGCCTTCAGAAACGCGGGCAAGGTGCTGAGGATAAAAGCCAAATCGAAGGTCATGTGCAGTCCATATCGCCGCATGGGTAATGCCGCGAGCGCAGTCCGTTCCGGCGTGGATAACGTCGGGTAGCGCGAACTTTAAAGGTATAAAAAGCAAACTTTAAATACCGAAATTACATATAGATATCACTCAAAAAGCTAACCTGTGGATTTCTGGTTCGCAGCGCCCCCTCCCACATTTGGGTTGCGCTAAAAAATTCAGGGCAAAAAAAACGCCGACGCTGTAGTAGCCGTCGGCGTTGAAACCTTGAAGGGGTGTTGGCTTACATCAGAACGCCGGCACCACCGCGCCGTTGTATTTCTTCTCAATGAAAGCTTTGACTTCCGGGCTGGTCAACGCCTTGGACAGCTTCTGGATAGCGTCGCTGTCCTTGTTGTCCGGGCGAGCAACCAGGAAGTTCACGTAGGGGGATTTGGCGTCTTCGATGATCAGCGCATCCTTGGCCGGGTTCAGGCCGGCTTCCAGTGCGTAGTTGGTATTGATCACATCCAGGTCAACCTGGTCGAGTACGCGCGGCAGCAGAGCCGATTCCAGCTCTTTGAATTTGAGGTTTTTCGGGTTGTCCTTGATGTCCTTCGGCGTGGACAGCGCGTTGGTCGGATCTTTCAGGGTGATCAAACCGCTCTTCTGCAGCAGCAACAGGGCGCGGCCACTGTTGGAGCCTTCGTTCGGAATGGCCACGGTGGCGCCATCTTTGAGCTCGGAAATATTTTTGATTTTTTTCGAGTAACCACCGATAGGCTCGACGTGCACGCCGACCACCGTCACCAGGTTGGTGCCTTTACCTTTGTTGAAGTTTTCCAGGTACGGCAGGGTCTGGAAGTAGTTGGCGTCCAGGCGCTTCTCGGCCACTTGCACGTTCGGTTGTACGTAGTCGGTGAAGACTTTGATCTGCAGGTCCACCCCTTCCTTGGCCAGGGTTGGCTTGATCAGCTCGAGGATTTCGGCGTGGGGGATCGGGGTGGCGGCCACCACCAGTTTCTCGTTGGCCTGGGCGAAGCTGGCCGTCAGGGCAGCCGCCAGTGCGGTAAACAACAGAACCTTTTTCATGCAATGTCCTTCTAACGACCGTTTTTATGTGAGGTGCCAGCGAAGTGCTATCGCGGCGTGGGGTGGACAATACCTAGATTTTTTATTCCCGAACAATATCTTTTATTCACGTTGATATTCCATTTTGCTCATACAGGAATTTTCGCAGGGCCTCCTGTTCCGCGGGACTGGCGCTCGCGAAAATCCGCCGCACCTGCTCCAGCGGCGAACCGGCGCTGGGCAGGTTCAGATGCTCCGGCAGAATTTCATCGCCGCTGCTCACCAACAGCGCAAAGTGAATGACGTTTTCCAGCTCGCGGGTATTGCCCGGCCAGCTGTGGTGCTCCAGCACGCGCTGGGCGGCGTCGCTGATCAGCGGCACCGGCAGGTCCAGGCGCTGGCTGTAGATACCCAGGAAGTATTCGGCCAGGGACAGGATGTCGCCGACCCGCTCGCGCAGCGCCGGCAGGTCCAATTGACCTTCGCTCAAGTAATGGAACAGGCGCTCATGAAACTTGCCCGCCGCCACTGCCTGGGCCAGGTCGATACTGGTGGCTGCCACCAGGCGCACGTCCACCGGGCTTGGCTGCTGGGCACCGACACGGGTGACTTCGTGGTTTTCCAGGGCGGCGAGTAACTTGACCTGGATCGGCAACGGCAAATCGCCGATTTCATCCAGGTACAAGGTGCCGCCATTGGCCGAACCGAACCACCCGGCCCGGCTGCTCGCCGCGCCGCTGTGGCTGCCGGCGGCATAGCCGAACAATTCCGCGTCGGCGTACGTCGGGCTGATCGCACCGCAGTTGACCGACACAAACAGGCCCGTGCGGTCACTGCCCCGGTGGATATGCCGCGCCAGCAGCTCCTTGCCGCTCCCCGTCTCGCCACGAATCAACACGGGCAACGCACGCGGTGCCAGGTTTTCCAGGTCCTCGCGCAGCTGCCGCGAACGTGGGTCGACGAACACCAACGCTTTGGCGCGGATGCTCAGCGGGCTCTTTTCGGCGTCGGGGAAGGTCAGCAACGGCTGGCCGTAGGTTTCATGCAGACTCATGGCAGGCTCCCGCCCCATCCACTCAAGGGATGGGGCGTTGAAATATTTTATGCGCGGCGTCGCGCGTGATGCTCAAGGCGGCTTTGCAGGCGATAGAGGTAGGCGAAGCCTTGCTCCCAGCGCTGGTGGCCGGACTTCACATTGATGTGCCCGGCGCCCGACAATATTCCGGCTTCGGCGCCCCAATGACGCGCCAGCTCCAATGCCCGTGGCGCACTGACGGCACTGTCGTTGTCGGAACTGACCACCTGGCTGGGAAACGGCAGCAGGTCGGTAGGAATCGGCGCAAAGTTGCGCAGGGCGGGGGCACAGGCCGGACGTTCGACATCCGCCGGAGCCACCAGCAACGCACCGTGTACCTGGCGCAGGAAATGCACAGGCGCAGTGGCCGCCCAGTGCGCCACGGTGATGCAACCCAGGCTGTGGGCGATCAGGATCACCGGCGTGCTGTCGGCGGCGATGGCCTCAGCCAACGCGGCCACCCAGTCTTCGCGGCGCGGGGTCAGCCAATCGTCCTGCTCCACGCGCGCACTGTTGGGCAGGCTGTTCTGCCAGTGACTTTGCCAATGTTCTTCTGGCGATCCTTGCCAGCCCGGCACGATCAGGTAACGAATCGACTCGCTGTGCATGGGTGTGCCCTCCTGCAGCGTTTAACGTTGCTGATCAGTATAGGGATGCGGTTTATATTCGTTAAGGAATAAGAAGCTATTTATTAATAACCAAAAAAAGATTCACGTGGTTAGCTGCAAGCTGCAAGTTAGAGGCAAAAAAAAGGCCGCACCCTGCCAAGGAGACGGCCTGAAAAACGGCATCGCGCTATGCGTTGCAAACAAACCTGCTTTTACTTGCAGCTTGAAACTTGCCGCTGCGCCCTACCGCGCCGTTATCACCGACAGCCTGGTAATCCCCGCGCGCTCGATAGACGCCATGGCGCGCGCCACTTCGCCGTAGTTCACGCCATCGTCAGCCTGCAGTTGCACCCGCACATCGGGGTCCTTGGCCTTGGCCGCCTGCAGATTGAATTCCAGCAGGTCCGGCTGGATTTCGTCCTTGTTGATAAACAGCTTGCCGGCACCGTCGATGCTCACCACCAGCGGGTCTTTCTGCTCGACCGGCGCCACGGCCTCGGTCTTGGGCAGGTTGATCGGGATCGAGTTGGTCAGCAGCGGCGCGGTGACGATAAACACCACCAGCAGCACCAGCATCACATCCACCAGCGGCGTGACGTTGATCTCGCTCAGCACCTCATCACTGTCTTGCGTGGAAAAGGCCATCTCAGGACGCCTCCTTCACTTTCTGCGGGTTGCCGACGCTGGCTTTGTTCAGCGCCGGATGCAGCAGCACGCGGAAGGCGTTCTTTTGCGCCAGGCTGTAGAAGTCGTGGGCAAAGTCGTCAAGGTCGGCAGCCGTCAGCTTCAGGCGGCGCAGGAAATAGTTGTAGACCAGCACCGCCGGCACCGCGACGGCAATCCCCACCCCCGTCGCGACCAGTGCCGCACCGATGGGCCCCGCCACGGTTTCCAGGCTGGCTGAACCGGCGGCGCTGATGCCCTTGAGCGCCTCCATGATGCCCCATACGGTGCCGAACAGGCCGATAAACGGCGAGGTACTGCCGATACTGGCGACCACCGCCAAGCCGGTTTCCAGGGAGCGGCGCTCACGCACGATCTGCTGGCGCAAGGCGCGCTCGAGGCGGTCCTGATGATTGATCGCCTGGCTCAGGTCAGCCGCGTGCGGGGTATCGCCCACCTGGATCGCGGCATACCCGGCCTGGGCCACCCGTGCCGCCGCACCCGGCTGGGTGTCGGCCAACTCGGCCGCGGCGTCGAGGCTCGATGCGGCCCAGAACTGTTTGTGAAACTTGCGATCCTGGGCCTTGAGACGCCCGAACTGCACGCCCTTCAACAATGCCAAGCCCCAGGTGGCGACTGAAAAGACCACCAGCAACCAGATCACCGCGCTTTCGATGGATTCAAGTGGAGATGCCAAAGCCATGATGTTTTCCCTCTGTGCCGCTGAATAATTAATGAATCTTGAAATCGATCGGTACGCTGACCCAACCGTCCTGGGCCACCTCACCCTGCTTGGCCGGCACGAAGCTCCAACGCTTCACGGCGGCCAATGCGGCGTCATCGAGTTGCTGGCGACCGCTGCTTTTCTGGAGCTGGATTTCACCGGGTTTGCCGCTGGCCAATACGTGTACCCGCAGCAACACGGTGCCCTCCCAACCACGCCGCTGAGCCAGTGACGGGTATTCCGGCGCCGGATTCTTCAGGTACGCGGCGTTGGCCGAAGCGGGCGTCACCGGCGCCGGCGCGGGTGCAGCAACCGGTGCCGGGGGCGCCGGTACAGGCGGCGCGGGCGGCTGTTCGATGGCCTTGAGTGCTGGCTTGGGCTCAGGTTTTGGCAGCGGCTTGGGTTTGGGCTTGACCACCGGTTTGGGCGGCGCCGGCTTGGCGGCCAACTCATCCACCACCGGCGGCGGTGGCTCGAGCACCGGAGGTGGCGGCGGCACCGGCGGCGGTGGTTCAACCACCGGCGGCGCCGGCCGGGAAAACTCGATGGTCATCGGCGGGATTTCCGGCGGCACCACCGGCAGCACCGGGGTGGGCTTCTGGCTCACCCAGTAGATCACCGCGCCGTGCAAGGCCAGCACCAACAATCCCAACAGCACGCCTTCGCGCCGGCTGGAAAAACGCTTGGGGGTCTGCTGCAGGCGCAACTGCCCCAACGGCGCGCGGTGCGGCCGGCCAAGGTCGACCAACTCACCGCTCGGTGCCAGGCGCCCTTGCGCCTCGGTGGCACGGGCGGCGGTCTGGACATTGCCCATTGATTCACTCCCTACGGTCTTCAACCAAAAAACCGGCGGACCTGCGTGGCAGGCCGTCCAGGGTTGAATCATCGGGCTGGGCGCTTATCTCTTAAAGTAATCTTTAAAGTTATGCTTATGCTTAATTTGAATATACAAAACTGACTCATACGCCAAAGCCACAGTTTGCGCGGCCTGGCGCCGAGGTCGAATTTTCCAATGCGTTTCAGGCATGCAAAATATTCAGTAGAGGCATGGTTCAACGGGGCTGTTTGCGCACAAATCGAACAGTTCAGCCTGTAAGCACTGCCCTGCCGCACTCAGGCCGCTGCGGGCATACAACGCCAGGCGCACGCCTTGCACCACGGGCAAACCGCTTTCTGCGCCCAACACCACATGCCCGGCCTGCACCACCCGCAATGGCAACAGACTCACGCCCAACCCCGCCGCCACGGCCGAACACACGCTGGCCAGGCTTGCGCTGGAATAGCCGATACGCCAGCGCCAGCCGCCCACTTCAAGGTGGTGCAGCATTTCATTGCGGTACAGGCCGCCCACGGGAAACGCCACCAGTGGCAACGGATCGCGTCCCAGGCACGGCGTGCTGCGGCTGTCCACCCAGCACAGCGGCTCGGGCCACGAGGCCAGGCAGTCATCGCTGCTGCCCATCTGCTTGACCAGCAACACGTCGAACTCCCCGCTGCGGTATTGGCGTTGCAATTCGGGGCCCAGGCCGCTGGTGACCTCCAGGCGCACCCGTGGATAGGCCAGCACAAACGCCGACAGCAGCGGCATCAGCCGCTGCGCCGCAAAATCTTCCGGCACACCCAGGCGCAGCACCCCGTCACTTTGCTGGCTGATCATCACATCGGCGGCCTCTTCATGCAGCGCCAGGATGCGTCGCGCATAGGCCAGCAAGCGCTCGCCTTCGGCAGTGGCGACGACACGCCGTTGATCGCGGTCCAGCAATTGGCACGCCACGGCATCTTCCAGGCGGCGGATCTGCTGGCTGACGGTGGACTGGGTCAAATGCAGGCGCTCGGCGGCGCGGGTGAAGTTGCCGCAGTCCACCACGGCGACAAAGCTGCGCAGCAATACCGGATCGAACATGATCATTCTCTTTGCCACTGATAGGCATGGTTATATTTAATTTCAGAATACTCGGGACGCTGGCCATACTCACGCCTCTTTTACCGAGTGCACAGGCGCTGCATGACCCTCAATAAATCCTTTGCCGGCTGGGGCCTGCTCGTAGTGCTCGGCCTCAACCTGCGGCCGATCCTCAGTTCCATCAGCCCATTGCTCGGTGAAATCCGCCAGGCCACCGGCCTGAGCTTCCAGAGCAGCGCCCTGCTGACCAGCCTGCCGGTGATCTGCATGGGGTTGGTGGCGCTGGTGGGCGTGCGCGTGGAAGCGCGGCTCGGTGAACGACGCGGCATCGCCCTGGGCCTGGTGATGATTCTGCTGGCGTGCCTGGCGCGCTGGCTGATGGGCCAGGCGTCGGCGCTGCTGGTCACCGCGTTGCTCGGCGGCGCGGGCGTGGCGCTGATCCAGGCGCTGGTGCCGGCGATGATCAAGCGCGAGTTTCATCACCGCGTACCGGTGGCGATGGGCGTGTATTCGGCCTCACTGATGGCCGGCGGCGGGCTGGCCGCGCTGCTCAGCCCGGTGGTGGCGACGCACTTCCAGCAGTGGCAGGCCGGGTTGGGTGTGTGGCTGTTGCCGGCCCTTGGCGCCTTGCTGCTCTGGGCATGGTTGCCGCTGGGCGCCGCGAGGAACCCACACGTCGCCCCCGCCTTCAAGGGTTTGCGCAACCGCCGCGCGTGGTTGCTTGCGCTGTATTTCGGCCTGGTCAACTGCGGCTATATGAGCATGGTCGCCTGGCTGCCCGCCTACTATCAGCAGCTCGGGTGGGGCGTGCTGCCCAGCGGCTCGCTGTTGGCGTTCATGACCATTTTCCAGGTGATCGCCGCGCTGCTGATGCCGGTGCTGGCGCAACGCGGCATCGACCGCCGCCCACTGCTCGGCATCAGCCTGGTGGCGCAAACCCTCGGCTACCTCGGCCTGATCATCGCGCCGCAGGCCTTTCCCCACGTGTGGGTGGCCCTGTGCGGCTTCGGCCTGGGCGCGTGCTTCGCCCTGAGCCTGCTGCTGACCCTCGACCATCACCGCGACCCACGCCAGGCCGGGCAACTGGCCGCCTTCGTCCAGGGCGTGGGCTTTTTGATCAACGCCGTTTCGCCGTGGCTGACCGGTTGGCTGCGCGAACTGACCGGCAACTTTGTCAGCGCCTGGATCGTGCTGACACTGACCGTGCTGGCCATGCTGCTGGTGACGCGGGTGTTCAGCCCGGCCACCTACCGCAGCGGGCTAGAAGTCGTAGCGCCCGGTCACGCCTAGGGTACGCGGGGCGCCCAGCAGGCCTTCGTATCCGCCGTTGCCGCCGGTCCACAGGGTGGTGTAGTAGGTTTTGTCGAAGGCGTTTTTCAGCCACAGCGACACGTCCCACTGGCCCTGTTGGTAGTTGCCGCGCAGGCCGGTGGAGAGGTTGACCAGCGCATAGGCCGGGATCTGCCCGTAGTCGGAGTCCTCCACGGTGCCCACTGCCTTGGAGCGGAAGGCATAACTGGCGGTGACGTAGGGTTCAAAGCCATTATCCAGGTTCCACTTGTACTCGCCGTTGGCGTTGGCGATCCATTTCGACGCGCCCACCACCTGGTGGCCGGTGAGGTCGCAGGACGTCGGTGCGCCGGGGCGCAGGCTGACTTCCGGCGGGCATGGCGCGTCCTTGTAAGACAGGTAACTCACATCGTTGAAGGAGCCGTTGAGGTTCAGCGTCAGGCCCTTGATCGGCACCAGCGTACTTTCCACTTCCACCCCCCGCGAGCGCACGGAGCCGGCGTTGGTGAGGTACTGCACACGGTTGTCCTGGTCGTAGGCGTTGGTCTGGTAGCCATTGACCTGGGTCCAGAACAGGTTGGCATTGAGCTGCAGGCGGCGATCCCACAACGTGCTCTTGAAACCCAACTCGGCGTTGTTGGCGCGCTCGGTGCCGATCAACAGCGAGTCGGCCCCCGCCGTCGGCGCCGAGCCCACCGCCAGGTTGACGCCGCCGGACTTCTCGCCGTGGGACAGCGTGGCGTAGCCCAGCAGGTTGTCATTGAAGTGATAACTGAGGTTGAGCAGCCCCGACGGGGTGGCGCTGTACTGCGTCAGGTCACCCGAGTCATACGCCCCGGTACGCCCGCGTCGCGCCGTGGCTGCGGCGCCGCTGACCGCAGCGCCGCCAAGCGGCGCATTGCGTGTTACCCAGGCACTTTTTTCTTCATAGGTGCCGCGCAGGCCGGCGGTGAAATCCAGGCGTTCGGTCAGGTGCCAGGTGCCTTGGGCGAACAGCGCAAAACTGTCGGTGCGGATATGCCCGTTGCCGATGCTGCTCACGTTGCTCAACGCGCCGCTCGGCGTGCCGTTCCAGATGTCGGCCTGGGGGCCGTAATAGGCGAAGGACTTGTTATCCAGGTCAGAGCCGAAGTAGTAGGCGCCGAGCACGTAATCGAAAAACCCGCCCTGGGGTGAAGCCAGGCGAAATTCCTGGGACCACTGCTTGTCCTCCACCGATACGCCGGCGTTATACGAGGCCGGCACGTTAAGACCGTCATCGTTGCGCGGGGTGAAATTCCACCAGCGATAGGCACTGACCGACGTCAGGGTGAAATCGCTCGGCAAGGTCCAGTTGGCCTCCAGCGAGGTGCCGCCCTGAAACACGGTGACGTGCTGGTCGTTGTCCAGGTTGACCTTGCGGTGGGTGCCATCGACCAGGGTCGCACCCGCGGCGTTGGCCCGGGACTGATAGAGGTTGGTGCCGTTGATGGTCGGCCCGGTGCTGTAGAGCACACGTGTACCGGCGCTGGAATCCTCCTCGTTGTAGTCGCCGATCCAGCGCAGGTTGAAGGCCTCATTGGGCTTGTACAGCAGCTGCCCGCGAAAGCCCTGGCGCGAACCGCCATTGAGGTCGTGGCCGTCATGTTCATTCTTGATGTCGCCGTCGCTGCGCGTGCGATAGGCGGAAAAACGCCCGGCCAACTCATCGGTAAGCGGCCCGGAAATCGTGCCCTTGGTCTGGAAATAACCGTCCTCGCCCAACGAGGTTTCGATGCTGCGCTCCGGGGTGAAACTCGGCGCGCGGGTGCTGATATTGATCACCCCCGCCGTGGTGTTCTTGCCGAACAGGGTGCCCTGCGGGCCGCGCAATACCTCAAGCTGCTCGATGTCCATCAGGTCGAACACCGCCATGCCGGGGCGCCCGAGGTAGACGTTGTCGATATACAACCCCACGCTGCCCTCCAGGCCGTCGCTGGCCGGGTTGTTGCCCAGGCCGCGAATCGACACGCTGGACTGGCGCGCATGCATATAGGCGACGTTGACGCTGGGCACCAGCTGCTGCAGGTCCTGAATGCGATACACCCGCTGGCTCTCCAGCGCCTGGCCGCCGACCACGCTCATGGGCGTCGGTACCGCCTGGGCGCTCTCGGTGCGCCGCCGCGCGGTGACCGTGACGGTTTCCAACTGGCCACTGGCGCTCTCGCCTGCCGGAGCCGGCTCGGCAGCATGACTGGGGGTCCAACTGGCACTGCCCGCCAGCAGCATCGCCAGGGGCAGGCGCTTGAAGGGTACAACGGGCTTGAACAGACTCATGGGCGGCTCCGGAACCCAGGAATATCCAGCAAGGCATATTCCTTAAGGTTATTTATTTATGGTTTTAAGAACATTTACTGCATAAGAGATAGCCTTTATAAGGAGTCGACCTAATGCATAGCCAATGCATTTCCCGGATATTTTTGATGTGAAAAATGCATATCGACCTGCGCCAACTTCGCCACTTCATCGCCCTCGCCGAACAGCGCAGTTTCGTCGCGGCGGCGTTGACGGTGAACCTGTCGCAATCGGCCTTCAGCCGCAGCATCCAGGCGCTGGAACACAGCACCGGCTGCCAGTTGGTCGACCGTGGGCGCAAAGACCTGGCGCCGACCAAACAAGGCCAGGTGCTGCTCGAACATGCCCGGCGCCTGGTCAGCGGCGCGCAGCAACTGGCCAATGAGATCAGCCAGTTCAACGGCCTGGAGGCCGGCGAGTTGCGCTTCGGTTGCGGCCCGGCGCCGGCCGGTGGCTTGATCCCCCGCGCCATCGGCAGTTTTATCGGGCACTACCCCAAGGCACGCGTACAGTTCCAGGTGGACGACTGGGAAAGCCTGAGCAAACGCCTGCTCAGTGAAGAGTTCGAGTTTTTCGTCGCCGACACCCGCCACTTCGAAGCCAACCCCGACTACCACACCCACCGCCTGCGCCCGCGCCGCTGGTATTTCTGCTGCCGCATCGGGCACCCCCTCGCCACCCACGACAGCGTCAGCCCCGCCGAACTGATGAGCTACCCGCTGGCCGTGACCATCCGCCCGCCGAACCTGCGCAAAGTCATCGTCGACCTCAGCGGCCGACCGGATTACCAGCCCAACGTCGAATGCGAAAACGGCTACAGCCTGCTGGGCGTGGTACTTCGCTCGGACGCCATCGGCATCGTCAGCGCCAACAGCGACGTGCTGCACATGGCCCGGGGCGAGTTGGTGTGTTTGAAGATCGAGGGGCTGGATGAAAATCTGGAGGAGCGCTACACCCGCTACGGGATTGTCAGCCGTGCGGGGTATCGGCTGTCGCCGTTGGCGGAGGCGATGATTGAGCAGATCAAGGAAGTAGATGAGTTGGATGAAGATATTTGTACGCTTGAGAATATCGCGGTCTGAACCGGCGCCATCGGGGGCAAGCCCCCTCCCACATTTGGAATGCATTTCAAGTGTGGGAGGGGGCTTGCCCCCGATGGCAACACCCATGCATTCATTGCATGAAACCCAGACCTCAAATGCACTTGCCAGCGCCCCACCCAAACAGCGAAAAAACCTCACCTATCTTCCATCCGGTGAGCCTCCATGTCCCAACCCCAACCCGTACGCAACGTGCTCTACATCATGTGCGACCAACTGCGCCGCGATTACCTGTCGTGCTACGGCCACGCCCACTTGCACACCCCGAACATCGACCGCCTCGCCGCAGCCGGCGTGCGTTTCAGCCGCGCCTACACCCAGGGCACCATCTGCGGCCCGTCGCGGATGTCGGCCTACACCGGGCGCTATGTCAGCAGCCATCAGGTGGCGTGGAACGCCGTACCGCTGCCCCTGGAAGAGCTGACCATCGGCGACTACCTGCGTCCCCACGGCATCCGCACCGCGCTGGTGGGCAAGACCCACGCCACGCCAAATCTGGACGCCCTGCAGCGGCTGAATATCGACCCTGAAAGCGCCCAGGCCGAGGTGCTGAACGAAGTGGGCTTCGACACCTATTTCCGTCACGACGGCATCTACCCCGACAGCCCGCTGTTCGAGGACAAACGCGAGTCCGCGCCCTACACCCATTACCTGCGCGAGCAGGGCTACAGCGGCAGCAACCCGTGGCATGAATGGGCCAATGCCGCGCAAGGTGAAAACGGCGAAGTGCTCAGCGGCTGGCACATGCGCAACGCCGGGTTGCCGGCGCGGGTTGCCGAGCAGCACTCGGAAACCGTCTACACCACCGACCGCGCCATCGACTTTATCCAGGAGCAGGCCGAACAACCCTGGTGCCTGCACCTGTCCTATATCAAGCCGCACTGGCCCTATATCGCCCCGGCGCCGTACCACGCGCTGTATGGCGCCGAGCATATCCAGGCGCCGATTCAACCGGCGCACACCAGCGATCACCCGGTTTACCAGGCGTTTCGTCAACACCAGGAGAGCCTGAACTTCTCCCACGACGAGGTGCGGCTCACGGTGATTCCAACCTACATGGGGCTGATCAAACAGATCGACGACCAGCTCGGGCGGCTGTTCGATTTCCTGCAAAGCAACGGGCGCTGGAATGACACGCTGATTGTGTTCACCAGCGACCACGGCGACTTCCTCGGCGACCACTTCCTCGGTGAAAAGGAATTCCTGCTCGAACCTGCCGTGGGCATTCCCCTCATCGTGCGCGACCCGCGTGCCAGTGCCGATATCAGCCGTGGTTCGGTGGACGCGCGCCTGGTGGAGACCATCGACGCGCTGCCAACCTTCCTCGACGCCCTGGGCCTGCCCGCCGCCGAGCACCGCCTGGAAGGCTGCTCGCTGATCCCGCTGCTGCACGGTGAACCGACCCCTTGGCGTGACTATGCGATTGCCGAGTACGACTACGCCTTCCAGGCCCCCGCCCGCGAGCGCCTGGGCCAGCCGATCGACCGTTGCCGCATGACCATGGTGCGCAGCGAGCGCTGGAAATACCTGGCGTATGATGGCTTCCGCCCGCAGCTGTTCGACCTGCACAACGACCCGCAGGAAGTACACGACCTGGGCGCCGACCCGGCCTATGCCGACGTGCGCGAGGTGCACCTGGGTTATCTGTTCGACTGGCTGCGCGGGTTGAAGCGGCGAACCACTATCAGCCACACCGAGATCGAAGTGCGTGGCCAGTGGTTTCGCTACGGTGAGCCGGAGGCGGAGAAGGTGGTGCAGATCGGCGTCTGGTAGACGATGCAAATCACTGTGGGAGGGGGCTTGCCCCCGATGGCGGTGTGTCAGCCACCGAAAGGTTGACTGACACTCAGCTATCGGGGGCAAGCCCCCTCCCACATTTGGATTTGTGTTTGCTTAGCGGCCTTTGGTGGTTTTGCTGGATTGTCCGTGCACACCCACCGGCACATCGCCCTTGAGCGTCACCCGGCGCACGATACGCTCCTGCGTGCCGTAGTCGTCCACCGCGTAATGCTGGGTGGCGCGGTTGTCCCAGATCGCTACGTCGCCGCTGTTCCAGCGCCAGCGCACGGTGTTTTCCAGGCGGGTGACGTGGCTTTGCAACAGGTTGAACAGTTGCGTCGAGTCGGCCTGGGAATAGCCTTTGAGGCGCTTGACGAAGTGCCCCAGCAGCAGGGTTTTCTCACCGCTGACCGGGTGCACGCGCACCACCGGATGCTCGGTTTCATACACCGTCGAGGTGAACACCTTGCGGTACTCCTCGAGCCGTTCCACCGCCACATCCGGCTTGAGCGCGGCGTAGTCGTATTCGTTGCTGTGGATGGCCCAGAGGTTATCCGCCAGGGCTCGCAGCTCGACGCTGAGGTCGTTGTAGGCCGCCGAGGTGTTGGCCCACACAGTGTCGCCACCGGATGCGGGCGCCAGCACCGAACGCAGGATCGAAGCTTTGGGGTAGGCATCGACGAAGGTCACGTCGGTGTGCCAGGAGTTGGCGCGCTGGCCGCGCGTGCCGTTCAGCTCCATCAGGAAACGCGTGCCGTCACGCACCGGCACGGTCGGGTGGGCAATCGGTTCGCCGAGCAGGTGGGCAAAGGCTTCCTGGCTCTGGTCGTCGAGGTGGGACTGTTCGCGAAAGAAGATCACCTTGTACTGCACCAGCGCTTGCTGGATGGCGTCGACAGTGGCGGCATCGAGATGACCCGACAGCTTGATGCCACGGATCTCGGCGCCGATGCGGCCGGCAACCGGATGAATGTCCAGTGCCTGGGCGATGGGTTGAACAGCTAATGCGGCGTTGCTCATTGTGGTGACCCTCATGTGCCTGCGGATGGTGGAACGCTCGCCGGCAACGCTCTATTCATATGCATTTTAGATCTAGCAAATGAACTAATGCTTCGTTGACGGAATAAGAGCTTGCATTTAAAACCTCAGCTCCGTCGCTCGCAAATGCCTTCGACCTATTTTTCAAATGCCGGGAATGCATATGGATCTGCGTCAACTGCGCTACCTCATTGCCCTCAACGAACACCGCAGTTTCGTACGCGCGGCGGACGCCATGGGCATCACTCAACCGGCGTTCAGCCGCAGTATCCAGGGGCTGGAACAGGAGTTCGGCTGCGTGCTGGTCGACCGTGGCCACAAGGACCTGCGCCCCACACCCGAAGGCCAGGTGGTGTTGCAACACGCCCTGAGCCTGGTGCACGGCGCCGCCTTGCTGAGCAGTGAAGTCACGCGCATGACCAAACTCGATGCCGGCGACCTGCGCTTCGGCTGCGGACCGGCGCCGGCGGTGAAACTGGTGCCGGATGCGGTGGCGCGGTTTATCGGCGCGCACCCGAAAATCCGCACCAGTTTCCAGGTGGATAACTGGGAAAAACTCAGCCGCGCCCTGAGCCGCGAGGAGATCGAATTCTTCATTGCCGACATCCGCCAGTTCGAAGCCGACCCGAACTTCCAGACCCGTGCGCTGACCGCCAAACGCGGCGTGTTTTTCTGCCGCCCGGGGCACCCGCTGCTGGCCAAGGACAGCCTGTCGACCAATGACATGTTCGACTACCCGCTGGCGGCGCCGCTGATCTCCCAGGGCATTCGCAAACTGCTGGCAAACCTGAGCGGGCGCATGGATTTTTCGCCGAGCATCCAGACCGAACACTTCCCGGCGCTGGTGAAAATCGTGCTGCAGTCCAACGCCATCGGCGTGGGCACCGAGGAAGCGTTCGCCGAGGACATCGCCAGCGGCGCGCTGGTGCTGCTGCACTGGCGCAATCTGCCGCAGAACATGGAGACCCTGAGTGCGCGGTGCGGAATCGTCAGCCGCACGGGGGCGCGGTTGTCGCCGGCGGCTAAAGCGATGATTGAGGTGTTGGTGGAGGTCGACAGGCAGGAGGTGAGTGTGGCGGTCTGAACAGCCTCATCGGGGGCAAGCCCCTCCCACATTTGAACTGTGAATACCTTCAAAGTGTGGGAGGGGGCTTGCCCCCGATAGCTATAGCCCAGGCACCACCAGACTCAAAGCCCCGCCGCCGCCAACCCAGGCGCCACCCAATCACTCACCTGAAACGAGCGGCGAATCAACTTCTCCCTGGAAGCCAGATCCACCGCATCCTGCAATTTGCCCAGGAACACCGGGTCCAGCGTCGCCGGGAAAATCTGGCTGAGCTGCTGGTCCTTCAAATCATTGCCCAGGATCACTGGCGGATAACTGGCCAGCCCCGACACCAGCTCGATGTAGGCCTGTTTGTTGTTGTCATCGGTCAACCATTGCACCGCCTGCTGCTGGGCCTTGAGCAACTTGGCCACCGCGTCGGGATGCCCGTCGACAAACTGTTTGCTACCCACCAATACCGCCTGGATGCTGCCGGCGCCGTTCAGGTCCTTGGTGGTCAGGGCGATCTCGGCCAGCCCCTTGGCTTGCAGCGCCGTGAGGTTGGAGCCGCCCCAGGTCGCGTCGATCTGCTTGGCGGCCAACGCCGCACCGGCAGCGTTGTAATCCAGGTTGATGACTTTCAGGTCCTTTTCACTCAGGCCCTGGCTGGCCAATGCGCTGTCGAATGACAATTGGCTGGCCGTGCCGCGAAACACCGCGACGCGCTTGCCCTTGAGGTCGTGCAGGGTCTTGATGCCCGAGCCCGGCACCACGCCCAGGTACTGCTTGATGTCACGCGCGGTAGCGCTGAGCAGGCGGGTATCCAGCCCATTGGAACGGCCGATGATGGCCGCCAGGTCGCCGAGATAAGCGAGGTCCACCTGGCCATTGGCGAAGGCTTCATTGATCACCGGGCCCGCGCCCTTGAAGTAATTCCATTGAATCGTGATGCCCTGGTCGGCAAAGGCCTTTTCGAAGATCTGCTGTTGGCGCAATACATCGGTGATGCCGCCGCCGCTGTGTTGGCTCCCGGCGCTGAGGTCTGGCACGGCAATGCGGATTTCCTTGAGCTCGGCGGCCTGCACCAGACCCGCCAGCGCGGTAGCGGCGAACAGCGTGATCAGACGTTTGAAGGGCAGTTTCATAAGGGCAGCTCCTGGTGGGCGACGGTCGCCTGGGGAGCTGAAAGTAGCCATAGGCAGATAGAAACTTTAAATACTATAAATTCACAATTTAATAACTTTTTGAACTATGCGAGACAAACCGCAGGCTGCAGCGGGCTATGCATAAACAGCATCGAAAATATTCTCCGAATGCATTGGATGCGTGCCGGGCACGGGCTTTAAATGGACTCTCTTATCGCACAATCATCTTGATTACGTTTTTATAAGATCGGAATCACATAACGAAAGGAAGGTCCCCGATGGCCCGGACCGCACGGTTAAGCCCGCCTCTGACCACCCCCACACTGCGCTGGCCGGCGCTCAGCCCCTGGCTGTTACCGCTGACGCTATTAGCCTTGTGGTGGCTGGCCAGCCGTCATCAGTGGATGAGCGAACAAATCCTGCCGCCGCCTGCACTGGTGTGGAGCAGCGCCGTGGAACTGGCGGGCGGCGAGCTATGGAGCCATCTGGCGATCAGTGTGCAGCGCTTGTTCTGGGGCTTGCTGGCGGGCATCGGCGCCGGTGCGTTGCTCGGCGCCTGGCTGGGCTTCAGTGCGCGCGCCGAGCGCCTGGTGTTTCCCACGTTCAGCGCGCTGGCGCAAGTGCCGACCCTGGCGTGGATCCCGTTGTTCATGGTGTTTTTCGGCATCGGCGAAACCCTGAAACTGGTGGTGCTGGTCAAGGCCATCGTGGTACCCGTGACCTTGCATACGCTGGTCGGCGTGCGCGATGCCCAGCCGCAGTTGCGCGAAGCTGCCCGCGTGCTGCGCCTGCCCACCCACCTGCTGATCCGCCGACTGATCCTGCCCGCCGCACTGCCGGCGTTCATGGCCGGTGTGCGCCTGGCCCTGGCGGCCGGTTGGACGTCGCTGCTGGCGGTGGAGTTGCTGGCCTCCAGTGAAGGCATCGGCTACCTGATGGTGTGGGCACGCCAGTTGTTCATGCTCGATATTGTCTTTGTGTGCATCGTGGTCATCGGCGTGCTGGGCGTGGTGATGGACCGTAGCGTCGGCTGGCTGGACCGCAAATGGGTGCACTGGCCGCATCCGGCCACCGCGCACATCCGGCGCGGCCCGCGTTACCAGGGCTGGCAGCGCCTGCAGCCGTGGCTGCTGCCGCTGGGGTTGCTGGCGCTGTGGCAAGTGGCGACGCAGCAGGGCTGGGTCGACGCGAATATCCTGGTGAGCCCATGGACTGTGCTGCAGACCACCGCCACGGGCGTCGTGGATGGCACGCTGTCGGGCGCGCTGGGCAAAAGCCTGGGGCGCACCCTGGGTGGCCTGGCATTGGGCGCCAGCCTGGGGTTTGCCATCGGCTTATGGCTGGGCTTGTCACCGCGCAGCGAGCGGGTGCTCGGCCCTACCCTGGCGGCTTTGCGCCAGATCGCAATCTTTGCCTGGGTGCCGTTGCTCACGGCCTGGTTTGGCCTGGGGGAATTGGCCAAGTGGGTGTTCATTGGCCTGGCGGCGTTTTTCCCGCTGTTTATCGCCACCCAGCGCAGCGTGTTGAACCTGTCACCGCAACTGAACGAAGCCGCGCAGGTGCTGCGCCTGAACCTGTTCCAACGGCTGCGCCGCCTGATACTGCCCGGTGCCGCGCCGGGCATTTTCGCCGGGCTGCGCCTGAGCCTGATCTACGCCTGGCTGGGCACCATCGGCGCGGAATACTTCATGCCGTCCAATGGCGGCATCGGCAGCCTCATGATCGGCGCCCAGCAGTTGCTGCGCATGGATTTGATCATGAGCGGCATGCTGCTGGTCGGCCTCACCGGCGCCACCCTCAACCTTATCGGCCAACGCCTTGAAAGCCGCGTCACCGGCTGGAGACACGCATGAACGCACCGATTGTCAGCTTCAACCATGTGGGCAAGTCCTTCGAGGTGGATGGCGTCGAGCTGGAAGCCATCCGCGAATTCAACCTGGAGATTGCCGAGGGCGAATTTGTGGCGATTGTCGGTTCGAGCGGCTGCGGCAAGTCCACGCTTTTACGCTTGCTGGTGGGGCTGGATACGCAGTTTCGCGGGCAGATTCAGGTCGATGGCAAAGCCGTGAGCGGCATCGACAGCGAACGCGGCATCGTGTTCCAGGAACACCGCTTGTTCCCCTGGCTGACGGTGGCGCAGAACATCGGCCTGGGCCTGGTCAATGAGCCCTTGAGCGAGGCCGAGCGCAGCCGACGCATTGGCGACTTTATCGAACTGGTGGGCCTCGCCGACTTCACCCGCGCCTATCCCCACCAACTGTCCGGCGGTATGGCGCAACGGGTAGCGATCGCCCGTGGCCTGGTGGCCAGCCCACGGATTCTGCTGCTGGACGAGCCGTTCGGCGCACTGGATGCGCTGACCCGCCAGCAGATGCAGGACGAACTGCTGGCGATTCGCGCCCGCGCCAAAATCACCACGGTGCTGGTGACCCACGATGTGGAAGAGGCGATCTTCCTCGCCGACCGCGTGGTGGTGATGGAGCCCCGGCCCGGGCGGATCAAGCAGGTGGTCGAGATCGCCCTGCCCCACCCGCGCCAGCGCAGCAGCTTTGAATTCCACCAATTGCGCGAAGAACTGCTGCATGAACTGATCAGCGACGATCACTACCAGCCGCCGGTGCGCGAACAGATCCGCGACCTGCCGCTGGCATTCATTGCTTGCTGAACGCGAGTTCGCTGTCCGGTTGCTCCTCGCGTTCAAACCGATTGGCCCGCGCAAAGGTGCCGAAATCATTGAAGCGCACGCCCATCTCGGCCATGACCTTATGCGCCACCCTGACCGTCATCTGGCGGATATAGAACGGCTCCTTCACCACAAAATGGTGGATGCCGTGGGTGCTGCCGAAATTGAAACAGAACGCCTGCAACGGCCACATCCACCAGGGGTTGAGCACCTGGGTCTGCTGGATCACATTGCCCGGCTCCACATCGCCGTAGTAATGCATGTTGGAACTGACGAAGTGCAGGCAAAAGGTGCGCAGCACGTTGGGGCCGATGATCACCACCGCCGCGATATCGATCACCTGCATCATCTGCAGCGTCCCGGCTGACCAGTCGATAGGCGCGCCCATCAGGCCGGCGATGCCGTTGGCGGCATGAAAGCCGAGGAAGATGTACCACGCGCCCCAATGCAGCAGCGCCAGCGGTGCGTACACCAGCAACACGCGCTTGAGGATGCTGAACTTGTGCGGCCAGGTCCTGGCGCGCAGCAGGCGGATCATGGCCGACATCATGTTGTCCCCCACCATCAGCAACCGCGCGATGCCCCAGGGCTCGCCGTTGGTGATCGCACGCTCTTCCATGTCGGCCTCGGTGCCGGAGACCTTGTGATGATTGAGGTGCAGGTGCCGGCGAATCCACGGGTTGATCGTGCTCGGCCGCGCCAGCCACACCAGGCCCATCATCAGGTTGTGGGGCACGCGCTGCTTGCGAAAGTACATGCTGTGGATCAGGTCGTGCTCCAGCTCATGGGTGAGTGAGGCGAAGAAGGCATTGAGCAGCAGGCACACCCACCAGGCCATGTGACCGCTGATATAGAGCGCCGCCGAACCGATCATGCCGACCAACGCGAGCGCCAGGATGCCCGCGCCCAGCGCATCCTGATGCAGCAGCGAGGGGTGCCGTCGGCGCAGGCGCGCGCCCTCGGCCAGCACCACCTCGCGGATATGCGCCGAACGCTGTTGCGCGTTCATCTGCTGGGGACTTGCACAAGTACCGTCCATGCTTCCATTCTCTTGTGGAGTGATGCCTGCATCCTGCACCCAACCCTGGCGCAGACCGCTAGCTCCGCACGCCAACCTGTTGACCGCAAGCGCCAATCGCCATGACTGAACCCACCTCCCTCGCCAGCTGGACCCGCGCCCTGCGCAAACAACTCGATGCCCTGGGCCTGGACAGCGCCGCGCTGTGCCTTGAGGCCGGGCTCGACCCGCTGCTGATGGACGACCCGAACGCACGCTACCCGTTGTCGGCCACCACACGCCTGTGGGCACTGGCGGTGCAGGCCAGTGGCGATCCGGCGATTGGTTTGCGGGTGTCGCGGTTTGTCAGCCCCACGACCTTTCATGCGTTGGGTTATGCGCTGGTGGCCAGCGGCAGTTTGCGCGAAGTGTTCGAACGAATCGTGCGCTATCACCAGGTGGTCAGTGATGCGCTGAGCCTGGAGTTGAGCCGACACGGCGACTGCTACCGTTTTCGCCTGCTGCAACCCGAAGGCAGCCCGGCGCCAGCGCTGGAAGCCATCGATGCGTTTGCGGCGATCTATGTGCGTACCTGCCGCAATCGCCTGGGGCGCGACTACGCACCGCTGGCGGTTTACCTGCGGCGCCCGGCGCCGGCCGACCCCGCGCCCTGGCACAGGGTGTTTCGCGCACCGGTATTCTTTGGCGCCGAGGAAGACCGCCTGGAGTTCGCCGCCCGCGACTTCGACAGCCACCTGGACGATGCCAACCCGGAGTTGGCCGAACACAATGAAACCGTGCTCAAGCGCACCCTGGCGCAACTGCAACCGCTGACCTGGGAGCGCAAGGTGCGCGCCGCCATCGAGGCGCAACTGCCCGACGGCGAACCCGGCGCGGAGCGGATCGCCCAGGCGTTGCATTTGAGTCTGCGCAGCCTGCAGCGGCACCTGGCGGATGAAGGGTGTCGGTTTGATGCGTTGCTCAATGAATGCCGGCAGAACCTGGCGCTGTTGCACCTGCGCGACCCGCAGTGTTCATTGGCCGAGATCAGTCATTTGCTGGGGTTTGCCGATACCAGCAGTTTCAACCGGGCGTTCAAGCGCTGGACGGGGATGACGCCGGGGCAGTTCAGGGATGGGTTGCGCTAGGAAGATTTGCAGGGGTTGTGGTGGCCTCATCGGGGGCAAGCCCCCTCCCACACTTGAAGGTATTCACAGTTCAAATGTAGGAGGGGGCTTGCCCCCGATAGCGGTGTCACTGGCAATCACCGCCCCCGATCACGCCGCAACAATTTCCTCACCCGCGCCACCAACGCCTTGGCGTCAAACGGCTTGAGCAAGTAATCATCCTCATGCAATTCCAACCCTCGCAGCCGATCTTCAATGCCATCCGGCGTGGTCAGGAACAGCACGGGCGTTTCTCCTCGCTGGCGAATCGCCTGCTGCAACTTCCACGCATTCAGGCCCGGCAGCATCACGTCCAGGATCACCAGGTCGTACTCGGTGCTTTCCACAAAGCGCTGCGCCGCCATGCCGTTGGCCGCGACTTCCACGCCGAAACCGGCTTCGCTCAGGCCCTGGGCCATGCGTTGCGCCAGTTGCGGCTGGTCTTCCACTAACAACACCTGCATGCCTTACCTCTGGGTTTGATTACAAACCTGTCATCAAATTGTGCGGCTTTTGACCACGTCCACTGGCTACCGTGACGGCCTGCCATCTGGAGCCCTCACCATGTTTCGCACTGCCTTGTTCCTGAGCCTCGCCGTGGCGACTGCCGCCCAGGCCACGCCGCAACTGCCACGCCACGCCGAGCTGGATCTGCGTACCGCGCGCCAATTGGCCGATGCCGGCCTGGCGCACTGCACCGCCGCGCTGACCGTACTCGACCGTGGCGGCAACCTGTTGCTGAGCCTGCGCGCCGACGGCGTCGGCCCACACAACAGCCTCGCCAGCCAGCGCAAGGCCTACACGGCGTTGTCGAGCAAAACCCCGACCCGACTGTTCGCCGAGCGCGCGCGCAACAACCCCGAGGCCGCCAACCTTAACAGCTTGCCCGAGTTGCTGTTGCTCGGTGGTGGCGTGCCGCTGTTTGCCGACGCCGAGCTGGTCGGCGCGCTGGGTATTGCCGGTGCCGGCGGCGCCGCGCAGGACGAAGCCTGCGCGGTACAGGCGGCCGAGCAACTGGGCCTGAAAATCACCCCTTGATACCACCTCTGTCAAAAAAGGACTTCACGATGAAAACCCTCAGCATGACCCTCGCCGCCCTCAGCCTGAGCGGCCTGTGCACCCTGGCCATGGCCGCCGGCAACCCGCTGAGCGTGCATGTGCTCAACCTGGAAAACGGCCTGCCCAGCGCCGGCGTCAACGTCACCCTGGAAGAACACGTGGGCGACCAATGGCAATCGCTGTCCCGGGGCGTGACCAATGAACAGGGGCGCATCGCCGAACTGTTTCCCGCTGATCGCAGCATGAAACCGGGCGAGTACCGCGTGGTGTTCAAGACTGGCGACTATTACAAGAAAGCCAACCGCGAAACCTTCTTCCCCGAAGTGCCGGTGATTTTCCAGGTCAAGCAGGCCGACCAGCACTACCACATCCCGCTGCTGCTCAGCCCTTACGGCTTCTCCACCTATCGCGGTTCATAGGCCGGCAGCCAGCCGCAGGCCATTGAGGTCGAGAATCTCGATGGCCCCGTAGCTCAGGCCAAGGACGCCCTGTTGCTCCAGCGCCCTGAGCAGGCTGTTGGTGGTCTGGCGCGACAGGCCGAGCATCGCCGCCAGGTCCTCCTGCGGCAGTTGCAACACCCGGCGCGCTTGCGTTCGCTCACCGTAGCCTTGAGCAATCATCAGCAGCCGATGGGCCAGCCGCGCCGACGCGGGCATCAGGCTCATCTGTTCGATATTGATCAACGACAGGCGCAGCTTGTGGCTCATCAACAGGGCCACATCGCGCCAATACGCCGGATGCCGCTCGAGTATGCCGAGCATCGCCGCCTGCGGCACCTGCGCCAGTGTGCAAGGGCCCGTGGCGAGCGCATCGTGGGTGCGCGGCAGGTTGTCGAACAGGCAGATCTCGCCGAACCAGTAAGGCGTCTCCACCAGGCTCAGCACCGCTTCCTTGCCCTGGGCATTCACCGCGCTGATGCGCACCGCCCCTTCCAGCACCGCATACAGGCCACATGGCGGATCGCCGCGCTTGAACAGAAACTGCCCCGCCGTCAGCATGCGCACCCGCGCCGCCGCCAGCAGGCTATGCTGCAGGTCTGCTGGCAGATGGCCAAACCAGTGGCCGCTGAGCAGATGCGCGTGCCATTTGCCTGTGTCCATGGGAACTCCGAAGATTGTCGCCCAGTTGACAGTTAGGCGCCGACTGACAGGGCATGATCAAACATCCTACAGGAGGAACAACAATGAAAAGCCTCGTCGACCACCTCAGTCAATACGCCGCCTACCACCGCGACCCACGCAATATCGCCAGCCATTTCATCGGCATTCCCTTGATCGTGGTGGCGGTCGCCGTGCTGCTGTCACGCCCCGAATGGGCGCTGGGCGCGCTGTGGGTTTCACCGGCGGTAGTGCTGGCGCTGTTTTCGGCGTGGTTTTACCTGCGCCTGGAACTGGCCCTGGGATTGTTGATGACGCTGTTGATGGGCTTGTCGGTATGGGCCGGGCACGTGCTGGCGGCGCAGAGCACGATGGTGTGGTTGAGCAGCGGTATCGGGATGTTTGTGGTGGGCTGGGTGATTCAGTTTGTCGGGCATTACTACGAAGGCCGAAAGCCGGCGTTTGTGGATGATGTGTCGGGGCTGATTGTGGGGCCGTTGTTTGTGGTGGCGGAGTTGGCGTTTCTGCTGGGGTTGCGGCAGGCGCTGAAGCAGCAGATTGAGCACCGCTCAGGCCCGGTGGCGCGCCGCGATCTCAAGCCCAGTGGAATCTGAATGTGGGAGGGGGCTTGCTCCCGATGGCGGTGGATCAGTCAGAATATGTGTGACTGACACACCGCTATCGGGGGCAAGCCCCCTCCCACATTGGTCCCGTTTTCACATGGGGTTCTGGGGCGTGCTCAGGCTTTTTGCCAGACCTTGGGTTTGAAGAACAGGGTCTCGCCACGGGCCAGGCCGGTCAGGCTGTCGTGGTCCTTCACCACTTCGGCTTCGATCAGCTCGGGCTGGCCTTCGACCTTCAGGGTCACGCGAGTAGTCGCACCCAGCGGCCGGATGTCCCGCACCTCAGCCGCGTGGTGATCCTCCAGCTCATGCCGCGACAGCGACACCTCATGCGGGCGGAACAGCAGGTGTTTGTCCTCGCCCAGGTGCAAGCGGTTGGAGTCACCCAGAAAGTGGTACACAAAATCGCTGGCCGGGTTTTCGTAGACGTCGCCCGGTGAACCGATCTGCTCGATCACGCCCTTGTTCATCACCACGATACGGTCGGCGACTTCCATGGCCTCCTCCTGGTCATGGGTCACGAACACCGAGGTCAGGTTGATATCCTCGTGCAAGCGCGCCAGCCAGCGCCGCAGTTCTTTGCGCACCTTGGCATCGAGGGCGCCGAAGGGTTCGTCCAGCAGCAGCACCTTAGGCTCCACCGCCAGGGCCCGGGCCAGGGCGATACGCTGGCGCTGGCCGCCGGAGAGTTGTTCCGGGTAGCGATCGGAGAGCCAGTCGAGCTGCACCATGTTCAGCAGTTCGTGAACCTTGCTCGCGATCTGGCTTTCCGTCGGGCGCTGGTTTTTCGGCTTCATGCGCAGGCCGAAAGCAACGTTGTCGAACACGGTCATGTGGCGGAACAGCGCGTAGTGCTGGAACACAAAGCCCACGTTGCGATCACGCACATCGTGACCGGAGACGTCCTCGCCGTGGAACACGATGCTGCCGGCATCCGGGGTTTCCAGGCCTGCGATGATGCGCAGCAAGGTGGTCTTGCCGCAGCCGGAGGGGCCCAGCAACGCCACCAGCTCGCCACTCTGGATATCCAGGTTGATGCTGTCCAGGGCCTTGAAGGCGTTGAAGTTCTTGCTGACATTACGGACTTCGATCGACATGACTTATTCCTCACCGGCGCTGTTGCGCAGGCGGTTGATTCGGTTCTCGCTCCACTGCTTGAGCAGCAGGATGAAGAGCGCCAGGATCAGCAACAGGCTGGCCACCGCAAAGGCGGCGACGTGGTTGTATTCGTTGTAGAGAATCTCGACGTGCAGCGGCAGCGTGTTGGTCACGCCGCGAATATGGCCGGACACCACCGACACTGCGCCGAACTCCCCCATGGCCCGCGCCGTACAGAGCACCACGCCGTAGATCAGGCCCCACTTGATGTTCGGTACGGTGACATGCCAGAACATCTGCCAGCCGTTGGCCCCGAGCAGGCGCGCGGCTTCTTCTTCCTGGGTGCCCTGCTCCTGCATCAGCGGGATCAGCTCACGGGCCACGAACGGCACGGTGACGAAGATGGTCGCCAGCACGATACCGGGCAAGGCGAACACGATCTGGATGTCATGTTCCTGCAGCCAGGGGCCGAAAAAGCCCTGGGCGCCGAACATCAGCACGTAGACCAGGCCTGCGATCACCGGGGACACCGAGAACGGCAGGTCGATCAGCGTCACCAGGATGCTTTTGCCACGGAATGAATATTTGCTCACGCACCACGCGGCGCTGACGCCAAACACCAGGTTGAGCGGCACCGAGATCACCACGGCGATCACCGTGAGTTTCAGCGCCGACAGCGCGTCCGGTTCAAGGATCGCGGTGAAGAACGCGCCGAGGCCATTCTTCAGGCCCTGGGACACCACGATCAACAACGGCAGCAGCAGGAACAGGGCGAACACCAGCCAGCCGAGGCCGATCAGGGTACGTCGCGAGGTGGCGCTGCCACGCCGGGCGGCGTTGGCCGAGGACGCGGCGGAGATAGACGATTGGGACATGTTCCGCGCCTCCTTATGGACGTTCGATGCGCCGCTGCAACAAGTTGATCAGCAGCAGCAGGACAAAGGAAACCACCAGCATCAGCACACCGATAGAGGTGGCGCCGCGGTAGTCGTACTGGTCGAGCTTGACCATGATCAGCAACGGCAGGATTTCGGTTTTCATCGGCATGTTGCCGGCGATGAAAATCACCGAGCCGTACTCACCGACGCCACGGGCGAAGGCCAGCGCGAAACCGGTCAGCCAGGCCGGCAACAGGGCCGGCACGAGGATGTGGCGGAACACTTGCAAAGGCTTGGCGCCCAGGCAGGCGGCGGCTTCTTCGACTTCCCGGGGGATATCGGCCAGTACCGGCTGCACCGTGCGCACCACGAAGGGCAAGGTCACGAAGGTCAGCGCCAGGGTAATGCCCAGCGGGGTGTAGGCGATCTTGAAGCCCAGGTCGGCGGCGAACTGGCCCACCAGACCGTTGGGCGCATACAGCGCGGTCAGCGCGATACCGGCCACAGCGGTGGGCAAGGCGAACGGCAAGTCGATCATCGCATCGATGATCTTGCGTCCGGGGAAGGTGTAGCGCACCAACACCCAGGCCAGCAGCGTGCCGATCACGCCGTTGATCAGCGCGGCGTACAACGCGGTGCTGAAGCTCAGTTTCAACGCCGCCAGCACGCGCGGTGCGGAGATGATGTTCCAGAACTGATCCCAGGTGAGTTGAGCGGCGTGTACAAACATCGCCGCCAGGGGGATGAGTACGATCAGGCTGAGGTACACCACGGTGTAGCCCAGCGTCAGCCCGAAGCCGGGTATGACGGGGGAAATACGACGCGACATAAGAGTCCTTGGTTAAGGGAACAGACATGCAAAACCCGCAAACGAATGCGGGCTCTCCTGACCCCTGTAGGAGCGAGCTTGCTCGCGAAGATCGTCAACGATAACGCGGGCAGTCTGAATGCACGCGGTGCCTTGAAGTTTTTCGCGAGCAAGGGCTATCCGCCCGCCTCGCTCCTACAGTGATCGGTGTGTTTATTGCGCCGTGTAGATCTGGTCGAACACGCCACCGTCGTTAAAGAATTTCGGTTGGGCAGTTTTCCAGCCGCCGAAGTCTTTGTCGATGGTGACCAGGTCCAGTTCAGGGAATTGTTGGGCGTATTTGGCGGCGACTTTCTCATCGCGTGGGCGGTAGAAGTTTTTCGCCGCAATCTCCTGGCCAGCCGGGCTGTACAGGTGCTTGAGGTATTCGGTAGCGATCTCGGTATTGCCCTTTTTCTCGGCGTTCTTGTCGACCACGGCCACCGGCGGCTCCGCGAGGATCGACAGGGACGGCACGACGATGTCGAACTTGTCGGCGCCGCCGTCTTCCTTGAGCGCCAGGAACGCTTCGTTTTCCCAGGCCAGCAGCACGTCGCCCTGACCGTTGTTGACGAAGGTGATGGTGGAACCGCGTGCGCCGGTGTCGAGGATCGGCACGTGCTTGAACAACGCTTGAACGTATTCCTGAGCCTTGGCTTCGCTGCCGCCAGCCTTGAGGCCGTAGGCCCAGGCGGCGAGGAAGTTCCAGCGCGCACCGCCGGAGGTTTTCGGGTTAGGCGTGATCACCGATACGTCTTTCTTGATCAGGTCGCCCCAGTCCTTGATGCCTTTGGGGTTGCCCTTGCGCACCAGGAACACGATGGTCGAGGTGTACGGGGTGCTGGCGTCCGGCAGGCGGGTTTGCCAGTTTTCAGGCAGGGTCTTGCCCAGCTTGGCGATTTCGTCGATGTCACCGGCCAGGGCCAGGGTCACCACGTCGGCGCGCAGGCCGTCGATCACCGCGCGGCCTTGCTTGCCCGAGCCGCCGTGGGATTGCTGGATCTTGACGTTGTCGCCCGGGTGGGACTGCTTCCAGAAGGTGGTGAACTCAGCGTTGTAGTCCTGGTACAGCTCACGGGTCGGGTCGTAGGAGACGTTGAGCAACTCGTAGTCCTTGGCAACGGCGGAACCGGCAAACACGGCACTGGCCAGCGCGGCCAGGGCATAACGGCGAATCGACGACATAGAAGCTCCTGAAATTCTTATGTTGGCGCAACCCTGCAGGAGCGAGCTTGCTCGCGAAAAAACCAGGAGCACCGCGTTAAACCTGATGCGCTGCGTTATCGTTGGCGTTTTTCGCGAGCAAGCTCGCTCCTACTCGTGGCTTATTCTTAGGCGGGTTTGTTACCCGGGTTCTGCAGGCGGAATTTTTCCTTGCGTTCGATCTGCACCACTTGAGCGTTGTGTACGGTGATTTCCACCGCGCCAAACCGCAGATCGCGCAGGGCGCTCTGGATCTCACGCAAAATGGCTGCTTCGTCCTGGCCGTCGACGCTACGTAGAGATGCGCTCATGGTCTCGCTCCTGAAATGAATAGTGCCTGGCAGTGGCGGCACTGCTTGCGGCGTGAGAGCGATAGTAGATAAGCGGGGATATTCTTAAAAATACTATTTAAGAATGTTTATATAACCAGAAAGAATTTTCTGGCGGGGCGTGGGGTTGCGCGTGGGTTTTGAACCACAGCACTGAAATAAAGCCTTGTGCAGTTCCAATGTGGGAGGGGGCTTGCCCCCGATAGCGGTGTGTCAGGTTAGTGACTCTTGGCTGACCCACTGCCATCGGGGACAAGCCCCCTCCCACACCTGGACTGCATTTCAAGCTCGGATGGCGGGTGCTTGTGCCCAATTGATCTCGTCAGCCGGCACCGGCTTTCCAAACCAGTACCCCTGCCCCATGTCGCATTCCTGGTCCAGCAGGAAGCGGGCCTGCTCCACCTGCTCGATCCCTTCGGCATGCACCTGCATGCCCATGCTTTTGGCCAGGGCGATGACCACGCGCACGATGGCGGCGTCGTCTTCATCCCACGGCAAGCCGGCAACAAAGCCCTGGTCGATCTTGAGTTTCTGCACCGGCAGGCGCTTGAGGCGCAACAGCGAGGAATAGCCAGTGCCGAAGTCGTCGATGGCCAGGCACAAACCCAGCTCGCGCAGGCGGTGCAGTTGTTCAAGGGCGACTTCCGGGTCGTCCATCACCGCGCTTTCGGTGACTTCCAGCTCAAGGAAGGCTGGATCCAGCCCTGTATCGTGAAGCACCCGGCCCACGTGGTCGTAGAGTTCGCGCCGGGCAAACAGCCGGCTGGACACGTTGACCGCGATAAACCCCAACGGCGCGCCGTCCGCCAGCCATTGGCACATCTGGCGGCAGGCCTGGTTCATCACCCAGGCGTCGATGTCGGCGATCAACCCGGTGCGCTCGGCGATGGGGATAAATTCGCCCGGCGGCACCAGGCCGCGTTCCGGATGCTGCCAGCGCACCAGCGCTTCGACGCCAATCAGGCGGCTGTCCTGCAGGCCGTGCACCGGCTGGTAGTAGACGCGCAGCTCCTGCTGGTCGAGGGCGCGACGCAGTTCGCTGGCGATTTCCACACGGTTCTGCGCGTGAGCCGTCAGTTCCTCGGTGTACAAGGCGTAGCCCTCACGGCCCGCGTGCTTGGCCTTGAACAGGGCCGAGTCGGCGTTGCGCAACAACTGCTCGGCGCTCAGCGCATCGCTGGGGAACAGGCTGATGCCGATGCTGGCGCTGATAAACAGCTGGTTGCCGTCAAACACAAACGGCTCCTTCATGGCATCGAGCATGCGCTGCGCCAGGGCCGCAGCCTGCATCACCTGGGGGCAACTCTCCGCCAGCACGGCGAATTCGTCGCCGCCCAGGCGCGCCAGGGTCACCCCAGGCCCGAACAGCCCTGTCAGACGCACGGCCACCAGCTTGAGCAGTTGATCGCCCACATTGTGGCCCAGGCTGTCATTGATGATCTTGAAGTGATCCAGGTCCAGCAGCAGCAATGCACAGCCACGTTTGTGCACTTGTGCCGAGGCCAGCGCCTGCTCGGCGCGGTCGGTGAACAGCAGGCGGTTGGGCAGGTCGGTCAGCGGGTCGTGATGAGCCAGGTGCGCCAGTTCGTGTTCGGAGTCCTTGATGGCGCTGATGTCCGAAAACACCGCGACATAGTGGCTGATGTGGCCTTGCTCATCCCGGATGACGCGGATGGTCTGCCACTGTGGGTAAACTTCTCCGCTCTGGCGTCGGTTCCAGATTTCGCCGCTCCACTCACCGCTGCGTTCGAGGGTCTGGAACATCTGCTGATAAAAACGCGACGAATGGCGCCCGGACTTGAACAGGCTGGGTGGCTTGCCCATGACGTCTTCGCGCCGATAGCCGGTGATCTCCATGAATGCCCGATTGACGTGCACGATCAGGCCCCCGGCATCGGTGACCAGCACCCCTTCGCGGGTGCAATCAAAGACCGCAGCGGCTTGTTGCAGGCGCTCACGGTTTTCCTTAATGGGCAATTGCAGCTGGTGGGCCCGGGCGAAACGCACGCCCATCACGTAGATAGCCAGCGCGCTCAGGCCCACCCAGACATAGCCGCGCAGTTGCAGCCAATGCGCCAACGCCTGGGGTTCATCGATAAAGTTGATCAATAAGTGGTGGCTGAGCCTGAGCCATACAATGGAAATCAGCAGGTATACCAGCCCCGTACGTAGGGCTCCTCGGTATGAAAACAGCATATGGTCAGTAATCCTTACCAAAAAAACAGAATCGCCCTACGAAGGCTGAGGATTATAGAATAAGAAACATCCAGTCACTCCTATCTGAAAGGGTGGCTGGTTTTCTCTGTAGGCTTAGTGATAATGCATGAGCTGTTCTTTACTTTATCTGAGGGCCATACAGCCTATGTGGTACAACGGTTTTCTTGACCTGTCAGCCTGGCAACTGGTGGCAGTCACGCTGTTGATGACCCACGTGACCATTATTGGGGTCACGGTCTATCTGCACCGTTATTCAGCCCATCGCTCGCTCGAGCTCAATGCCGGCCTGAAACACTTCTTCCGCTTCTGGCTGTGGCTGACCACGGCGCAGAACACCCGCGAGTGGACCGCTATCCACCGCAAGCACCACGCCAAATGCGAAACCGTCGATGACCCGCACAGCCCGGTGATCAAGGGCCTGTCCACCGTGCTGCGCAAAGGCGCCGAGCTGTACCGCGCCGAGGCGGAAAACCCCGAGACCCTGCGCATCTACGGCAAGAACTGCCCGGACGACTGGATCGAACGCAACCTCTACACGCGCTTCCCGCTGCTGGGCGTGGCGCTCATGGGCGTGATCGACCTGCTGCTGTTCGGCACCATCGGCATCACCATCTGGGCGATCCAGATGATGTGGATTCCATTCTGGGCCGCCGGTGTGATCAACGGCCTGGGCCATGCCGTGGGCTATCGCAACTTCGAATGCCGCGATGCGGCGACCAACCTGGTGCCGTGGGGCATCATCGTGGGGGGCGAAGAGCTGCACAACAACCACCACACCTACCCCAACTCGGCCAAGTTGTCGGTCAAGAAATGGGAGTTCGACCTGGGCTGGGCCTGGATCAAGGTCTTCAGCTTCCTGCGCCTGGCCAAGGTGCAGCGCGTCGCGCCGATCGCCCACCGCGTCGAAGGCAAGGGTCACCTGGACATGGACACCGCCATGGCGATCCTCAACAACCGCTTCCAGATCATGGCCCAATACCGCAAATTGGTGATCGGCCCGCTGGTCAAGCAGGAGCTGGAGAAAGTCGATCACTCGGTCCGCCACCAGTTCCACCGCGCCAAGCGTCTGCTGTCGCGGGAAACCAGCCTGCTGAGCGATCGCCACCACGTGCGCATTCAAAGCATGCTGGAGCACAGCCAAGCGCTGAGCGTGATTTACGAGAAGCGTCTGGCGCTGCAGCAGATCTGGCTCAAGACCAGCACCAATGGCCACGACATGCTGGCGGCGATCAAGGAATGGGTACACGAAGCCGAAGCCAGCGGTATCCAATCCCTGCGCGATTTTGCCCATCAATTGAAGACCTATTCACTGCGCCCCGCAGGGGTCTGACACGACTGCGGGAGGGCTTGCCCTCCCGCACACTGGCTTTCTGACGCCATTTTACGGGCACCGCCAATCCAGCCCGATCACGGAACTTCACTGCAATTCCCCTCTCTCAAAGAACACTTCGCCATCATGGTGACCCCTTGTAGTGACCGCTGTTCCATCCTGCGGCGCGCCCAGAGAGAGTTGTTCCGATGGTTCACGAAAAGCCCTGCACGCCTGATGTGTCCTCTGCCCAGCCACCGCGCCCGGCGGCGGCGTCGACGCTGTTGGCGCTGATGCATGCCCAGGGTGAGGTCGAGCGCCTGAGTGAGCGTGAGCAGCTGCTCAGCTCGCTGCTGGTGAGCGTGAATGCCGTGCTGTGGGCCATCGATTGGGAAACCCGTCGCGTGCTGTACGTCAGCCCCGCGTACGAACGCATATTCGGCCGCAGCGCCGGTTTGCTGCTGGCCGACCATCGGGAGTGGCGCAACAGCATCCACCCCGAAGACCTCGACTATGCCGAACACAGCCTGGCCCGTGTATTGGACCAGGGCGCCGTGGAAGACCGCGAATACCGCATCGTCACCCTCGACGGGCAGATTCGCTGGCTCAGCGACAAATGCTATATCAACCAGCAGGCCGAGCCAGGCAAGCCGATGATCGTCGTGGGCATGGCCGAGGACATTACCGAAAAAAAGCACCTGGAGCTGGAACTGCATCGCCTGGCCACCACCGATGTGCTGACCCAGAGCAGCAACCGCCGGCACTTCTTCGAGCTCGCCAATCAGGCCTTTGAGAGCGCCTGTGCGCAGGGCACGCCGCTGGCGTTCCTGCTGCTGGACATCGATGATTTCAAAGACATCAACGACACCTACGGCCATCTGGAAGGCGACCAGGTGCTGCGACGTATCGCCGAAAGCGGGCGCGGGGTGTTGCGCCGTGGCGACCTGTTCGGGCGTATCGGTGGAGAAGAGTTTGCCGCCGTACTGCCCGGCTGCGCCCCGGAGATGGCCCTGCAGGTGGCCGAGCGGCTGGGCAGGGAAATCCAGGCGCTGAGTTTCAGCGTCGAAGGCCACGGGTTTACCGTGACGGTCAGCCAGGGTTTGACCAGCCTGCGCGAAGATGACTCAACGCTCGACAGACTGTTCGGTCGCGCCGATGCGGCGATGTATGAGGCCAAGCGCCAGGGCAAGAACCGCGTGATTGCGGGTTAGGTCGGGGGCAATACGGGGCTTGCCCGCAGCTTTTTTCAAGGTCTCTATTCCACGCTGCGCAGCTTGCGCCAAAACGCATTTTGCGCTTGGGCTACAACAATCACTCATAGCATTTTCTCTGTAGGACGACCGTCGAAAGATGGCAGCCCCGCGCTCCAGCGGACGCCCAACCCTCACCACAAAGATCTACCCCCCCGCCACCTCCTCGCGGTACTAAATTCATTCGCCATTGCCGCCGGTCATTCCTCCCGACCGGGCAGACTCTGGAGCATGAACCATGACCATCGGATCCACCTACGACTACCCCGCCCTGGTCGCCAAGCACTTAACAGCCCACGCCCCATCGTCATGGCGAGGCCGGTTCCCAAGTCCTCCGGACTTGTGCTTCAACTATCGCAAATTGGTCGAACAAGATTTTGGCATCGCCCAGGCAACCCAACCCGATTACAAAATCTGCATCGTTGGCGCTGGCATCACCGGATTGACCGCTGCGCGCGAATTACTCCGGTGCGGATTCAACAACGTCACATTGTTGGAACAGTCTCACCGGGTTGGCGGGCGTCACCTATCGATGCTCAATCGCGGCCAATCTCCAATGCTGGGCCAGACCCCCTTCGAAATGGGCGCCATGCGCATGCCCATGTTCAATCAGGCAGGTGAATCGCCTTTAGATGGGCAATCGCTGCTGGCCTACTATTGCAAACTCTTTGAACTGCAGCTGTCCGACTTTCCCAACCCAGGCACATCGCATGTACGCGACACAGGCATTTACCTGCGCGAAGGGTTACTTGAGGGAACGCCACAGCCACAGATGCTTATCTGGAAAAACCCGCAAGGCCACACGCCACCTCCGACAGAAAAATTGCAGGAGGTGTATGCCAAGTGGCGCCGTTTTGCCGATCAGATGACGCACGAAGTCGCCCAGATGTATGGCACGCCACTATGGGAATCCTTATGGGCCGCTATCGTCGCGCGTTACCAAAGCCTGTCCTTTCGTGACTTGGTGGCGTTGGCGAGCGTTACGTGGAGCACCCGTACTCCTGAGGACTTTGGCGGTCTCGGCATGACCCAGGAAGAGTCCACACTTTTCTATTCCATCGGTATCGGCGATGGCAGTTGGGGGGCATTTTATGACGTGTGCTGCCTCTATCCTTTACGTACTGCGATCTTCGGTTTCAGCAGTCAACTCCAACTGGTGCATGGGCGCGTCGGCATTAACGGCAATCCCGCTCCGTCACCGTATCTAGGGGAAACCACCCTCAAAGACTGCAATGACTTGCCGTTCGATGCGCCGCGTTACCTGGGGCTAACGGCACTGGACGAGTGCCTGCTTTTTATGGAGGCCAAGTTAAACGGCAAGTCCTTCTATGATCACAGTCGGCAACGCGGGAAGGGCTTTCTTACCGACACCTCAGTGACTCGCTTGACCAAGCTTGAAAACGGCCAAATCCGCTTGACCTATGACTGGCAGGTCAGTAGTCCCAGAGCCACATCAGAACGCCATGAAGATTTCGATGCCGTGATCATGACACTGCCATCCTGGATTATCGAAACACACATTCAGCTGGAAAACTTCAGCCAGGCGATGCTGCCGTATTCCGTCACCAATGCTTACAAAACCGCCCACTGGGAAACCAGTTGCAAGGTCTATGCGCCGCTCAAGAAAAGCTTTCTGTCGAAAAACAAAAAAATCCCCCAGATCATGGTCACCGACAGCTTTATCCACGATGTGTACACCTACCGCTACCACAACGCCTATCCCTATGACTGCATCTTGCTCAGTTACACCTGGGAGGATGACGCGACCAAACTGGCTTCTTTCGACGACCAAACCTTGGTCGATAAGTGCGTCACGGAACTGGACCGCATCCTGTTACGCAGCGCCAATATCAAAGCGACGATATCGCCCTACATCGACAAACAAAACGCCATCGTCCAACGCTGGGTGACCGACAAGAACGCACTAGGTTGCGCCAAGCTCTATCGCGCGGGGACCTACTACGACGCAGTCAGCTTGATGCAGTACAACCGGGACTATGCCCATGTCAGCGGCCTGTATCTGGCCGGGGAATCGTTTTCCGTGGATGCGGGCTGGACCGAGCCGTGCCTACGTGGCGCCGTCGACGCAGTGATCAACCTCTGCAGTACCACCCTCGCCAAGTTCAACGGGGGCTTTACCCTGGATGACTATCCCCGGTATCAAGGGCCGCTAAATCGATAGAGCAGCTGCCTACGACCCTAACGGAAACAGCCTACTGACGCACAAGCAAAAAAGACTTTCTATTAAACGCCCACCTGCTCCGGTGGGCTCATAACAATAAAAAGAGGTCTACACGATGAACGATTCCACGAGCCCAGTACGCGTCGCCGTTGTGCAATTTGATCCGCAAGTCGGTACCCACAATCGCGCCTCCAACCTGGAAACCAGCCTCAGTCTTGCCCTGCAAGCGGTGAATAATGGCGCCAATCTGATTGTGCTTCCGGAGTTGGCCAATACCGGTTATCTATTCAACAATCGCCATGATGCCTATCTACATGCCGAACCCGTTCCAGGCGGTCCCAGCCTGCGGGCGTGGATGGATTTCGCCCAGGCTCACCAAGTACATCTTGTGGCGGGCCTGGCCGAGCGCGAAGGCATGCAGCTGTTCGACACGGCAGTGCTGCTGGGCCCCGATGGCCTGATTGGCAAATACCGCAAGGCCCACCTCTGGAACAAGGAAAAACTCTGGTTCACCCCTGGCAACCTTGGATTCCCCGTATTTGAAACATCCATAGGCCGCATAGGCTTACTGATCTGCTGGGACATCTGGTTCCCCGAAGTCCCACGCATACTGACTCAGCAAGGCGCCGACATCATTTGCAGCCTGAACAACTGGGTGTGGACCCCGCCGCCCCTGTTCGACGAAGCTGGCAAATGCATGGCCTCTTACCTGACCATGACCGCCGCCCACGCCAACAACGTGTTCATTGCTGCCGCAAACCGCATCGGGGAAGAACAGGATGCGCGTTACCTGGGGTGCTCGCTGATTGCCGGCACCAACGGTTGGCCCATCGGCAAAATCGCCTCATCCGACGAGCAAGCGATCATTTACGCCGACATCGACTTGTCCAGCGCCCGCAGCGCGCCGATCTGGAACAGCCTTAACGACCTGCAACGGGATCGCCGGAGCGACCTGTATGACACGATGCTCGGCTACCACCTTCACCCGTGCCTGCCACGCTGACGGAGGGTCGATCATGGATTACATACCCACAAAAGTGTCATCGGACTCATCTGTTCGCCACCTTGTCATGCTGATCTCGGCTACGCTCATCCTGGTCGCGTCACTCACTGCGTTGTCGGTGTCTTACTCCACCTCGGCACCGGTACTCTGGCCAGGTTACAACGACATGATGGACAGCCTGCCCTCGCCAACAGCGTGGTTACGTTGGGTGGTCGGCGATATCAGCGAAGTGGCCTTCTACAAACACGAGTTCGCATCACTCGGTCTGCTGCTCGGTGGTGCTTTCGGTTACTGGGCCAGTCGGTACGCGCAAGCCTGGCAAGGCTTCAGCATCGCCTACGGCACGGGGCTCTGGCCTTGGTTGGTGACCAGTTCATTGCTGGGACTGCTGCTGAGCAACGCGCTCTGGGGCTGGACCCTGACAGCGGATTCCTGGCAACCAACGTTCGCTGCATTTGTGTCACTTCCGGCGGCCATGGTGTTGCTGTTTGGCGGGGGATGGAAGGTCACGCTCAACGGCGCCTTGCTCGGTGCGCTTCTGGTGACGCCGAGCTGTCTGCTGATGGTCAACTACCTCTGTATTCCCCTGGGTTTGCCAGTGGTGATTGGAAATGTCCTGGGCATGGCGTTAGGTAGCGTGGTCGCATTTTTACTCTGCCGCGCACTCCCGGCGCTGGTGAGCCGTGCAACTGAAACCAAGGCCGGCATCCCTCCCCCCGCCCCCCCGCTGAAAACACCCGACTACGGCATACGCTGGACGTTACGTCGCGTGCTGGCGGACTTCTCCGAAGCCCCATTCTTTGGCAATGAGTGGGCCAGCCTGGGTTTGCTCGCCGGGGTATTGCTGGCCTATGCATTAAATCCCATGAGCCCCGCTTATGGATCTGGATGGTTGCCACACCTGATTGCAGGTCAAGCGCTGACTTCTCTGATCGGCATCATCCTGTGGCGCCGGCAATGGCGCGAGCGTGGTTGGTACCCAACCTATGTGCCTCTCGTGTCTGTGGTGCCCGCTGCCGTCTTGACCTATGGCGGAAACGCGACAGTGATTGTAACCAGCGCATTGTTGGGAGCCCTGATCGCCCCGCCGCTGGCCTCCGCAATTGCCGGGCGCCTGCCTGACTACATGCATCCGTATATCGGCAACGTATTGTCCATGGCGATCAGTACGGTGTTGATCGTACCTTTGATCGGTATGGTGATTGCGGATTAACGCATCAGAATGGGCTGGTTTCCTGTTGCGGCACCTGCATCAGCGCCAAGGCAATGGCGTGGATCTGGCCCCGCATCCACAGTGCGTTTAACCAGACCTGCAGAATGCCCTGCGCACCGTAATACACACCTGCAACCTGGCCTACGATGGCGGCAGTGATGCCTGCATCGTCGCCCAGGTTCGCAGCCGCCAACCCCGGAGCGCGCAGACTAAACCTGCAGCGCCGCCAGCCACGCCAACAACTTTTCATCCTGGTTCGGGCCAGCAATGATTTGCAACCCGCAGGGCAGACCATCCACGGTTCCGGCGGGGACATTGATGGCGGGTAAACCAAGCAGGTTCCAGACGCTCGTCAAGCCATTGATGGCCTCTCGAATGGGATGTTCAACGCCGTTGACAGTGACGCTCTTGAGACCAAACCGTGGTGGCGTAATCGCGGTGGATGGCATTACCAGCAAATCGGTTGCTTTGAATAGTTCAGCCACTTCGCTCTGCAGCAACTTACGGCTTCCCAGCGCATTCAGAAACTGCCAGGCGCTAATCGCTTTGCCCGATGCGAGGCGAGTTCTCAGCTCACTGCTGAAATGGCTGCCCTCATCCTCCAGGTAAGCACTGTGCACGGCGTAAGCCTCTGCGAGCAGAATGGTTTTAAAAGCACTTTGAACCGCTGGAATCAACGCTTCGAAATCGACGGCCCGTTGTTCGGTACCAAATATCGCGTGGAATCGTGCACGGCAGCATGCAAGCACGCGCTCGTCCACATCGTGGATCGCCTTGGGGTCCACCCATACCGCCCGAGGTTTGTCGGCAGGTTTCACGCAGCTTATTGGCGAGACGCTAAGTACCTCCAGCAGTATGGCAATGTCTTCTACACATTGAGCCAGTGGACCGACATGGTCCAGGGTGGCGCTGACAGGGTAAACCCCCTCAAGAGAAATGCGCCCGTAACTAGGCTTGAACCCAACCACGCCACAAAAAGACGCTGGAATACGAATGGACCCTGCGGTATCAGTGCCGATCGCGATGGGGACCATGCCCCCGGCAACCGCTGCGGCACTCCCTGCGCTGGACCCACCCGTGACCCTGTTCAGGTCGTGAGGATTGTGAGACGGCCCCTGAAATGAAAATTCGCCCGTAGGGCCGAGCGCAAACTCACTGGTCAGCGTTTTACCAACCACCACCGCCCCGGCTGTCCTGAGCTGGGCGACACAACGCGCATCAGCCGTAGGCCAGTGGTTTTGAAACAGGTGAGAACCATACGTCGTAGGCATACCCCGAGTATCGATGTTGTCCTTGATTGCGATGGGGATACCGTGCAGCGGCCCGCGATACTGACCCTCGTCGATCTCCCTATCGAGCAATTGTGCGGTGTGAAGTGCCTCAGCCACGTTAAGCGAGACGAAGGCATTGATCGCAGGGTTCAGTTGATGGATAGCGTCCAACGCCGCCTGAGTGAGTTGAACGCAACGTACCTCTTGGTTGCGCACCTGTCGGGAAAGCTCTGCGACAGTTTTACCCTGGAAGAAGCCATGAGGTTGAGCCATGAGTGAAAAACCTCCTGCATATACGGGTGGATAGCAGGAACTCTGCCTGATCTCCAGGCAGATGTATGTCATCCGCTTCGCATAATGAGTTGGGATGAGCCCGTCAGATAAAGACACCGGCAGGAAAGCCTCGTGCGAGGTCCCATCGTCTTGCCGGCGCCAGATCGGCCCTGCCCCGTCCTGGATGGGGTAAGAGGTGCAGCAGGCCAGCGGTAATGCCTGCACATCACGCAAGAAGCCGCCCCGTGAACAAAAAACCGCATATGCGTTTTTTGCTCAGGGGGCGGCTTCTTTGCGCAGCGAGGTGGGAGCGAGTAGCTGCAAGCGTTTATTACTTGAAGCTTGTGGCTTGCCGCTTACAGCTCGGCAAAGCACTCTTCAATGATTGCCAGGCCCTTGTCCAACTGCTCGTCCGGCGAGGTCAACGGCACCAGTACGCGCAACACGTTGCCGTAGGTGCCACAGGACAGCAGGATCAGGCCCTTGTCACGCGCCTTGGCCACCACCGCTGCAACGGCAGCGGCGTTCGGCTTGTGGCTGTCGCCATCTTCAAACAGCTCAACCGCGATCATCGCGCCCAGGGCACGCACTTCGCCGATCACCGGGTATTTGGCCTGGATGGCCTTGAGGCCGGTCACCAGGCGCTCGCCGACGGCCTTGCAGCGGTCCAACAGGTGCTCTTCTTCGAACACTTCCATCACCGCCAACGCGGCGGCGCAAGCAATCGGGCTGCCGGCATAGGTGCCGCCCAGGCCGCCCGGGGCGATGGCGTCCATGTACTCGGCCTTGCCGCACACACCGGCCAGCGGGAAGCCGCCGGCGATGGATTTGGCAAAGGTGGTCAGGTCGGCGGCAACGCCCATCTGTTCCATGGCGAAGAACGTGCCGGTACGGCCGGCACCGGTTTGCACTTCGTCGGCGATCAGCAGGATGCCGTGCTTGTCGCACAGTTCGCGCAGGCGCTTCATGAACGATTTAGGCGCGACGTAGAAACCGCCCTCGCCCTGCACCGGCTCGATGATGATCGCAGCGATATCACGCGGCTCGGCATCGTTCTTGAAGATGCGCTCGATGCTGGCGATGGCGTCGTCGTCGCTCACACCGTGCAGTTCGTTCGGATACAGCGCACGGAACACGCCGCCCGGCATCAGGCCCATGCCGGCCGAGTACGGCACGACTTTGCCGGTGAGGCCCAGGGTCATCATGGTGCGGCCGTGGTAAGCGCCGGTGAAGGCGATTACGCCAGCACGGCCAGTGGCGGCGCGGGCGATTTTCACGGCGTTTTCCACCGCTTCGGAACCGGTGGTGACCAGCAGGGTTTTCTTGGCGAAATCACCTGGCACCTTGGCCGCGACTTTCTCGCACACTTCCACATAGGGCTCGTAAGCCAGTACCTGGAAGCAGGTGTGGGTCAGTTTGTTCAGTTGCTCGGTCACCGCCGCGATGATTTTCGGGTGCACGTGGCCGGTGTTGAGCACGGCGATACCGCCGGCGAAGTCGATGAACTCGCGACCTTCAACGTCGGTCACGGTGGCGTTCTTCGCCGATTCGGCGAAGATCGGGTGAATCTGGCCGACACCGCGCGGTACAGCGGCTTCGCGGCGTTTCATCAGGGATGCGTTGGTCTTGCTCATAAAGTCCTCATTCGCCGCTCATCGGGCGGCGTGGCTCAAGGATAGGTGGCGGAGAGGCAACTACGGCAGCATGCGATGATCGACTGCCACAGCTTTCCCGGCCACTGCGAATAACGGTGTGAAACACGCAAAGGGACAGCGCTCTCGTGCCCTCTGCGTTTGCTGCAATCGCGTGCCGGTCAGATGCCCAGGCAGAGGTATTTGATTTCCAGGTAGTCCTCGATCCCGTACTTGGACCCTTCACGGCCCAGGCCCGAGGCCTTGATGCCGCCGAACGGCGCCACTTCGTTGGAGATCAACCCGGTGTTGACGCCGACCATGCCGTATTCCAGCGCTTCAGCCACGCGGAACACACGGCCCAGGTCACGCGCATAGAAGTACGAGGCCAGGCCGAACTCGGTGTCGTTGGCCATCGCGATCACGTCGGCTTCGTCTTTGAAACGGAACAACGGCGCCAGTGGGCCGAAGGTTTCTTCCTTGGCCACGGCGGCGTTTTTCGGCACGTCGGTGAGGATGGTCGGCTCGAAGAAATTGCCTTCCATCGCCTTGCCGCCGGCCAACAGCTTGGCGCCTTTGCTCAAGGCGTCGGCAATGTGCTCCTGGACCTTGGCCACGGCTTTTTCGTCGATCAGCGGGCCAGTGGTGGTGCCTTCTTCCAGACCATTGCCGATCTTGAGCTTGGCCACGGCCACCTTGAGTTTTTCGGCAAACGCGTCGTACACCGAATCCTGGATATACAGGCGGTTGGCGCACACGCAGGTCTGACCGTTGTTGCGGTACTTGGAAATGATCGCGCCTTCGACGGCCTTATCCAGGTCGGCGTCATCGAACACGATGAACGGCGCGTTGCCGCCCAGTTCCAGGGAGACCTTCTTGATGTCCTTGGCGCATTCGGCCATCAACTGGCGACCGATTTCGGTGGAGCCGGTGAAGGACAATTTACGCACGATCGGGTTGCTGGTCAGCTCGCCGCCGATATCGCCGGCGCTGCCGGTGACCACGCTGAGCACGCCTTTGGGGATACCGGCGCGGTGCGCCAGCTCGACCAGGGCCAGGGCCGAAAACGGGGTCTGCGACGCGGGCTTGATCACCATGGTGCAGCCGGCAGCCAGGGCCGGCCCGGCTTTACGGGTAATCATCGCCGCAGGGAAGTTCCACGGGGTAATGGCAGCAGTCACGCCGATCGGCTGCTTGATCACGATCAGGCGCTTGTCGGGCTGGTGGCCGGGAATCACGTCACCGTAGATGCGCTTGGCTTCTTCGGCAAACCACTCGATAAAGGACGCGGCGTAGACGATTTCGCCCTTGGCTTCGGCCAGCGGCTTGCCTTGTTCAAGAGTCATCAGGCGGCCGAGGTCGTCCTGGTTTTCGATCAGCAGTTCGAACCAACGACGCAGCTTGTTGGCGCGCTCCTTGGCGGTGAGTGCACGCCAGGCCGGCAGAGCCTTGTCGGCCGCTTCGATGGCACGGCGGGTTTCCGCAGCGCCCATCTTTGGCACGGTACCGAGAATCTCGCCCGTGGCCGGGTTGTTGACCTTGATGGTCTGACCATTGTCCGCATCGACCCAAGCGCCATCGATAAAGGCTTGCTGGCGGAACAACTGGGTATCTTTGAGCTGCATGTCGGCTTTCCTTAACAGCACCGCGCGCACGCGGAGCAAATTAGAGTTGTTGAAAGGCGCCTGGTGGGCTGCCGTCAGGGAAATCAGCCCCAGCGCGCGGGAGAAATGAAAGAGCACGCGGGAGACAGAGCGTTTGAAATCTCAAACGAATCCTAGGATCAATGGGGGTACAGGGCAATAGGATGTTCGAAAAAAAGAACAAAATCGACGCATCTGTCAGAGTTTTCTGATCAGGGTAGTTGCGCTGGGTTTCACCGCACTGATCGGTGGTCCCCGGCCCAGAGCTTGCGCACGGCAGACTCCTACACTTAAAGGCCCAAAGACCGGCATGGACGCCCAAGGTCGACATGGGTATGATGTCGCCCGCACAAGCATCCGTAGCTCAGCTGGATAGAGTACTGCCCTCCGAAGGCAGGGGTCGTGGGTTCGAATCCCGCCGGGTGCACCATATAGCAGTCTCGGGCTGTCTCAGACAGTCTACGAAACACCTCAAGAAGCCCGCCCTGTGCGGGCTTTCTTGTTTCTGGCTATCCATCCCTGTCTACCCCTATAACTTCCCGCCGTGTATGCCCACGTGTATGCTTTGAGATTCCTATAACTGGAGGCATACAGGAAGTGAAGCGCTCTGAAATCAAACGCCGCCCCTTAGCAGATACCACGCTTGCGGGCCTGGAGCCTGAGCAAGCGACATATAGGGAGCAGGACGGGAATGGCCTGTACTTCCGTGTGAAACCTAACGGGCAAAAATCGTGGGAGCTGCGCTATAAAAAGCCAGACGGGAAATGGTCTTGGCTGGGACTCGGCGGCTACCCGGAAATCAGTGGCTCATTGGCGAGACAGAAAGCAGCTCAACTGCGGGAAGACGCATCGACCGGCAAAAATCCATTGGTGAGCAAGCAAGCTCGGAAGGTTGCAGACCAGGTCGCTGCCAACAACACCTTTGAAGCATTAGGCCGCGAGTGGTTTGAGGCCAGACGCACAAGCTGGGAATCAGGTACGTCTCGACGAGTGCTTGGCGCACTTGAGCTTCACGTGTTCCCCGTCTTCGGCAAACGCGTGTACACAGAAATATTGCCCCTGGAATGGATGGAGTTTCTACGCGGCATGGAGCAAAAGGGGATCATTGAACAAATGGGCCGAGTTCGTGCCTTTTGCAAAGAGATCTATGACCTGGCCCGAGTAACAGGACGAGCCGTCCACAACCCCCTTGAAGGTCTCAGCAAATTCCTGCAATCACGTAGCGCTGAAAACTATGCACACGTTTCGATTGAAGAACTTCCTGCGCTACTTCGAGCGATCAACTCCTACCCTCACGCAAAGGACGTTCGTATAGGGCTTCGCTTGCTTTCCTTATTAGCATCGCGCCCGAGCGAGATCCGAGAAGCACGCTGGTCAGAAATCGATCTCTCCAAAAAGCTATGGACCATCCCAGCCGAGCGAATGAAACGTCGTCGCGAACATGTGGTGCCTCTCTCTCGGCAGGCAATCGAAGAGCTCACTGAGTTACGAACACTTACAGGTGCGTACCCTCTCCTATTTCCAGGCAGGAAAGACAGGACAATCCCCCGTAGTAACACCGTCTTTCTAATGGCGCTCCGCAGACTGGGATATGCCGGTCGGCAAACAGGCCACGGTTTTCGTCACATCGCGAGCACCATACTCAATGAGCAGGGTTTCGATGAGAATCACATTGAGGCCCAGCTCTCTCACGCAAAGGAAGGAATTGCAGGGGTGTACAACAAGGCGGTCTACCTGCCTCAGCGCAGAGTGATGATGCAGTGGTACGCAGATCATCTGGATGAGCTAGTAGATGGCAACATTATTCAGGGACAGTTTGGGAAGGCGGGCTGAACACGCCAACCCCACCCGCATCAAAAATCGGTGTTACTGGTGTTACGCGTGTTACAAAACATACCAACTAATTGATTTTATTGAACAATAATTGCGTAACACGTATTCAAAGACGTTCGTACACTACGTGTTACGCGTCAAAACCGTGTTACGCCTAAGACTCCCGATACCTCTGTCGGCCACCTCTTATTGGTCGCCCCACACTGAGGAGGCGCCGCTGTCATCGGACTACCAGAGGGGGCTCGGGGAACTACCATTCGTCTGATACAGACAGCTCGCAATCTTCTATCTTCGATTTTTTACTGTATGAAAAACCAGCAGGACAGGTGGGACAAATTCCATAAAGTTAAAAACTTTGCAGCGATTCCTCCAAATTCAATTGGGTTAATCGAGAAAACTGCGTCGAACACCGTAAAAATATAACTTTAAAAAAATAGAAAATCGTTTACATAGCTGGGGCCTGTACGAACTACGACAGGAAACTCCCCAATGACGCGCCACGACACTTTAGAACCTTCTGCCACCTCTCTTAATCCCGTCGATTTACTGACCACCGACCAAGTCGCTACCGCCCTAGGTCTATCCAGCCGAACGCTCGCCGCCTGGCGAAGTTCTCGCAGCAACTCACTTCCCTACGTCAAAACCGGGTCTCGGGTTCGTTATCGCTCCCAAGACGTGGTCGCGTGGCTTGAAAGCCAAGTGTGCTCACCTGCAAAAACCGCTGGAGACAGGACCTGATGAGCGCCCTAAAGCAATCTGCAAAAGTCGTGGGGCTTGCTCCCTCCACTCCACGAGAAAGTCACCAAAAAGCCCATAGCGGATCCGCATGCGTGCCGATCATCGCGACTCATACGGAAATGGGACAGTTCGATCCAGCCGCCACGCTGATACGCATCAATCAAGTCATGGCCCTGACAGGTATCGGCCGCGCAACGGTTTACAAACTTATGAGCCAGCCAGAGAGCGGCTTTCCGCAAGCCGTGAAGCTCACCGACAGCAATGCACGTGGGGCTCCGGTCGCTTGGGTATTAGCCGAAATTTTGAATTGGACGCGTGCGCGTATCGCGGTCCGCAACCGGGTGGCGGCATGACGAACCGTGTCGCTAATAAGGCCATTTTGCAGCCGTTCTCTGTACTCAGAAAAGTCGGTTTCTCGTCGCGGTGGATGCAACGTTTCGAGGTTCACAGAACGCAACAAAAACGCCTGAATCGAGTAGTTGTAGTGATGCAATGGGCAGACGGCACTTGGTGTGCACTTTCAGTACCCAGCGAAGCCCCGCGTGCCGTGATCGTGGATGAAGGCCAACAAGTCGACGCTTACGAAGATGCACGATCTTGCCTCGACGGCAACTTCCTCCCATTGCTCTCCCTGCGCTGGGAAGCCAATGCCTGAAACGAAAACGCCCCCGGCGGCAACCGGAGGCGTTGAGGTAAATCTACATGCCTAATCAATTTATGCCGCATCGAAAAAATCCGCAAGCTATCCGCACGGTTGCGCTTTCAAAAGACGGACGTTACTCTCTACCGGTCGCTGCAAATTCAGCGACCGGGTTTTGCAGCCCGAACATCGTTAGGCGCATGAGCGCCACCGTTTCGAAAGCAGGCGCTTTTTTTATGCCTGCAACTTCGCTTTATGGTGGCTGTGCGTGGGGCGCTCTCGAGCGCGCCGGGTGCCTAACGTCCCGGTCTGCAAACCTGCGTACAGCCGCCACCCAATCTTGTTTTGCAGCGAGTAGTGGCGGTTCCTCAACGTTAGGAGCCTCACGCATGACACACGCCCTGAATCCGTCCCGAATTCGCGCCGCAGCTCATCGAGCAATGGCTCTCGCCGCTTTACACGCCAACTCCAGCCTCGCTACACGCCTCTCCCGTTACAACGCCCATATGTCCAAGGCAAGAGCCCTGGAAGCCGCGGGGGGTGCTCAATGAGCAAGCTCCCAGGATTTGCACTTCCCGAGGATCTACTCTGCGTCAGCCAAGACGCCGAAGCCGGCCTACCTATCGACGCCATCACCTGTGCGCTCGACCGCGCCGACTCGGTGCTCATGCTGTTGGAAGATCACTTAGACGGCGATAAACCCCTGCTTTCCAACCGCGTGCTGTCATCTGTTATTTGGGACGTACGTGGCACCTTGGGCTTGATCAAAACACTCACCATGTACGGTGATGCCTCCTCTGTGCCGATGGGCCAGAAAGGCGGTGCGCTGTGACCCACTCCAGCACACGTGGACGCTCCAAGTTTTCCCCTGCCAACGGTAACGGCCAAAACCTGTTTCGGGTGAATGCCGGTATCCCACGGGAAGACGCACTTGAAGCCGTCTCCCAGATTCTGCACCACGTGAATCAACTGATCCTCGACGCCGCCATCAGCGATGCGGGCGAGCGTTTTAGTTGGCCTGCGTTCTACCTCGGCGAGATGGCCAAGGTGCTGATCGACGACGTGAACGAGGCGTTGCTTGAGTCGAGGACCGCACCATGACTCAGCGCACAGGCAACACCTCTAAACGCCCGAGCTTCGCTGACGTAAAAAGCGCTGCCCTGAAGAACATCGACCGCGTGCTTACTCACTGGCTGCCGAACGGCAAACGCGTCGACGGCGGCAAGGAATACACCGCACCGAACCCCACACGTAAAGATAAACGCGCAGGCTCACTCAAGGTCAATTTGGGCAAGGGCACCTGGGCGGATTTCGCCACCGGCGATAAAGGCGGTGACCTGATCGATCTGGTGCGCTACATCGACGGTGGCACGGACGTTGAGGCCTGCAAAAAGCTGGCGGATCTGCTCAACGTTTCCGCCGGTGCCGCGACCACCAAAAACGCACCGGCCAAAAGCGCAACGCCGGAGTGGATCGCGATTCAACCGATCCCGGCAGAGGCCATGAACAAGTGCCCAACCAAACACCGGCAACACGGTGTTCCGTCCAAGGTTTGGATCTATCGGAATGCGCAAGGCCAACCTGTCATGGCGCTGTATCGATTCGACTTGAGCACAGATGAAGACGGAAAACCGCGAAAAGTCTTTGCGCCGTTGACCTGGTGCAAGCGCTCCGATGGACAAACCTCACAATGGCGCTGGCAAGGACTGCTGGAGCCTCGGCCACTGCTGCGCCTGGATGAGTTGGCACGGCGGGCCGATGCGCCTGTGGTGCTGTGTGAAGGCGAGAAGGCTGCTGACGCCGCCGCTGAACTGATGCCCGAACATGTAGCCACGTGCTGGCCGAACGGTTCGAACTCCTGGCACAAAGTTGATCTGACACCGCTCAAGGGTCGCTCCGTGGTGTTGTGGCCAGACAACGACGCGAGTGGCAAAAGCTGCATGGACGCCATCGCTGTACAGCTGCACCAGATCGGCGCTGCCTCGGTGCGCGTGATCGCCCTGGAGGTCTTCAAACGAAAGCCCACCCTCAAGAATGACCAACTCACTTTTGCCAAAGGTGGTCAATGGGATGATGGCGACGACGCCGCAGATGCCCAGATCAAAGGCTGGACAGCGGCGCATTTCGCCGAGCTGGAACGCAGTGGCAAATTGTTCGTTGCTGAGCCCGAGAAAGCACCGGCCGAACCATCCGAACCTAAGGCAAAACCGACAACCAAGCGGGCCGCGAAACCCAAAAGCGATCTGCTGCCCGGCGGCTTCCGCCTTACACCTGAAGGCGTTTTTTATTCCGGTGACGATGGCGAGGCACGCCCGGTGTGCTCACCATTGGAGATCCTGGCTCGCACACGTGATGCGCAGGGACATAACTGGGGTTTGCTGGTCGAGTTCGACGATCCGGACGGGGCGAAAAAACGCTGGAACATCCCGGCGCGGACCATGACCGGCGACTTCGGCAAGGACGTGCTCGGCCCGCTCGTGGATATGGGCCTGCGTCTGGCTGGCAGCCGCTCCGGCCGCAATGCTCGCAATGACCTGCAGAGTTATCTCGGCGGCTTCGACAGCGCCCAACGCGCACGACTGGTCACCCGCTTGGGCTGGCATGACAGCGCCTTCTTGCTACCCGAACAGCAGGTCGGTTCGCACGCCGAACACCTGCACTTCTATGAGGCCGGCGCGCAACTCCCGCCGATCAGCGAAGCCGGCACCTTGGAGCAGTGGCAAGAACAGATCGGCGCCTTGTGCATCGGCAATCACCGCTTGGCGTTTGTGGCCAGCGTGGCGTTTGCCGGTCCGCTGCTGCACATGCTCGGCCATGAATCGGGCGGCTTTCACCTCTACGGTGACAGCTCGGGCGGCAAGACCACCCACCTGCAAGTAGCCGCCTCGATATACGGTGGGCCGCGTCTGGTGCGTTCCTGGCGCTCGACGGATAACGCCTTGGAATCCATCGCCGCCGCGCACTCGGACGGCCTCCTGGTGCTGGATGAAATCGGCATGTGCGACCCGCGCATCATTGGCGAAACGGTGTACATGCTCGGCAACGGCACCGGCAAGGCACGCGCCAATGATCGCGGACAAGCAGGCCGACAGGTGCAGGAGTGGCGCTTGCTGTTTCTCTCGACCGGCGAGAAGACGTTGGCGCAGCACATGGCCGAAGCGAATAAGGAACTGAAAGCTGGCATGGAGGTGCGGATGCTCGCCGTGCCAGCCGATGCCAGCAAAGGCCTAGGTATGTTCGACGTGCTGAATGGTTTTGATGACGCCGCCGCCCTCTCCGATGCACTTAAGGCGCGGGTGACCAAGTACTACGGCACACCGCTAACCGCCTTCCTGTCGGCGCTCTGTGAGCCCGGCAAGCGACATGGCTGGTCGGCGATCCTACGCCACACCTTAGAGGGCTTTATCGCTAAAGCATTACCGGCCTCCGCCAGCGGTCAGGCGCATCGCGCGGCCGCTCGCTTTGGTCTGGCTGCGGCCGCTGGTGAGCTGGCCACCGCAATGGGGATTACCGGATGGCCAGACGGCACCGCCACCGCCGCCGCTCGGGTGTGTCTCAGTGCCTGGATGAATGAGCGCGGGGGCGCCGGAAATCTTGAAGGTGATGCAATCCTGGCACGGCTACGCCAAGTCATCGAACGCTTTGGCGAAAGCCGCTTCACCCGCTGGGAGTCAGCGGCCGCGAAGATCGATGAACACGGCCCCCGCACCATCGACCGCCTGGGCTTTCGCAAGACGCTGGAGCATGGCTTGGGCGACGCCTTACACACCACCAACACCTACTACGTGTTGCCTGAGTCATGGCGCTCCGAAGTGTTCAAGGGCATGAACATCAATGCCGTGAACAAAGAGCTGATTCACCGTGGCGTCCTTGAACCAGGTCCCAACGGCAAAGCCTCCTGCTCTGTCCGCTTACCCGGGATGGGCACTCAGCGTTGCTATGTGGTGAAGACGATTTCGGGAGCAGATGAGGGCGAGGCTCAGGCGGCCTAAAGCCGCCCAAATGTTCGAGGTAGCGCCGGCAAATCTCAGGCCTCGCCAGCCGCTCAACCATCCCACTTTCGAATAACACCGAGACAAGACAGATGAACGAAATTCAAGCAATGAAAGACCGCCGTGACCAGTTGATCAGTGAAATGGAAAATCTCCAAACCGCACTGCTTCCCTATGAATCGGCACTTGAGAGCCCCGACACGATCGAGCAGGGCCGGGAACGCGAAGTGCGCGATCAATACAACGAGCGAAAAAGAAAGATCGATGCGTTGGATCTGGAAATCTACCAGCTGACTCCGAAAATCCGTCGTCGTGAAAACGTCGCGAATCGTGAAGGTCTGATGGCGGGATACATCGCCAACATGGCGAACTGGGCTGCGGATGAGATCGAACTCAATACAAAACGCGAAAGTCTCAGCGTCCGCCTGGAGGAAGTCCGAAAGCAAGCACAAGAAGACATGACAAGCGCTCGCCAAGCCGAGACCCAAGCGGCCACGGCTTATGCGCAAGCCGTTGCCTGGGGCGACGCAGAAGGCGAAAAAGCGGCTAGCGGCGACGCTCAGAAAGCGGCGAAAAATCTCGCTACCGCCACTGAACAACATCGTCGCCAACAACTGATTATTACCGCCCTGGAACTGGAGCTAATCACCGTCGATCAACACATCACTGAAGCTCAAGATGAATACAAAAAAATAGAGAACATAGCGCTACACCTCGCACATGACGTTTTGGAACAACAGTGGAATGAAGCGGCCCAAGCGCTACTAAACGTAGGCGGCAAGCTCTACGCGGCTTCCCGCATGATCAACCGGGATCCAAGATCGCTGTTTAATCTCGACATTCCTCAACAAGGTGAAAACTTTGGGAGTTGGAAATGGGGTGACCTGGCAGACCTTGGGAGCCAGCATCACCTGCAAGACCTGCTCTCGATGTAACTGTAGATTCACCCTGAAACAGCCTGCTTTCGCGGGCTGTTTAAATCACTCCAAGGATCGAAGCCATGAACCCAACGACGCAAAACAGCTCGTCCATATCCGAAACGCTCAAAGCAAGAAAAGCCCACTTGGGCGCCCTACTAAAGCTCGTGGATACCAAAATCGGAAAAAGCACAGCGATGCAGAAGCTAACCATCAATGCGATCAAGGCAGAAATGGGGCTAATCGAGCATAAGCTGAAAAAGCGGTGATGAGGATAAGCGGAAGCTCGCGAAAGCTTCCGCCACATTCAAGTTCGACAGGCAGTTTCCGGTTAAGATCAACGATCCCTACTGAGCCGAACACCCCAAATAGTAAGTAGCGCAAGTCTTAAGCATTTGTTCAAATAAACAATGCTTATCTTTCGTCATAATCGTCAATCAGGCCTTTCGGCAGATCATTTTCACCCGTTGAGCTATAGTGAGCAACAATGTAAGGCTTATAATTTGAAACAAAGAACTCAGGCACGTCATTATCAACCAATATGATCTGGCAACTTATGTCTTTCTTTTGTGCACGCCCTGCCAGCTCAAACATATATTCGTACATATTTTTGTATTTGTCAGGGTCTGAAAGTCCTTCGTCTGCGTCAGCAGCAGTATCAGTATCATCCTGATGCTTTGCTTTAGAGGTCTTTCCGAGATATTTTCCTACAGTGTCAATAAGCAGGATTGCAGGATAATTAATTTCATTATCAATGGCGTACTCAAGAATCGCCAGGAATAGCCCAATTGAAGAGATGGTACGCAGGCCACCGGAAGTAATTGTCATGTATTCACGATCACGGATTATCGGCAAGAAATTCTTTGAACTTACAGATATTCCTCGCCGATTTTTAATATTAACCTTCTTGAGAAATTTGTTGAGATTATCAGAAAGATCAGACAGTACATTCGCTAGGCTTGGCGCTGACTTCTTCAATTCCTCCAACCGCTCTTCCAAACGGGCAACCACAGCATTGCACTGCTCGTACTGATCATGAATGCTTTTTTGAGAGTTTCTTATTTTAAGATTAACAATCAGCTGACTTCGAAACTGTTGCCTTGCTGATAATTCTTTAACCAGTGCATCTCTTTGGGTTAGGTAAGGAGTGATCATGCTTTCACTTTCAGTGTCTATCAACTCTCGAGCCTTATTAAGATCCTCATGAACAGCAAAGTAAGCAGCGTTCGCCTCGCGTTGTTTTTCGGAAAGCTCAGAAATAAGCGATTGAATACCCTTTCTTTTCTTCTTTAGCGAGTCAAGTTCGTTCAAAAGTGGAGAAATTCCACTGGAAACAAAGGGCTTAATTTCAGCAATGTCCTGAATTGGAGTTTCACATATAGGACATGGCTGCGAAACCTTTGTGATTTCGCCTATCTTCTGATTTGCGGATAGAGCCGCTTCAACTTTTCCTATGTCGTTGTCGTAATCGTTTTTTAAGCGAACATAGCGATCTAGCTGACCTCTTAAATTTGTTAACTCTTGAGACAACCCTTTTTCATTGAGCGAAAGCATATTAAATGCGGCTTTATAAGACTCGTACTGACTAGAACTGGAAACCATTCTCGCATTAGTCTCACTCAACTCGCTTTCCAGTTGGATAATAGTTTCATCAAGAGATGTTAGAGAATCATCAATCGAGGACTGACTTTCATAATCGGTCTCTCGCAAAAATTCAGAAACCGACTCATACTTATTTCTATGTCGACGAGCCTCTTGAGATTGTTTAGAAATTTCCTGCTCCAACTCGGAGATGCTGGTATCTAGAACATTGAAAATGTATTTAAACACTTCTTTGTTGGTCGAAAATACATTCCAGTTCGCCGAGTCCAGCAAGTTTTTACTGCCAACCTCATCTTGATCAAGATATGAAAACTTATATAAATCGCGAAAACTCAATCGCTTCAAGTTAGAGTCAGCTTTAGATGGCGATACTTTAACGCTAATTTTTGGAAGCCCTAATGCACTCATAAAAAAATCAGAGAGATATCCATCCGGACCTTCCACGGAACCAAATTTCGGTGCATATTTCTTAGGATAATTATTCGCACACTCTGAAAAAATACAGCGATAAACCTCTACCAACGCGGTCGGCTTAAATACATCTCGCTTTATCGTGTACTCAATGCCATTGAGCCTGACTTCTAGTGCGGCGTATGTAATGGAAGATGATATTTCATCTGCCATTACAACGGATGAGGCTCCGAGAAGATAGTTTATAAATTCCAAGATACTAGACTTCCCTGTATCAGAATCCCCATAGATTATATTGACACCTGGGAAAAATTGGATGCTGTAGTTTTTTCGGTGCCCGACCAGATGCAAAAAATCGATGTTCAGATGAGGATGCATAAATCAATTCCCTTTGAATAGCGTGTTCAACCAAGCATTGAGCTTTGTAGTGGGCTGAGATTGTAAAGGCCCAAGCTTGGATATAATTTCAATTAAAGAGTAAAAGTAATTCTTATCTGCTGCTTCGCCAGCGAGCGAACAAGCAAAGTTATTCCCTATATCGGATAATGCATATCTAATGCTACTGCTCTTGGCATCTCCCTCACACTTTAGAAATCCTAAAGAAGCAAGACGCCTTATCAGCAACTTAACCTTGCGACGATCAAAGAGTATATCCACATTACTAGACATACTTTCTATCGTGTAAGTTAATCTTTTATCTAGAGGTGTGTTTGGCTTGTCAGCCAGTCGCAACACCTTGCTAATTTTTGATGGGTTTTTTATTAAATAAAGGAAAATCTGTATCTTTTCAAAATCCAGAACTAAATTGCCCCGACCATTCTGAGCCATATTCAACAGAAGCAGGGCTAAGATTGCAACATTAAGGTCAAACTCCTCATCAATTGGCAGATATGGAAGGCTACTAATCATGACGCTTTACCTTATCCGCTGCCTCTGTATGCAAATTCTTTAATGCTTCCAGTGTAGTAGCTTCTGACCAAACGACTCTTGTATCCGACTTATTGGCCAGTTGGTGAATCATTCCCATTTTGTGGCTGTCATTCAATTGGGAAAGAGTTGTTTTAAGATATCCATCTTGCGCGTCAAATATTTTCTTGTGCACAGACTGTACTAGTTGAGTGGTGCTGGTGCCATTAGCAATATGATATTCGTACTCGAGTCTATAAAGAGTTCTGATATCCTCATAGAGCTTCTGAAGCAACTCACGATCATGATCACTAGAAAATATTTTCCTCGCCTCCTCGGCATTAAAAAAATATTCCTTAGCGCTACCGGTTAATACCTCGGCCACCTCCGCAAGCATTAACTTAAGAACAAAAAATTGATCATCATACTGCTGATTATCAATAAATTCTTTTTTCTCTAATTGCTCTGAGCATTTTATCGCGAGATCCTCGATAAAATTTACGACAGCGACATAGACAGTCTGCTCGCTGTCTTTGGGCTTGCATATTCCAACATGATCTTCATTCACTGCCACCGCGTTCGCTTTTAGAGTGTCAGTAGGAATTGCGCTATTTTTTTCAACGATAATATCGTGCGCGCCGTAGATGTACTTAACCTCGGGAGTAACGGTCGTCTGACTCCAAGATCGGTTTAACTTATCAATAGCTTCACCTAGAACTTTAAGATCGCCAACATGAGCATTACTAGAAATCAAGCTCGCAATACTTGCTGCTTTGGCTCCTTGGTGAGGAACAGCTAGGGATATAAAGCCAGTAACTGGGGTTCGTCCATCGTGTTCAATCTGTTGGAGAATGCAATACTTTGAGATCAACCCGCCCATACTATGGGCAATTATTATAATCTTCTTATATCTAGAAAAATTTACTGAAAACTCCGTCTTAAGAAGTTCTCCAATTTCTTCAACCGGTAGATTTTTTCGGAAAGATTTAAGCGATCCAAACAATCGCCCCATAATCGATTTGGACGTGCCATATATGTTTGTAAATGTGGTGAAATAGTTAAAGCACGCGATATCAAATCCATCGATACGTGGGTCTACTAACAAAAGGGAAGGAAAGGAAACGTGCTCATCATATGCCCATGTGCCCATTCCTCCTGTCAGACCATGTACAAAAACCACAAGGCTTTTGTTTTTGTCGCGACGTATCCACTCTACCATGCTCATTTGCGGTCTTTCCCTGTACTCCGGCTGGTTTGCTTGATGCTAGCACGACGGCATCTATGGCCGAGAGACATCGGCTCGCTCAAAGTTCAACGAATCTCGATTTCTTCCACACCAGCGTCGGTCAGCAACTGATACAGCTCGGAAACCCGTTCACGTCTTCCTCTGCCCGCGCAGAAAAGGAAGATTGCTCGCTGCTTAGCTCTCGATAGCGCAACAAAAAATGTCGCGATGCCCTCCGGGTTTCGCGGCGTATGACTCCACCATGATTGATCGTCAAGCCCGATAAAGAATACGGTGTCGTATTCGAGCCCCTTGCTCTTGTGAACGGTCATCATCGAGATGTCGTGCGTACCTAAAAACCGATCAATGCAGGCTGCCCAGGTCGCAGCCTCATAGGCTGAATGCTGCAGGTGCAGTGAAAACGCTTCAGTCATAATTTCGAGTAGATCGTTTCGCGCGTATGCGGCATAGGCAGCCGCCATGGCGTTAACGTCCAAGAAAGTAAAAATCCGCCGGGCTATTTCAGTTGCAAACTCAACCGTAGGCATTTGAGCACGGACCTCTTGCCCGAGTGCGGCCAAGAAGCCTTGGATGTCCTGATCAGCTCGATATCGTTTTATCTCGTCGTCTTCGTCGACTCCGCGAATAGCATAAACGGCAGAGGACAAGGTCGACCAAGCTGCAGCGCTACGCTCTCCGCTAGCTAATCTTAAAGTTGCCAACGCTATGGTAGCGGCCTCATCGACCATCAAGTCCTGAACATTGGTTCGGCCAATCGCTTTATTCTCGTTTCGAATACTCAACCCAGCGGCTGTAAATATCGGTTGCAGTTCTTCCTCAAACTGATCAGCGCGCTGACGCACTAGAAGCACATAGTCCCTCGGTTGCTTCTGGCGTGTAACCAAATCCGCTGCTATCCACTGGGCAAGCTGTCGCCCTTCAATCACCGTAGAGCGAGAACTCCAGACCTGAACCACATCCCTATTCAACAGGCCCACCGCTTGAGACTGGATTTGTGGCGATTGTGGATCCAGAGCTTGCGCTACGAAATGCTGAACGCGTACCAGCTCCGGTGATGATCTGAAGTTGAAAAGCAGGTTGACCCGTTGCGCCCCAAAATCCGCCTCGAATTGTTCGAAGGCATCCTGACGTGCACCGGCCCAGCCCATGATTCGCTGCTTGTGATCTCCTACCGCAGTGACGACGGTTCCTGCTTGGCCAAACGTAGAGAGTAGGAAATCGTATTGAGCAAACGATGTGTCTTGGAACTCGTCCACAAACACGTAGGGGTAGGTCATACGCAGCGCACGCGCAATCTTAGGGTTCGCCCGAATAATTAACTCAGCCAACCGATTCAACGTCACGAACGAGAGTCTGGACACATTAGTGCCGTATAACTGTTGTCGCAGCCACTGATAAGCAGCTAGCTGCTCAGCTGTGGTGGGCTGCAGGAGTGCGTCCACTGCCAGACGACTGCCACCTATCGCTTCTGCCTCAAATCGCTCAGCCGAAAGCTGCGCAATCCTGGACTGCCATTCCGGAGGAGCCATAAATCGAATGCGGTTCAACTCGTCTTGCACTATTCGCCGAGTGGGGAAACCTATTTCATAGGGGCGTGTAGGGCGCCAATGCTCCGGAATCGCCGCTTGGAAACGATCAACGAGACTTTTGGTGAACGCATCAAACGTAAGGGAAATGAACCGCCCGGCCAGTTCAGGAGGACAGCGCTTGCGAACGCGAGCAGCGAGATTGGCTGCCGCATCCGTCTTAAACGAGATTGCCAGAATCTGCTGCGGTGCTTTGCACAGTCCCGTCTCCAATAGGTAAGCCGCGCGCTGCGCTAAGAATTCCGACTTTCCAGCGCCAGGACCTGCGACGACAGAGGTGGACTCCGGGCGGCGTAGGGCGATCCAAGCGTTGGGTTCCAGGTTGGGTATACCGCGAGGTAGCCATAGTTCAGGCGTCAGGGGTCTCCAGGTCATTGCTGCTCAGCCTGATCTAAGGCTGTGCGAACCCTCGCCAACAATCGCTGTAAAGGCTCGGGTACCGCAGCCACCAAATCAGCGGGTGTGACTTGGCTCAAAACCCTCACATGGGTACTGGGCTTTCCCCGCCCTAGGAAGAGATACCGATACCAACGTAGATCATTGTCTTCTTCAACACCGTAGAAGGCTGGAGAGCCTTCTGCGCCTAGGACTGCCTCTCGAGGCTCCCCCGCCCCGGCTGGCCCACGCATCCCCGGCTCGAGAACCCGATACGCTCTTGGATAGGCTTTGAGCATGGTGTAATCCAAGTCGAGCGGGTCTGAAAAAAATACGTGAAAGCGCTCTAACCACTGCGTCCATCGGCGTAGAGCGCCAATATCGGAAGCCTCAGTTGCCGAAATCTCTGCGAGATTTTGTTCTGGGCCTCCCTCCCGTAGAACCTCTGCAAAGACCTGCTGTGGCGAATAACCGATGTTCAGTAACTGCTCGCACGCAGTCCTAATACGTCCAAAACCTCCACCGCTTCGCCCCCAATCTAGATCCAGCAAAGTCGCGTAAGGTACTTGGAGGCTACCAAGTAATTTCCATAGGTGATTCACGTGGCGCCCGCCCAACGGCACCACAGCAACGAATGATCTATCAATGGGGAAGTCCATTGCTTTAGCCAGTAGGGGTAGCACTACTTCTTCAGTGGCACCCTCACCAAGTATCACGTAGCGCGCAAAGTACAATTCAGGGTAGGCCCGCACAGCCTCCCGAACGAACTTAGAAGCCTCTTCGTCCCCGACTGGCATAGTTATCTGGCGAACTTCAGTGCAGCGGCTTCCCTGGTTCAACTGGAAGTGCCGCACACTAGATGGCTCCACCCGTGCGAGGATGCTGGGCGAGTGGCTGGAGACTATCGCTTGAGCATTAGACCCTGCGGCTACTTCTTCCACCTGTTTGATGATGCGAGACAGATAGAACGGAGCCAGATTGTTCTCCGGCTCCTCAAGGGCAACGATAGTCAGCGCGGGCAACGCGACACCGGCACCAGCGAAGCCTGCTGGTGCATTGCCACCCGCAAGTCGCGCCTCAATATCCAGCGTGGCTGAAACCATGGCCATATGGAACAACGAGCGCTGACCGTCGCTGAGATCCTCAAGTGCACGGTCTTGTCCATCTTCAGCGGGATGGAACACCACTTCAACCCGCCGAATAAATTCCTGCCAACGGGTGTCGACGGGGCGGAAGAACGGCGTGGTATCGGTACCAGCTGAATGAAGCTGCCGCCACCTCCGAGTCACTGCAGAGCAGATACTGTCTACGGCCGCCTCGGCTGAGAACGCCCGATTCACGGCAGTGCCTGCATCGGTTAACGAGTCCTTAACCTCCGGCGACCAACTGATTGCGCGCCAGAGTCGGCCGCGGATAAAGGAGGTTACCTGAGAGGCTCCGTCCCGTGTCGCTGGAATGTAGATGAGTTGGATACGCGAACGATCAGGGCCACGAAGTTGCTGGAGGTCACTTTCTTCGAAGTTACCGAACGTCTGTACAGCGCAATAGGACTCTTCGATCGCACCGTCTAGGGTTCCATCATCTGTCCATGTTGCCTGCAGCCTCATACGAACCTTGAGATTGCCGTTTTCCTCGGCAGCCATGTTCCTGAAGAACGCTGGCACTGCAGCGTTATCCACGTCGTCATCTAATTCCGGGAATGCAACGATGGCTTCAATCACTAGCGTGCGAGCCAAAGGCCGTTCAGCCTCATTGCGGGGGATGTGGAAGTCTTGCTTGCGCAACCGCCGCTGCTCTGACGTCACACCAAACATCCGTTGTAAGGCCTGCATCACCGCAGTCTTGCCAGTACCGTTATCGCCGACAAACGCTACGAGACTAGGTCCTAGGGCAACGTGGACTTGCTGAGGGCCAAAGCAACGAAAGTTCTCTAGACCAAGACGTTCGATGTGCATGCGATCTTCCTGATAGCCGTTCATGAAAGCCGCCTCAGTTAGCGATCAGTGAGAGGCAGCCATGCTTCCACGCAACACATAGCGTAGCACTCAACAACGATTCTGGTAGCGAGCGGCCCGAACTTAATAGACACGGTCTAAATGACCGCTTTGCCCCGATTGCGGTCTGTGGTTGACCCAAAATTTGTAAAAATTACCGTAACACCCACTTGGCTTGTAACACCCGCTGCACGTGAAAGATGAACAGCGTGTAACACTAACAAAACTCAACAAATTCAATCATTTAATATCATTCGTAACACTCGCAACACCTGTAACACGCATTATCGAGCCCCACACCCCATCGGTGATAGCGCCTCCAGCGAAAACAATGCTGGCTTGGTATCGACTTATTCAGAATTCGAACGCCTGCCTCGCCGGCCGCCAGAGTGCATGGGGGGTGCCGTCTACCAATAACAGACAGAGGAGATGCATCCGCCGGAGTACTGACATCGCCTGGGACCCCGGGGGTGGTTGGTGAATACGGGGTAGGAAACCCGCGTGATCGTGTCAGCGGAAAGGTGCCCAGCTTAGTGAACAGGTGAACCAGGTGAACTGCTGTTCACCAGTGCATTTGCTCTATGAATCGGAAAGCCGCTGGGGACCCTGGGCATTTCGGATAGACACGGGGCATAGAACCCGCGCGTTCGTGTTAGCGGCTGGATTTTTCAAGTTGGTTGACAGGTTGACGTGGTTGACACCCATTACCGTGGTTGACGCTATGCAGGTGTTCACTATCAGCAACAGATACAGCCACCTTTACCGAAGCTGTAACGATGGCCCTTTTTCTTCAAGATCCTTTCAATTTCAACGATTGAAATTTCAGTAACTTCCAATGCCTCCCACTAACTCGATCCCGCGGGTTTCATGCCCCGTGTGAAGCTAAAGCTCTCAGGGTCCCCGGCGTGATTTCCTCTCATCGAAAGGCGGAGCCAGCGAAATTCGCTTGGTATGCTCGAGCGCAAAGCGCCTGCCCACAACACCCGGATGCTGACTTTAGCGTTACACGCAGGGGCAGCGTTACATCGGGGGTACGCTATGACGCTCAACTGTGTAACAGGCATGAAACCCAATGAAACCGGGAGCTTGGTGAAGGGCGTTACACTCGTAACACCGGTTACACCAGTTTTGGAGGGGGGCTGGATATGTGCTCTGATGCTGCCTTTCCAAATTGGCCCCACACCACATTGTTGGACTCTAGGATGGGTAACTGCACTTCACGCATTGCACTTGCCCACTCATTTGCATTCGACTCGGCCAGTCGTTCGCCTCGGATTTGACCAGCACACTGGGTGGCCCTGATTGGCAGAAGTCGACCCAAAGCTGGCGGTGGCGGCAGGTAGAAATCGGCCTTGAGCAGACATTCAAGAGGCGACGTCATTGGGACTGTTACTAAGCACCTCATAAGTCAACCCAGCCTCAAAATATGACGCTCTCCACTCAAGGAATCCTACTTCTGGCTCGCACAACAAGAGAACGGTACATCCAGCCTCCCCCATTGAAACCCTTTCCACCACGGCGATATCTCCAGGAGCCGCCGCCCGAGAGCTCATCCAGTCCCTGAGTACCACCGCCGCCCGGTCAATAGTGATCAGTTTTATGATACTGCCCTTGGAAAGTGTCATGCCGTCTTGCCTAAACTTGTGAACGTATCTGGCTTGTAAACCTATTTGGAGATTTAAGGAAGGTCTGCTCCTGGCCGTTTTTTGCCGATCAAGGCCACCCAGTGTGCTGGTCAAATCCGATGCGAACGACTGGTCAAGTCGAATGGGTGGTTAAGTCCATGCAACTACGCATCTAGGGAATCCAGATGACCAGCGTGATTTCCGATCACCAGGTGGTGATGACCTCTGATATGCAATGCCACTGGCTCGCGGTAGATTGGCTACCTGACAACACGGCGGGAGAACATCATGGAAGACACACCTTTGCTTGCGTCATTACTCAAGCGCATGAATGAAAACCAACTGGCGCTGGGGGCAGCTATCGAGGAGCTGTCAAATTGGGTTGAGCAAAGAGGATCTACAGAAGTGGCACAGAACATCCGAGGGGCATTAGAAACCCTGGATGGGAATGCAGGATTCATCACCCTTGCCCTCGCCTCACTGGCGGCAGAAGGTCGAACGAAGAAGTAACGATTTGGTGTTGCTTTGCCCCACGGGGATGCCACGAAAAAGTGGCCAGAAGGAAGCGCCGTGTATGCCCACATGTATGCCTAACCGAAGCACCACCAACCACACCCAATGAATACGGGCATCTTAATACCCAGTTCAAACGACGCCGGGGCACCATATACGAACGAAAAAGCCCCAGGTCGAAAGACCTGGGGCTTTTTTGTGGGTGATTTTTGTAAGCCCTGTGTTCAACTATTGGAAATTGCCAGAACGTTGTCTCACAGGGTTCTTGGATCTCAAGGCGATGGCTGGGTCCACACTTAGGCTGCAAACTGCCCACTCCTTCGTGAGGCGCGGTGGCATACAGTAAATGGGCGCTGGATTGACACGTAAATAAATCTGTCCCCATTTTCCAGAACGGAAAGGGAACGGAACCATTTTCAAATAAATCCGTCCCCTTTTTACTGCGGCTTCTGGCCAAGGGTTGGAATCCCTGCATCCCTTCAACCCATCTGCTCGAACCGCCGCCGCTTCAGGAACAACCCCACCCCCAGTGCGACGGCAAAGATCGACAGCAGCCCCAGGTCAAGCCCAAACAAGCGGATTTGGCTCGCAGCCACGCAGCCGACCGCACCCATCGCTACCAGCACCACCCCGAGCCATTTGCGAAGCGGGTACGACTTAACAAACCGGTCGAGCAAAAAGAACAGCACCAGGGCAATGACCAGCTGGGTAATGTCAGCCATGTGTTTCTCCCGTCAGGTCTTGATGATCAGTGTCGAGGCAGTACGTTGCGGGCCGATGCCGCCATTCACCTGCGCCTCGATGCCGACCAGTACATCGCCTGCATGATAGGTGGGCAGGGTTTCGTTCACATACATGCGCACACCGGCGCCGACAGGGGCACCCACGTAGGGGGAGGCGACATAAGAGGTGGCACCAGCGAAGGCCGAGGCCGCGAGGTTAGCGATTTTGGTGCGTTGGGCGTTGAGCACATCGCCCTGTTGCCGGGTCAGCGGCTTGGAGATGCCGATCATCATCAGGCACGGCAGGTTCTTGGCCAGCATCTTGTCGTACACCTCGACGACCTTGCGGTTGACCTCGTAGTGGGCGCTTTTCGCTTCGCCAAAATGCAACTCGCTGAGGCGCCCGCGTTCGCTGTCGGTGAGGGTGATCTGCGAGACGTTGAACACGATCCCGTGGCTACCCATGTATTGGAAAGTCCCGTCGAACTTCATTGCACGCATCCTTTCGAGCCAAAGGCGGGCATTGTCTAGAAGGAGCGAGCTGGGTTCAAATCATTTCACCGGGCTGGCAAGGTGCGTTGCCCGTCGTAAGGTGCTGACGGAAATAATAATTGTCGAACTCACTGCTTTCGACGAACTGGAAGCCATGGCGGGTGTAAAAACGGTTAGAGGCACTTTCTTTGAGGGCACTTACTTTAAGCGGGAGCGCAGCCGCATTCGCCGCTTTGAAAATCAGAGTGAGTACGGCAGCGCCGATCCCTGAACCTTGCGCGCTGGGCCTCACGTATAAGTGGTCGAGCACGAGTTCATCGGGTGATGCTTGATCACTACAAAGCCAAACCTGTCTCCAGATACCTCAAAGTAATGGGTGTTATGGACTTCAAAACCGCTAACAAACCGCTCGCGCGCCCCGTCCTGGATAAAATCGCCCGTGCTCGAGACTTTCGCGCAGGGCTTCGATTCGGATAGCGAAAAGATCGTCCTGGTCACTTTGTTAGGTGCGGTTTGACATTACTGGGGAGTTTTGATTAAGCGTAACCGGCGTATTTTGGAGCTCTACGTACCCTCCTGGGAGGGCCAGTATAGAAAGATCGGACCAGATCACGGGCCACTATTTCCTATTGTGGTCTGACCCCAGTTTTTTCTTCAGACTAATTATTGTTAGCGTTCGTGGCTGAGCTTGAGCGTTCTTATGACTTCTAGACGGCAAGGCGCTTTACGAGTAAAACATATCAAAAAGCCACCACAAGGAACGTGCATGAACTCGTATCAAGCGATTGTGGAATGGGCGGCAAAAGACCTGCCAGAATGGGAAGCAGACCTTGTTCGTCGCCTTTTACAAGACTCAGCGTTGGGTCCGGACCAGCTTAAGCAAATTGCGAAAAACGCACTGTGCGCCTTCGGCATTAATGATGATAATGAAAATAAGGAATGCTCACCGCCGGTGTATCAACTAGACGGGTCCATTGCCGAAACCTCCGTCGAACCTATAAAACTGTGTAGCATCGACATTGTAGAAAATATCAATGCCATTCATTCAGAAGCCAAACTACCGTTTGGACACTCTGGAATCACACTAATATACGGAGAAAACGGCTCAGGAAAATCAGGATACAGCAGGATATTAAAAAACGCATGTTTTGCAAAACATGTAGAACCAACACTTCTTAGCAACATTTATAAGCCAAAGACATCCAAGCAATCCGCCCGCATAAGCTTTTTGAAAAACGGCAGTCGAGAGGAATGGACCTGGACTCCAGGAAGAAACCATGCGGAATTAGCCTCAATTAATGTATTTGATACCGACTGCGGAAAAACCTTGCTTGATAGCACCAACCGCGTCACATACAAGCCCCGAGGCGCGGACATCTTCGACCATGTATCCCAAGCAATAGAAAGCGTCAAAAATACAATTCAATTAAAGCTACGAGACGCGAAGAAACCAATTATAAACGGTTTGGAAGAAAACATAGAAGTTCAAGCATGGTTAAATCGTATGTCGGACAAAACCAACAGCGCCGACGTGAAACTCACTCTCACTTGGAGTGAGCACGATTCAAGCGACCTAACAAACTTAACAGGCACCGTTACCGACTACGAAAATGGCACAACAGTAAAAACCATTGCGAAATTAACAAAAATCTCAACGGAGCGGCTTCCCCGAGCAATCCAAAAACTAGCTGCTGCCGCAAAAATATTAAATGAAACAAAACCTGACGAAATTAAGAACTTACAAGTTGCTGAAGTCGCTGCAAAAAAAGCTTACGACTTTTCGCTCACAACTTTTGACAAAGCAGATCCGTTAGAGGGAGTTCACTCCGACCCTTGGAAAATTCTTTTTACCGCAGCCAAAGATTTTTCTAACTCACATGCCTACACCGAGAGCGAATTCCCGAACACTAGCGAAGACGCGTTGTGTGTTCTTTGTATGCAACCACTTGACGACCATGCAAAAGATCGTCTTGAACGCTTCTGGCAGTTCATGCAAGACGAGAGCAAAGTAACTTATGACAAAGCTTGTACCAATTTAAAAAACAAAAAAGATGAAATTATTAATCTGGCTTTACCCGAGCCAGAAGCTTATGAACCTCTTTGTAACGAGTTGGCGGAGGCAATAGGTTCAGACTTTGGACTGGCTGAAGCTTTCCGAACACTTAAGACCAGACAGGAGTTTTTCAAAGCGGAACAGCCTAATAATGCACCATATAACAAAAGCAACATTTCTGCTGAATCTATAAAAGATAACATCTCTGAGAAGCTCAACAAAAAACTTAAAGAACTTCAAGAAAATGTATCTCCCAAAAAATACGAATTAGCCAAAGAAAACTTAAAGAAGAAAAACACTAAGAAGCTGCTATCAGACGCGTCCGAGAAAATCATCAACTACATCAACAACCTCAAACACAACAAAGATGTAGAAAGTGGTATCAACTCATTGAAACAGACAAAAACACGATTTTCCAGCAAGGCAAAGTTAATTATTTCTGAACTGGTAACGCCAGATTTTATTAGTAATTTCAAAGCAGAGCTGGATGCCTTTGGTATCGAACTAGAAGTTAATATAGCGCCAATCGTTAAGGACAGCGACACTTCCCACAGCTTTTCAATAGGTGCACAAAAACCAGGAAAAGTTCTCAGCGAGGGTGAGCAAAAAGTTGTTTCACTGGCAGCGTATCTTGCAGAAATTAAAACATTCTCAAATTCATCACCCATTGTTTTTGATGACCCAGTTAGTTCTCTTGATCACGTATACCGTGAAAAAATCGCGTCCCGTCTATGCTTGGAAGCCTTATCAAGACAAATAATAATTTTCACCCACGACTTAGCACTTATTATGGAGATCGATGGCAAGTGTACGGAAATGGCTTTAAGTAAGAATATACGCCCTGCCGTTTCTTCATTTACAGTCAGAAGAAATGGTAAAGATTCTGGATTCTGCCATATAGAAGCACCTTGGCGTGGAATGAGCACAAATAGCAGAGCGCACAACTTAGAGCAGGAGTTAAACTCCTTCAAAGATCTTTATGATTCGGATATTTCAAATTATAATAAAAAATCTGCAATGCTTTACTGCCTACTAAGGGAGGCTTGGGAGTCTTCGATTGAGCAGGACCTTTTCTTCGACATAGTTAGCCGCGGAAGAAACAGCGTACAAACTACTAGGCTAGGTCAAATAACAGTTGAGCCTTCAGATGCTAACCGAGTAACTACTAACATGTCCCTTGCGAGTAGCTGGATGTATGGTCACGATAAATCTAGATCTCTATCAGAAAATAGGCCATCGCCAGCAGAGATAAAAATTCATATTAATGAGTTGAGAACATTTGCTAGCGACATTGCTACCCGTAGAAAGGCTGCAGAAAAAGCATTCAAGGCTCAGACCCAGCCTCCCGTTAGCACCTTCGGATAAGGTTCAGCAGGTTGTCAAGGCAGGGCTGGCCCCTGCCTCGGTGTATCCCTATGTGTATCCCCAACCTAAAAACAGAAATAAAAACCGTTTATTTTCAAATGGATAGCGATCCGGTAAGAAGCCCCGCCGGGCACCATATACGAACGAAAAAGCCCCAGGTCGAAAGACCTGGGGCTTTTTTGTTCTCTAGTTTTGCCAGATGAAGCCCCTCCAGAAATATGCACAAATGCATATTTTTCTTGGCCTTAATGCTGTGTTTATGTACAGTGTGGGTGTGATGGCTTCTGCCTCACACCGTTTGCCCTCCCCTGCAATCGTCAGGAAGGTGGGCATTCTCAAGGAAGCTAAATATCAAGGAGATATTTCATGACAGACATTACTCTACCCCCAATTATCGTAACGCCAGAGCCGCCACTGCCCCTTCCTCCTGGGCCGCTGCCAGGGGGAGATTTTATTGCCAAGCCTTTGCCGTGGGATGGGAAAATCGTTGATTTTTCAGACATCGATGCGCTCATGCGAAAGATGAACTTCAGTCATCCTGACAGTACGATGACGAAAGTGGCGCTGGCGGTCAGGGCGCAAAAGCAGATTGCAGATTCGTACGCTGCCAACCTGCCTAACCTGCTGGCCGAGATCGACTCGGAGGTTGCCGCAGCCGTTGGGGCGGATGCTCTTTCGGCACTGGAAAAATCCAGGAAAGAAAAAACCGTCGTTGATGCTCTAATCAACACCTCACAGGCTGACCTTACTGCCAGTCTTGCGGCGGCCAACGCTTACTTCGGCAGGGATCCTCTACTAAAAGATATACCGCACAATGCGGTGGATTTCGTCAATCTTGAATATAAAGATCGGTTGGGCTTCAAACACGCGTATCAGGCACTTGCCGACTCCTATAGCGCGGCCTATAAAAGCAGATACCTGTCTGAAAAGATTCGATTGTTGACTGAAAAATCTAACGCCTTGACAGGTTTGATCGCTACCGCTCAAGCGGAGGAAGATGCACGTCTTGCGGCGCAGGCAGAGGCTGAACGCCTGGCTGCCGAAGCCGCAGCAAAAGCTGAAGCGGAGCGTCTTGCCGAAGAGCAGGCAAAGGCCGATGCGCAAATCAAAGATGCCATTAAATTCACTGCTGATTTTTACAAGGAGATCGGAGGAAAATTTGGGCAGCAAATGTCTACGCTCTCAGCAGAATTGGCCGAAAGTGCGAAGGGCAAAAAGCTTCGCAGCGCACAAGAGGCCCTGAATGCCTTTGAGCAATACAAGGGCGCTCTGGATAAGAAATTCAGTGCGGCTGACCGCGCGGCCATCGTCAATGCTCTGGATTCGCTTGATAGCGCTGAACTGGGAAAAAACCTGAACAGGTTTGCCAAAGGCTTTGGCTATGTGGGCAAAGCCGTTGATGCCTATGACTTGCATAATGAAGTGAGTAAAAGCTACGCGACAGGCGATTGGAATAACACTGCACTGAAAGTGGAAACACTGTTTGCAGGTGCTGCAGCAACAGGCCTGATTGCTTTCGCGTTCGGCGTGACTGTTTCGTCACCCGTCGGGATTGTAGCGTTTGCGCTGATCATGGCATTTGTCAGTGCATTTATTGACGATAAACGTGTTAAGCAATTTAACGATGCACTCGACGCGGTGCTTCCTTTCTAAAAACACGAAGTGGCCTTTTCAGGCCACTTTTTTTAGTGCTGAATAGAATAGATACCCAAGTACGGCCGGAATGGCAAAAGCGATGCAAACCATATAAAAAATCACATACAGCCCGTTTTTCCCAGACGACTCCGTCAATAAGCCGGTCGTCCAGAATTCACGACGTGTGAATCGAAGCGCTGTCTGCTCGATTATAAATCGAGAGAACGGAAACAGGAAAATACTGCCTGCTCCTAACATCAGAGCAGTGAAGCTAATATCCTCCAGAAAAGTGCTCTCTCCAAAAATGTCGGTAAAGAAGAGAACTAATATGAAAATGGAGATCATAAAATTCTCAATAAGATATTTTTTACTCATATCAACTCGTACTTTAAATTCACTTTAGACTTCTGGGCTACCATGCTCGACGAATGATAGCAAATAGCATCCATGGCATTGGGCTATTGCGTAATAGGTTCAGTGCAAGATGAGTGAACAGGGGCGATGGTATCGCGCGATACCATCGCCACGGGGTCAGTGAGGCTGCAATGCCTTGAGCCGCTCCTCAAGATTTTGCGCAGGAAAGCGTTTTTGCAACTCGGCCAGTTTCACCGTCGCGGCACCCTCATCGCCTGCCGCGCGCAGGCGCAACACTTCCTGCAAGCCCTGCTCCAGCGGGTCAGGCACTGCGCGCTTGGCCAGCTTGCCTTGGGGCAAGGCATCACTGTTCATTTCGGCGCTGAACGACTCGACCCGCGGCGGCGCGCTCATGGGCGCAGGCGCGGAAAGCGTGGCCGGGGCGGCGAGGCGCGTGTTTTGTACCGGGGCAAGCTCGGGGCTGCGCGTGATCACGCCCGCCAGCAGCGCCACACCGGCCACGCTGGCAAACGCCATCTGCCAACGCGGTTGCTGGCACAGCCGCAGCCAGCGTTGCCATAGGCTGGGCTTGGGGGCAGGCGCTTCGCGGCGTGCGGCGTTCAGAATGAATGTGTCCAGGAATGCGGGCGGTTCGCCGGCGCTGTTCTGGCGATAGTGCTGGATCAGCGCTTCGTCGCGCGGATCGTTCGGGTCTCGGGCGTCGGTCATACAGTTACCTCGTCGGCCAGCAAGCGCCGCAATTTCTGCAGGGCATAGCGCAAGCGGCTTTTAACGGTTTCCAGCGGGGCACCGGTGAGGGTGGCGATTTGCGGGACTTCGAGGTCGCCGTGCAGGCGCAGCAGGAAGACTTCGCGCTGGTCTTCGGGCAAGGCTTGCACGGCGGCGTCGAGGCGCGCCTGGTCGCGGTTCAGGCTCAGTTGCTGTTCGGGGCCAGCGCTGTCGTCGGGCTGGGCGTGCAGCAACTCGTCGTAGCTGTCATGCAGCGGGTTGTGCAGGCCGTGCTTGCGCCAGTGGTCGATCAGGCGGTTGCGCGCAATCTGGAACAGCCAGGTGCGAAAACTCGCCCGGCCTTGTGGCAGGGTGGTGCTGCGGATCAGGCTGAGCCAGGTGTCCTGGTAGATTTCTTCGGCCAGTTCGGGTTTGTTGCACAGGGATACGAGGAAGCGATACAGGCCCTGGCGGTGCCGGGCGTACAAGGCTTCGAACGCAGCAGCGTCGCCGGTGCGGTAGCGGGCCAGCAGCGATTCGTCGCTGGGTGGATCGTCTGGAACGGCCATGTAGTGGGCGAACTCCTTCTGTCAGATCGAAGCAGATCTAAGTGTGGGAGGGGGCTTGCTCCCGATGGCGGTGGGTCCGTCAGCACATTTGGTAATGATAGGCCGCTATCGGTGGCAAGCCCCCTCCCACATTTGATCCTCATTGTGCTCGGGATCAGGGTTTTAGGCTTTGGGCCAGTTCGACCAGTTGCACGAATTCATTGCGCAGGCCGAACGGGTCGTCGCCTCGGGCCGAGCGGGCCAGGGCGGCGGTGTCCTGCAAGCTCATGTTGCCAGTGTAGCGGCCTTCGCCCTTGAGCTGTTGGGCGAAGGCGGCTACGGCGGCACTGAAGCGCAGGTCGTCGCTGGGCTCGGTGGACGTTTTACCGACGGCCCGTTCGATCAACTGGCTGTCACCGCCCGCAGCCGGTTTATAGCGTACGCGCACCGTCGCCAGTTCGGCCGAGGTGGATTCAGCCGCAGGCGCTCTGGCATAGCGCAACGGCTCCAGCCAGCCCTTCTCGCCCTTCGGCACGATTTCATACAACGCGGTCACCGTGTGCCCTGCGCCGATTTCGCCGGCATCGACTTTATCGTTGTTGAAGTCCTCACGTTTCAAGGCGCGGTTTTCATAGCCGAGCAGGCGGTATTCGCTGACCTGGGCCGGGTTGAATTCCACCTGCAATTTCACATCCCGCGCCACCACCGCCAGGGTCGAACTGAGTTGCTCCACCAGCACCTTGCGTGCCTCACGCAAGTTGTCGATGTAGGCGTAGTTGCCGTCACCGGCGTCAGCCAGTTGCTCCATCAGGTGCTCGTTGTAGTTGTCCACACCGAACCCCAAGGTGGTCAGCGATATGCCGCTTTTACGCTGGTCGACCGCCATTTGCTTGAGGCTGTCGAAGTCGCTGATGCCCACGTTGAAGTCGCCGTCGGTGGCCAGCAGGATGCGGTTGATGCCCTGGTCGATGAAGCCTTCGCGGGCCATCTGGTAGGCCAGTTCGATACCCGACGCGCCAGCGGTGGCGCCACCGGCGGTGAGTTGGTCGATGGCGTTGCGGATTGTGGTTTTGTCACGGCCGGAGGTGGGCTTGAGCACCACGCGGGACTCACCGTCGTAGACCGCCAGTGACACCCGGTCCTGATCACGCAGTTGATCCACCAGTAATTTCAGGGTGCTTTTGACCAGCGGCAAGCCTTCGCGACGGTCCATGGAGCCGGACACATCCACCAGGAACACCAGATTGGCCGGGGCCAGTTCTGCCACGGTTTTGTCGGAGGCCTTGATGCCGATGCGCAAGAGTTTCGTGCGCGGGTTCCACGGCGTAGTGGCGACTTCGGTGGTGACGCCAAAGGGTGAGCCATCGGTAGGCAGCGCGTAGTCGTAAGGGAAATAGTTGACCATTTCCTCCAGCCTTACAGCGCCTTCGGGCGGCAGGCGGCCCTGGTTGAGGAAGCGTCGTACGTTGGCATAGCTGCCGGTGTCGACATCCACGCTGAAGGTGGAGACCGGTGCTTCGGCGACGCGATGCACGGGGTTGTCGGGCAGGTTGGCGTATTGCTCGCGGGGTTCGCTGCGCTCAGCCAGGGTCGCCGTCTCCCGCATCATCATTGGGGCAGGCATGACCATGCGTTTGACCACTGCGCCCTGGGCCGGCGCGCGTTGAAGCGTTGCGATGGGCTCCGCTGGTTTCGCCAGGTCAGGGGACGACGACAGCCCGCATCCGGCCAGCGCTACCAGCAGGGTAACGGTGAAGCCTTGGGCAGCAGGACGCAGGAAGAGCAGAGGGCGGGACATGGGCTGGGCCTCGTGAATGAATGAGCCGTTCACAAGGTCAGACGCGAGGTGGGCGAGGTTCGGGTTAAACCCAATTTATCTGACAGCAGAAAACAATGTGGGAAGGGGCAAGCCCCCTCCCACAGTTGATCTTCAGTGTTTGAAGAATGTCAGTCTGTGCCGTACTTGGGGTTACGCGGGCCGTACAGGATTCCGGTGCGTTGCCCTGCCGACAGCAGGCGCGCACTGGTGATACCGGCAATCGGGTGCGCCGCATCGGTGGAGCTGTTGATCACCTGCTTGACCGCCGCCGTGATCAGCATGCCGACCAGGCCGCCACCGTTGTTGTTGCCTTCCTCGCTGGACGCCCGCGCCGCGCCGGTCCACAGGGTGGTGCCGGTGCGCAGGTCCACCAGCTTGGCCGAGGCCGTCACTGAGGTGTCGCTGGAGATCAGCATGTACTTGGTGCCGTATTCACTGACCGTAATGTACAACGCCGCGTCCGCACCAAAGATGTCATGCAGCTTGGCCGGCAGTACCGCCTGGATATCGTTGGCGGTGGTCAGGCCGTTCTGGCGGAAGGTTTCGTCCACCAGGGCAATCGGCAGCACGTAGTAGCCGGCTTCGGCCAGCGGGTAGGTGACTTGCGACACCAGGCTGTAGGACGCCTGCACTTCCGGCGATTCATTGATCGGCGGCAGTACCAGGATCGACTTGGGCCGTGCCTGTTTGTACGCCGAATAATCAACTGTCTTGGGCGCCGCGCAACCGCCGAGCAACGCCAGGGCCAGCAAGGCGCCGGTGAGTTTTAACAGGCTCATTTGGTGGCGACTCCGGTCTTGGCGTTTTTCAGCAGAAAGTCCATGTACGCAGCGGACTCGGGGAACAGGGCCTTCTCGGTGCGAAACTCCTGCACCATCTGGTCATCCTTGCCCATGTTCATGTACAGCATGCCCAGGTGCGCGTGGTAACCCGGCGGCGCCTTGCGGCCACTGGCGTTGATCTTCTGCAGATCGCGCTCCAGTGCTTCCACCTGCGCTTCCTTGGGCTCGCCCTTGAAGTATTCGTAAACCTGCGGCTGGTAGCTCTCCCATTGATACAGGGGCTGGGGCGCCGTCTGGCACCCGGCTACCGTCGCGATTGCTGTCAGCATCAGCGCCAACTTCACTGCCTTGCTCATCCGTGTACTGCTCCTTGTGGTGTGGCTGATCAGTTACGCGGGTTCCAGGCGCCGGCGTTGATGCCGTCGACCAGGCGGTTGATCGCTTCGCGCATGGCCAGGTCGAGCACCTTGCCATTGAGGGTGGAGTCGTAGCTGGCGGTGCCACCGAAGCCGACCACTTCACGGTTGGACAGCGCGTATTCACCGGCGCCCTGGGTGGAATACACCACTTCGGAGGTGTTGATGTTGACGATATTCAACGCGACCTTGGCGTAGGCCACTTGGGTCTTGCCACGGCCGAGGATGCCGAACAGCTGGCGGTCGCCGGTTTCCTTGCGGCCGAACTCGGTCACATCGCCGGTCACCACGTAGTCAGCGCCCTTGAGCTTCTGCACGGTGCCCTTGATCTTGGCTTCCTGGGAGGTTTCGCCCATGTTGTCGCGGTCCAGCACGCTGAAGCGGTTGGTCTGCTGCAAGTGGGTGATGAGGATGGTCTTGGCCTGGCTGCCGAGACGGTCAACGCCATCGGAGAAGATGCCGCGCATGTAACTGGAGCGGTTATCGAACTTGCCCACGGCAATCGGCACACGCACGCCGGAATAGGCGACATGGGCGCTGGCGACTTGCTCCACCGGCATTGCGCGGTTGCTCTCGGTGGCGCAACCGGCCACGGTCAACAGCGCCGCGGCGGTGAGGCCCGACAGCAGGATTTTGGACAGTGTCTTCACAGGGTGCTCCTTGGGTGAGGAAATCAGCGTTGCTGCGTTTTCCAAGGAGATAGGCCGCTGGAAAACACGCAGGCCTGAATTCTTCCCTGAAAGACTGTGATGCAACGGCTGCGGCATTTTACGGGGTTGAGAGCCGTTCTCAAGGTGTTTCGCCCCGAGTAGTGAATCCAACACAAACCTTTAGAACATGGAGATCCGATGTGGTCAGTCAACCCTATCACTGACTGGTCTACTGCTATCGGGAGCAAGCCCCCGATGGCGGCGAGCCAGCCAACATATCCATAGACTGACCCACCGCTATCGGGGGCAAGCCCCCTCCCACACGGGTATCAGAGGCATCACCCTCTGCGTAAGCAGGTTGAGACAGTGCAAGCTGCCCCGGCCCCGATGCTCCGGATTCACGCAAACCCAATGTGGGAGGGGGCTTGCCCCCGATGGCGGCGAGCCAGCCAACACATCATTGACTGACCCACCGCTATCGGGAGCAAGCCCCTCCCACAGTTGTTTTGCGGTGTTGCTTAGAAGGCGTAGCGGGCCTTGAGCATCACGCCGTCGGCGTCAAAACCGCTGCGCGCCTGGCGGGTGTAGCTGGCGCCGACGGTGAAGTCAGACACTTGGTAGTTCACGCCCACGCTGGCCTCGTAGCTGTCACGCGCCACCGATGCGCCGGTCACGGTAAACGCCGAACCGCCAGCCACGAAGCTGGAGGTTTGCGCCACGCGATCGCCCATCAGGTCGTGGTAGGCCATCAAGGTCGCTTCCGGTTGCAGGCTGCCCGCGCCCATCGGCAAGTTGCCCGCCAAACGCACACCAGCACCCAACTCACCCACTTCATAACGCTGCGAAGACGTGCTCAAGGCCGCCGACGAACCTTTCTCGGTGTAGCCATCCATGCGCACGTTGGCATAGCGCGCGGCCACACGCGGCTCGATCACCACCGCCTGGGTCGGCTTGAAGCTGTAGCCGCCGATCACGCTGGCAGACAGCACATTGCTGTCGTAACTGCCCTTGGCCGTGGTGCCCGCGACGTGGCGTTTGCTGTCATTGTCGTTATGGCCGTAGCTGAGGCTGCCATCCACGAACCAGTTCTGCAGCGCCCAGTTGCCGTACAGCGACAGCGCGTGGCCCTCGACGTCGGTCTTGTTGCCCAGGTCGGAATGGATGTTGGAATTGAGGTAGCTGTAGGCCACGCCCAAGGTGGTGGTGTCGTTCACACGACCGTCCACACCCACCGCCATGCCGCTGCTGTTGGCCGAGTAACCGTTGTTGCCGCCACGGCCGTCCTGGTCCATGTTGCTGCTCAGGCCCTGCACCCACACGCCGCCGACCTGGTGGCTTTCACGCTGGTCGGTGAGGCGGTTGAAGATCGCGCCGTTGACCACGGTTTGCCCTGACAGCGCCACGTCGAGGGCGCCACGGTTGACGTCAGGCGTGAGCTGGTCGGCGAGCTGCGCCAGTTGCTGCGCAGTCCCGGCGTTGGCCAGGCTCTGGAACACCGGGTCGTTCTGGTTGAGCTGGCCGAGCACCTCGTTTTTCACCACATTGACGGCGGTCGCCGCCGACGCACCCGCGCTGACACCCGCCAGTTCCTGCTGAACTTGCTGGTCGCTTTTCACCGCCACCACGGCCTTGACCGTCTGCGCATCGGCCGAGTAGCTGAGCACGTTGAGCAACGACGAGGCGCTGGCGACGGCCACGCCGTTGTTCTGCACGTTGGTGGCTTGCAGCAAGGTGTATTGCGTGCCGGCTTTAGGCGCCGCGAAGTCGCCCGGGTTGGCGCTGACCGTCAGCTTGGAAGCTTGAGCCAGATTGGCCGTGCCGTTGACGGTGAGGTACGGCGTGGTCGGCACCACACTGTCGGCCAGGTGCATATCAATGCCCGCGCCGCTGGCCACATTGAGGTCGCCGGTGATAGCAGTGCCGGGCGCCGAGAGGTTCAGCGAACCCGAGTTGACCGACACCGGCGCGATGATACGGCTACCGCTGAAACCCGCCTGACCGCCGATGTTGACGGCGCTGAGGTTGAGCAGGTCGCCGGTGATTTTGCCGCCGGTCCAGTTCAGGCTGGCGAGGTTGTTGGCGTCGACGGCGATACCGCTGTTGCTGCGAATTTCGCCGGCTTGCTGGTTGATTTCAAACGCTGCGACCTGCCTGGCCGCATCCACCTGGATCGCCGTGCCGTCCGCCGCGATGAGCCCACGGTTGACGATACCGCGTGCGCCCGTGGCGCTGTTCTGCGCGAAGCTGGCGCCGGAAAGGTCGAAGGCATTGGCCGACGCGCCCTTGGCTTCAATGGTGCCGGTGTTGAGAATGTAATCGACGGTGCCGGAGTAAAAAAACAGCCCCTTCGACTCATTGCCATTGGCGGAAATCAGGCCGCTGTTTTCAATACGCAGGGGGTTGGTGTCGGTTTCCACTTCCATGCCCCAGGCGCCTTCACCGGTGGCGATAATCGAGCCCGAGTTCAGCAGCTTGCCGCCGATGGTGGTCGGCGTGTCGCCGCTGACGTCAAGGATCAAGCCAATCGCATCCGGACCGGCCATGTCGATCACACCGGTGTTGGAAACGTCGCCCGCAATGGTGGTGCCGTGCAGGTAAATGCCTTCGCCGCCGCCCAGATAGCCTGGAAAAGGCTCAGCGCTCACCGGCGGCGTGGAACGGATGGTGCCGGAGTTGATAACGCTGCCGCCGATGGTCGTGGCACCGATTTCAAGCCCTTCGTAGGCGCCATGGTTCATCAGGATATTGCCCGCCTGAACCACATCCCCGGTGATGGTGCCGGGTGTCAGATTGGAAGGGCCAGACCAGAACATCGGGTCGATGGCGATCGCGCGAATGGTTTTGCCCTGTGAGTCCAGCGTGATGTCTGCGCGGTTGATCAGCGAGCCTTGAATGTTGGTGTTCACAAAGCCGAGACCGGCGGGATCAGTGGTGTTGGAATCGACCACCCGGGAAAACTTGCCGTTAATGGTGACCGGCTCGTTGAACGTCTCATTGGCCCAAATATTCTTGCCCTGACCCAGGTCGAACTCGACTGCCAGCACCTGCGTGCTGATTGCGCCGACCATGATTGCCAACAGACTTTTCTGGAACTGCTTGCGCTTCATTTCAAACTCCATGAACTACAGTCAAAGCCGCCAATACGCCCGGCAGCAGTAGGTGTGCTGTACGAAAGGATCAATCGATCCGAATGAGGCTCTCTCGACGTCCTTGGGAATCGCAGGCGCGAGCCAGTGCACCGCAGGCGGTGGCAGACAGGAGGCCGTAATAGGGAGAGGTTCACATCAATCCTTAATGTCATTTGAAAACGCTGCAGTCCATGCAGCCCGACCGGTTGCGGGTGGGCGGGGTAAAGACATCGAGATAAACAAAATGTTCAAGATGAAATGTGCGCTGAGTCGCAAATGCGCAATGACGCATTGTTGGCGCAAGCATCTGATCCTCAAGTACGCAGGCAAGCAGTTTAGAGTGGAGCAAAATGATTGATGCACGCTCAAGCGTCTTCGCATCAAACAGTACTGATGATAGAAAAGACAGGGAGGGTTGTTATTCAATGAAAATGCTCATACTCACCGCAGGCGCACTGCTTCTCATAGGCTGCAGCTACGACAAGGCCACCCTGCGTAACGAAGCTGAAGCAGCCAAATACGACCCCGCTACCAGCGCACGTATTCGCATCTACTCCGCACCGGAAAAGCATGCGCGCTATATACCTGGCAAAACCTGCGAGGCCTACTACAACCATCCGGAAAATGGTCGATTACAGGGTGATATTCCTACCCGTACCTACGATCCCAAACAGCGTTACATCCTTTGGCGCAACTCCAATGTCCTCGATATGAAGGCCGAGGATTACCAGAACCGCGTGATCGGCATCCCCGCCACAGCCCATACAGAAGCAGTGAAAACCGACCGGCTGGGCTACGACGAATTCGTCATTCCCGCCAACCAGCCAGTGCTGGTCGAAATCGGCTATAAGACCGATAAAGGATACTGCTACCCACCCACCGTCCAGTTCGTCCCGCAAGCAGGGAAGGATTACGAAGCGAGCATTGAATTTCACAAGCCGTACTTCTACGCCTCCAATTGCTCTATCGATCTGGTGGCACTCAGCGGCACCGGATCCCCACAAGAAACCCACCCCGTCTCAACCAACATCTGCCGCTCCGACGGCCACGGACGCTACTCCACCGTTACGCCCTGAGGCGCTCAGCGGGAAACAGCAAGGGAAATAACGAACGCAATACTCAACGCAACGAAGATCAAATGTGGGAGCTGGCTTGCCTGCGAAAGCGGCAAGCCTTTGCACAGACTTACTTGAGCTCCCTAACCAGATACTGCGCGGAAATCTGCGTGATCCCGGTCAACGCCCGACGCAAGGCTTCAGGGTCTGTGCGATAGGTGAGCGGCGTGTAGCCATAAACGTTCTGGCCATTGAATGGCGTCACCGTTTCAAAGGTGCGCCAGATCATTTCATCGCCGCGATTCATCTGCGCCACCACGCTGAGGGTCGGGTAAATCACGCTGCTGAAACCCTGGGTCAGGCGAAAGCCCCACTCGGACACGGTCAACTGGATCTGCGCATCGGCCGGTTCATCGTCGCCGACCACCTTCAGTGTCGAAGTCTTGCCCAGCGCATCCACAAAGCCCTGCTTGAGCAACACGCCTACATCGAGTTTTTCCGCCTCCATCACCGTCAGGATGGCCACCGGCGTCGGCATCTCGGCCAACTGCCCAAGCTTCATCCCGGCCGCAAACCCGGCCCCGCTCAACGCCGCAGTGCCGACCTTGGACGCCCCGCTGGCCATGCCGGCACCCGCACCCAGCCCGGCACCCAGGGCAGCGCCCCAAGCCTGCTCGCGGCCGAAGTACACCATGTTCTTTTCCCACTTCACGGGCAGAACGTTGACGGTCTTGATCTGGGCACGGTTTTCGGGAGTGAGGGGGTGGCTGACGCAACCGCCCAGGATGAGGGTGGTGAAGAGGATCAGGAGGAGGTTTTTCACATTGGTCCTTTAATGTTTGGGGTGGGGCTTATGGATTGGCGTATTAGTGATGCGTTTGCTCGTCGGCAGTATGTCGGCAATGAGTGGGAAGACATTAGGAGTCGTGGTGGCACTCTTCGACGGGGCAGCATTTTGATGCCTTGCGTGGGTTTGGTGGTGCGGCTTATAGTCCGGCGGTCGCCCAAAAGGCGACCGGGTTTGGCGACCCGAAGAACGAGCCCTCAATAATCCAGAGAGCTTAATGATGAATCGATACATGCCCCTAACCGGCCACGACTGCACCATCCCAGCCTTGATCATCGACACCCAGGCACCTCGCGACGTCCTTCACGACGCCGCCGTGCACCGCATTCGGGCCGTCACCCAACTGCTGGAAAACCTGGCCTTCCGCGAACACCTCAGCAGCGATGCGGTAGTACTTTCAGACTTCGCCCACTTGCTGGCCATTCCGCTGCGCGATGGGTGCGATTTGCTGGATGTCATCGGTCGCAGGCTTATGCCGATCCGTCCTGAGTGAAAATTGGGCGGCCTTTGTGTCGCCAGCTTTGTGCGTGAGCAATCCAACTAAATAAATCAGTCCACTTTTTTTGTCATTTCACGCAGCAAACGTGATCACCAGAAAGATAATAAAGCCCCTGCAGTTTTCCGCAAATGGAAGAAAGGCCAAACACCGGTTCTGAGGCATAAGAAATAGGCAACTCGGATCTAATCGAACCGGCGAACTCCGAACTTTCCCACGCAGGAGTTACTATCCCGTTCCAAAAACTTACGGCATCTCCCTTATCAGACAATACAACAGGCTTTAAGTATTCAATTGCTGAATTGGTGTCCCAATACAAATAACCGCGATAAACAGAGCCCCTTTCACCAAAAAAATCAGCTCGAACGATAATCTGAAAGTCTGAGCACGTTTCCTGTTCGGCGCGGCGTACAGTTAATTCATCCTCCGCGGTGTCGCCCATCGGAAAAAACCAAACACCACAACTATCAAGATCATCAATCGTTAGTTCGTATACTTGTTTATCCAACATAACTTTCCATCACTATTTGATTCGCTTCTCTACTGTCTCTATGGCCCTTATTCAGTCGGCTTTCATTGCGCGGCTCTAGCCCTCACACTTTAAATAAAATTTTTCTCAGCATGACTTGCCTCTCAGCCTGGATTCCTACATCAGCTGTGAAACAGTGCTCGCAGGCAACAATCTTCAAAACATCACCCAAATCTTCCACGAAAAACCCGTCGACATTCATTAACTCTTTTTCGTCAACACCTAATGAGTTAAGCAAAGACTTACTAACCCACATTGGCGAACCGACAGCCTCTATATAACCTTTCCTCAAAACCCAGCGCCCAGGATTATTTGATATATCTACAATCTCTTGGGTAAGCGGAAAGGGTAATCCATTGCTTTTTTTAGGCAGATGGGAGTGCTCAACATGGGCCACTTCGAAGAGTTTGATATTCTCGGCATTTTGCCACCGATCATATTCAGCATCGTAAACTCGAGCCTGAACGAAAGCTGGCTCATCTATTAATGCAGCAATCAACGAGTGCGCCATCTCAAGAGAATTTGCGATATTCTTTATATCTAATCGGCACAGTTCTTTATCCGCCACAAGCGAAAATTCTACAGAGCCACCAGCTAACTCAACAAAAAAACTCTTGATCTTATTCTGTTTCAAGTAGTGCGAAACTTTGGCAAGCAACATTTTTTCACCGGTGAATCCATCGTTCACCTCGGAGCCTTTAAAGTCATTGAGTTGTTGCTCTAAACGCGTCCATACAGCTGGAGAGCTATCGTACAAGCCCTCACTAAAAACAATTTCAACCTCAAACATATGATTAGCTGCCAAATTCTTTAATGATGACAGTAATATTCCATTGCTTACCATACTCTATAATTTTACTCGAATCAGACAACCCGCCAGGCTGAACTCGGATATCCAGAATCTTCGTCGCTACGATACCATCTACAGTAATTTTCGAGCTTTGCAACAGAAAAGCGCACAAATTTATTAATAGACTTTTCACTGCTATCTCGAATTAAAATGCCCCCCTCTCTCGCCCGCTCTTTTCAAGCAATTTTCTATGGAGATGAAAAGGTAGAAAAGTTACTGGCTAGCATTCAACGGAACCGCTCAATCAAATCCGCCTCGATCTGACCGAGCAAGTTATCCTTATCTTCACCATTTTCCACAACTAAATAATTCCCTATCTGACTGTCGTGATAAACAGTTAACGCGACCCCATTACATATCAATACCCAACGTCGAGAATAAATATTTTCAGCAAATTGAACTGGGTTTGCCTGCCAATATTTTTTTAAATATTTTACAATCGAGTCAAAACCATCCCAATCAGAAGAAAAGCCTAAATGACACTCGACTTTTCCTTCAGAGTTAATTCTTCTAGTTACAGTTGTCAACGACTCATCCATTCATTCAACCCCAAGACATTTATTAACCACTCTAGTTATTTTTTTATTTTAGGGAGGCACCAGTAAGCAGCAGCCCAAGTAGAGATTCCGCCTAACAAAAAACTCAAAAACACGGGAAACATATTTCTCATCACATGATAATTTTCAACCTCACTTATGAAGAAAAAAACCACACCAAACATCCATGCAGTAGAAACAACTGCGCCGACAACTGAAATCATTAAGTACACTTTAAAACTGCCCACAGGCTTTACAAAAACCAACATTAGAGAAAAAACTAATGCAGGAAGAAAAAAATCAACTGCGCCATTAAGGGAATGGTAATAAATAACGAAAAAACCTCACCCCCTCTCACCTCCCCAATTAATGATGAGTTCTTAAACACCGTTATCAATATCGAAATCAACATTAAGGGCACAGCGGCCACCCCCGAAAAAAAGGGGCACAACATGAATGCGAAAAAAACTTTTATTCGGGGATATGTATTCAACGTCATGGTTTACACCCTTGACTGACACCATAGCCTAGTAACTTACAACCAAACTCAACCCTAGACTTATAATCCAAGACATCTACACCACCACTAATACTGGGCACGTCAAGTGGCAATTTTTTTGCACCTTTGTCAGCGAAAAATAGGGGGCAGCCCACTATTCTTCCTGAGGTGTATACGCATGAGTATTCCCCTCAGTGAAAGCTGTGATAGTTTCGAAATTCCTCCACACTGCCACGCCCCCACGCTTCACGGTCTATAAGCGTTTAGCGATGAACGGGCGATATAAAATAAGGAGGAAGATAAATCTACTTTGAAAGCAGAATACTTAGAGCGTCCTTAGATGCATTAACCACCCACAACCACTCATTTTTCTCCAAATATTCCCTATCAGAAAGTTCAGTGCCATATTTATCAAAAATCACATTAAGAGCACTTACCACGTTTTCAATGGACCTTGCTTCTTTTTCATCCCTGAGGACCAAACCTATCCAGTCGGAAGCGTTTTCAGCCAAACTCGTATCATCGTATAAAAAATGTACTGTGTAATTAAACTCGTCATAATCTAAACTCGGCGATGACCTCTCTACCCAAGCCTGGTACTGATAGTCAAGGTCAGACAACCCACTCAAGTATGAGATAAGCTCCTCTCTCATACTAGGAAATTTCAGTTCGGAGAGTTCCAATTTTTCCATTTCTTATATTCGCTCAGAGGTATATGGACTTGTTCCGCATGTTCCTTAATCGATCCACTAACAGGCTTGCCGTCCCTACCTATCACCCGGCCATTGGACCTCACAATAACATGATCCACTTGCTGAGTAGGCTGGCTAATATCAGGTTCGCCCTTATCTATCCGTACGCCATTACCTTGATTTTTTGGATCTTGCCATCTAAATCCTACCCCCTTCTTATTTGGCGTTACTGCCCAAGTATCTGGAAATTTGGCAATCGTGGTGTCTGGAACATCCCAAATTTTCGGCAATTCGCTCTGCGTTGGTTCAGAGTCTGTCTTGGCACTCGTAGGATTATGATTTTTCGTCGGAGCATCTTTTCCTGCGCTAGCAACCGCGCGTTTGTATGCCAAGGCTCCAGCGGCTGTACCTAAGCCAACCGCAAGAGCGATTTTCAAATCGTTGGTGATCTCTTGCGCCTGCGCATCACTAAGGTTCCATTTCGCTTTAAGCGTATCGACCATAGCTCCTACAGTATGCTCAGTCGTCGCTGTTGCTAACATCTCCTGGAATTCAAAGTTTGAATTAATTAGGTTCTGTACTGCTTCTCGAGCCTTCGGCGAGCCATATTCCACAATATCTTTGATGGGGTTCAGGTCTGCCATGGTATTGGCGACTTCTTTCGACCGTGCCGCGCAAGTCGAAGGATCAGCCTTACAGCCCGCTATCGCTTCAATATCCTGCTGAAGACTCAACTCTTTAAATTTACGAGTGGTGTCTTCAATGCAGGAGGTATCCGTGCACGCGGCTATTTTCTTGGCGGCTCTTTCAAGCTGATTGTGGTTTAGATAGTTGTATTGCGTTCCGTTCTGAGCGACCCAACTGCCCTTCTCCAGCTTGGACGCATCGACATCCCCTTGCGCTGCAGCAGCTAGCACACCGACGATTTGCGAACTCATCGTAAGCAAGTCATCGTCGCCTTTGACCAAGGAATCGAGATGAGTGACTAGAGCCTCACTCGCACCTGCTGCCAATGCGCCGGTTTTAAAGTCTCCACCAGTGGCCTCCGCTAACAGCCCGCCTACCATGGCATGAATCGCGACCTTTGGTGCCGAACCATCTGCGAACACATTTTTCGTGTAATTACCCAACAAATTGAAACTGGCTGCCGCCAAAGTATTAAACAACGCATTTTTAAGCGCATCGCTGGCACTACCACCTTGCCCGAGTGCTTTGCTCAACAACATGGAAGTACCACTTTGCAGCGTTTGGTTAGCCGCAAATTGGCCGACACCCCGCCAGCTATTCAGTATTCCTGGCGTTGTGATTTTCCCAGTTGCCGTGTTTGTCTCGGTTCCAGTCCAATCACCAAAATATTCCGCCGTCAGACCTGCTGTAGCGCCGGCAATGACATACCCCTTCATAGCATCCGAAGAAGTAACATCCTTGAGCACAGCGCCAAGGTTGCCCCGATTGTTGACTACGCTGACAGTCGCGTTCGTAGACGCGCCCGCCGCTACAGCACCAGCGACAGCGCCCACAGTGCCACCACCTGCCGCGACTGCCGCTAGAGGCCCAACCACTGCCGCCATCACAATCGCAATAATGATCTGCGAAGCAGGCCCCAGGCCCGAGTTGCTGTACTTGAAGCTGTCGTGGATTTCCTTGACCTGCCTCCAGTCCACATCGCCACGCTTCTCGGCATCCTTGATCCAAGCCAACTGTGGATCGGCCTTAACCATCGCATCAATGGACTGGCTGACTGTCTCCTGATTGACTTGGTTAATGTCGATCTTCAAACCGGCGACAGCTTTGATTGCCACATTGCCTTCGGCGATCAGCTGACTCTGGCGGACGGTCTCGTCGGTGTTGCCCTTGCCCTTGGAAGAAACCCAAAACGCGTTGTTATTGCTCTTCTCATGGCTCTCCTGATGCAGGTCTTTGACCGCTTCAAAAGTAATCGCGCCACCACTGTCCAGAGTGATGTCATTGCCGCTTTGAAGCTTGGCAAGTTGATAGGTCTGATCTCCTTCACTCTTGAGTATCAGGTCGCCGCCGGTCTTGATTTCAGTACCGACGTTAGTAATACGAGTGACCTCGTCGCGCTGGGTTTTCTTGGAACCCCAGCCGCTGTTTTTCTTCATGTCATACAACGTATGCGTACTGTTCTCAGCCGCCAACAAACTCAACTTATCCCCGCTATACAGATAAGCCTCATTCCCCGCACTGATCCTGCTCGCCACAATCGTGGTATCACGCCCAGCCTGGCTGACAAAATCCCCACCCGCCGTCAGCACGCTTGCCACTTGGGTGGTCTGGTCGTCCGAGGTCTTGATGCGTTTTTTGCCGTGTTTTTCCTTGCCTTCGACGTTGTGCATGTCGCTGACCGAGGCAACGTTGAGGTCGCGGCCGGCGGCGATGTTGAGGTCTTTGCCGGCGGTGGCGGTGCTGCCGATGATGTTGACGTCTTGCCCGGCCTGCAGGTTGAGGTTGCCGCCCGCCGTGACGCTGGCGGCGAGGTTTTTGACGTCGGTGGTGATGCTGGATTTGTGCCCGCCGTCGCTGAATTCGTGCTTCACGCGAGTATCACTGGCGGCGACTAAATTGAGGTCGCGGCCGGCGGTGAGGTTGGCGTCGTTGCCCGCTACCAGCGCGCCTCGGTTGGTGAGGTCGCGGCCGGCGTCGATGGCGAGGTTTTCGCGGGCGACGATGGTGCCGGCGCTGGTGTCGGTGAGGGTGCGCATGCCGACGCCGTCACGCACCTGGATGGCGGTGGTGTCGTTGGTGACGTCGCCTTTGAGGGCCGTGAGGCTGACTTGCTTGCCGCGAATTTCGCCGGCCATGGCGTTGCGGATGCTGTCCTGGGCCAGCAGGCTCAGGTTGTTGCCGGCCTCGACCAGGCCGCCGGTGTAGATACTGCCGCTGCTGATGGCGGTAAGGTTGTTGCTGGCGCGCAGGGTGCCGACGTTGATCAGGTCGCCGCCGGTGACGAGGTTGAGGTCGCGGCCCTGGATCAGGCTGTTGCCGCGCACGTTGCGCGAGTCGGCCTGGGCCAGGTAGAGCACCGGCACGAGCACGGTCTGGCCGTCGATGACGCGGTTTTCCATCCACACGATGTCGTGGGTCAGGGCGCCGACTTGCTGGCCGGTGAGGGCCACGCCGAGGCTCAGGCGCAGGGCGTCTTTGCTGGCCAGCGCGTTGTCCATCAGGTAGCGGAACTGGTCGGCGTCGCTGTACAGGCCGCCGGCGAGGAAGCGTTGGCCGGTTTGCGCGAGGACGGCGTCGCGGATCAGGCGGGTTTCGTACTGGCCGTCACCGAGGCGGCGCCAGGCGTTGTCGGCGTTGAAGCCGAGTTTGCCGAGCATGTAGTCGGAGCTGAAGAAACCGGACACCGAGGTGAATTCGGGGTTGGTCTCGATCAGGTAGTGGCTGGTGGGGTCGGCGTTCTTGACGAACAGGCCGTACTCGCCCTTGGGCAGTTGGAAGGTGGGCGAGGTGGTGGGGTCGACCGGGGCGAAGGCGGTGCCGGTGTAGTCCACCGGCACGAAGCCGCCGCCGGGGGCCACGCCCACGACGGGCAAGACGCTGCCGGGGGCCTGGGCGCTCGGGTCGTTGGCGTGTTTGCTCAGGTTGATGTTGATGCCGCCGACGGGGATGCCGGTCTGGTCGTCGCCGAGTCGGCCGGTGAGTTGCGCCAAGGTGTTTTCGTGCAGGGTGCCGTTTTGCAGGGTGCGAGCAACGTTGAGGTTGACCGTGCCGCCGGCTTGCAGCGTGGCCGCGTAGCCTGGGCCACCGTTGTCAGTCCAAGTGGTGACATTACTGACCTCGGCAAAACGGTCATCGGAAGACCGCGCCTTGAGCGCTTCAAACCGCGCCAGATCGAAGTTGCCCGCAGCGACGGCGGCGTTGAACGCTGGGATGTCGCGAAACTCCATCTGGTCCCAGTAGTCGATGTCGATCCTTTTGGGAGTCCCCACGACGATGGTGTTTTGGCCGGTGCGGCTGCCCGCGCCTTGATTGAGCAGGTCATTGGCGCTGATGCTCAGGTTGCCATTGGCAGCCAACAGGCTGTAGCGGTTCTGAACGTTGTCGCCCTGGATGACCAGGTCTTTGCCGGAGACCAGGCGAGCAGGCGCCGAGTCCTTGATCGCCGACTCAAGGTAGGTCTGGTAGATGTTGATTTGCCCGCGCTTGAACGAGTCATGGCCGCCGCAATGCTGGCCACACACCCACTCTATACGACCAGTGGTCAGTGTCTGGCCCAGTTCGAACGCTGCCTTGGCGTTTTCCACGAATGCGGCATTGATGCCGATATTGCCTTCGCTTTCCACAGTACCCGAAAGGTTACTGAAACCTGCCGCGCGCCCGCCATTGACGGCGGAAAAGGTCAGGCTGCCCTTGCTGTAGGCATCACCGTAAAGGTTGCTGAAGCTGTTACCGCGCAAGGTCATGTCGCCGCCGCTGAACAGCAGCGAATCGGCGGCATTGGTAATGCCGTTGACCGCCGTGAGGTTCACCGCGCCCTGGGCACCGAGGGTGCCACGGTTGTTGATTTGCGCGGCGGCGATATCCAGTTGCTGGCGGGCGGTGAGGAAGCCGAGGTTGTCCAGGGTGCCGCCCAGGGTCAGGCGGGTATTGGTGGCGGCCAGGCGGCCGCCGTTCTGGCTGAGGTTGTTGGCGGCGACGGTGAGTGTTTGCAGGGCCGAGACGCGGCCGCTGTTGTTCATATCGCCGGTGGTGATGCTGATGTCACCGTCGCTGAGCAGTTCGCCGCCGTTGTTCAGGCTCGCCACGTTGAGGATCAAGCCCTTGGCGCTGGCCATGCGGTCGCCGGCCTTGAGGGCCAGCGCCTGATCGCTGTTGTAGGTGAGCACATCGTTGAGTTGCACGCGGCCCAGGCCGTCGACGTTGCCGAAGGCCCAGTCGGCGCTGCCCATGCCCTGGATATTGCCCTGGCTGCCGGAGAGGCTGGCGGTGTTGAGGTGGAACAGGCCGGTGCCGGCGTGTTGCAGCATGCCGTTCTGGTTGTTGAGGCTGGCGGCGTCAAGGCTGAAGGCCTGGCTGCCGAATTCGAGGGTGCCGTTCTGGTTGTTCAACGCACCGCTGAGGTTGACGCTGCTGCTGGTGCCGCCCAGCGCACGCAGTTGCCCGCTGGCGCTGTTATCCAGGTTGCCGCCGGTGAGGGTCAGGCCCTGGTTGGCTTCGATCAGGCCGCCCTGGTTGGCGAGGGTGTCGCGTGAGGTCAGGCTGATCTGATTGCCGCTGACCTGGCCGCCCGCGCTGTTGTCAAGGGTGGCGCCGCTGACGGTCACGTGTTCTTTGCCGAACAGTTTGCCGCCACGGTTGGCTAGGGCTTCGACGGTCAATTGCAGGTTGCCGACCAGGCTTGCCATCAGCCCGCCGCTGCCGTTATCGACGCTGTTGGCGGTGACGCTCAGGCTGTCGCCCTGCACGGTGCCGCCCTGGTTGTGCAGGCTGGTGGTGGTGAGCACGGTGGGGGCGCCGCTGCTGAGGATCAGGCCCTTGCGGTTGCTCAGGTCCTGGCCGCTGTAGGTCACGCCTTCGGCACCGGCCAGCAGCTGGCCGTTGTCGTTGTTCAGCTGCTGCGCGGCGATGTCCAGGCGCTTGCCGCGCAGGGTGCCGCCGTCGTTGTTGAGGGTGGTGAGTTGCTTGACCAGCACGCTGCGTTCGCCCGCGTCGATCTGGCCGCCGGCGTTGGTGAGCAGGTCGCTGACCTTGAGCACCACGTCGCCGCCATCGCTGACCAGCGCGCCTTTGTTGCTGTTGGTGAAGGTCTGCGCGGTGACGTCGACGGTCTGGCCCAGCAGGATGCCGGCGCTGTTGTCCAAGCGCTCGCCCTGCAGTTGCAGCAGGCCTTCGCTCTGGATGCGGCCCTGGGCGTTGAGCAACTGGCCCGGGCCTTTGAGCAGCAGGCTTACGCCCTGGGCGCCACCGGCCAGCAGGCCGGCATTGCGGTTGTCGAGGCCGGAAGCGCGTAGGTCGAGGCGGTCGCCCAACACGCGCCCGGCACGGTTGTCGATGTCGCCGCCGGCCACGTCGAGCAGCAGTTGCTTGCCGACAATCACGCCGCTCTGGTTATCCAGGTGGGCGGCGTGCAGTTCGATATCGCCCTGCCCGGCCTGCAAGCGGCCCTGGGCGTTGTTGAGCTGTTGCGCGGCGGCCAGCGTGAGCTTGCCGGTGTCGGCGCTCAGTACGCCGTCTGCGTTGCTGCTGAGGGTGCCGGCCGTAACGTTTAGGTCGGTGCTGGCCTGGGCGAAACCCTGGTTGTTGTTGAAGGTGTTGGCGACGGCCAGGTTGAGCGCGCCGCCGTCAGCCTGGATCAGGCCCTTGAGGCTGTTGTCGAGGTCGCTGGCATTGACGGTCGCGGTTTTGGCTACCAGTACGCCGTTCTGGTTGTTCAGGTTGCCGGCGTTGACGCTCAGGTCGTTGGCGATGACTTGCCCGCCGCTGTTGTTCAGGTCGGCGCTGGTCAGCGCGAGGCTGCCGCCGGCCATTTCGATACGGCCCTGGCGGTTGTCCAGGGAGGCGCTGTTGAGCGTGGCGGCCTGGCCTTCGCCGAAGCGGATCAGGCCACCGAGGTTGACGATGGCCGGCGAGCTGATCACCAGGCTCTGCTCGCCGAACAGGCGCGCGGTGGCGCCCTGGTTGGTGAGCTTGGCGCTGCTGACCTCGATGTTCTTGGCCTGGATGATCGCGCCCTGGTTGGTCAGCGCTTGCGCGGCGGTAATCGCCAGGCCTCGGCTGGCCAGCAGGTCGCCGCTGGTGGTGACGGTTTGCGCGCTCACCACCAGATCGCCGGTGGTGTTGCGGGTGTTATCGGCAGCGACGCCGGCTTCGATGATGCCGGGGTTGTTCACGCTGGTCGCGTTGATCTCGATGCGCTGGCCGGCGGCAATGCTCTTGCGGTTGACCAGGGCCTGGGCGCTGCTCAGTCGCACGTTGCCGTTGGCGTAGACCTTGTCGGTGAGGTCGACGGTCTGTGCGCTGACCTTGACGTTACCGGTGGCCGCCGCCTGCGCCATGCTCAGGCGGCCGTTGGCGTCGAGCTGGATATCGCCACCACTGGCTGCGAGCGTACCGTCGAGCTTCACGCCCACACCGGCCTCGGTGCCCACCAGCTTGATCGCGCCGGCATACATGCCGCCCAGGGCCGACGAGTCAATCGCCAGCTCCGGCTTGGCGCTGCCGTCGTCAGCGCGCACGTTGGTTTTCAGGCTTTGCGCATCGACGTCGTTACGCCCGGCGATCACGTTGAGTTCGCGGGCGTTGATTTGTGCGTTGATCTTGGCCGAGCGGGTGATGATGTCGAAGCGCTCGACGTTGCTGGCGTTCAAGCCTTCGCCGTCGATGGTCACGGCACCGCCATCGACCTGGTAGCTTTTCAACTGGCCGGTCGGGTCGATGACCGGCTTACCCGTGGTCAGGGTCACGTTGGGCGTATTGATAAAGCCGCAACCGCTGCACGTCACACCGTACGGGTTGGCCACGATGACCTTGGCCGACTGCCCCGCCACTTCGGTATAACCGCGCAACTGACTGGCGCTGCCGCCGTTGACTTCGTTGAGGATGACGTTGGCCGCGCCGCCCTTGAGGTTGGGGTTGCCGACAATGATCCCGCCCAGTTGGGTGTTGACCATAGGGCCGTTGCCATTGTTGAGGATCACGCCGTTGGGGCCGACGTTGTAGTCCTTGAACTGGTTATGAGACAGACCCGCGCCGTTCGGCGTGGCGATATTCACCACCGGCACGCCATTGCCCGCCGCGCCCACCGTGGTACCCGGCGCACTGACCACGATGCCCTCGGCCTGGGCCAGCAACGGCTGCCAGAACAGCGCGTTGGCGAGGATCAACGCCAGCCCGCGCTTGGGCAGGCCGAAGAATGCGTTTCGCGGCTTCAGGGCAGCAGAAGGTTGGCGGGCCAGGAAGGCGAATTGTCGAACATCCATTTTCGTAGTCTCGTTGCAGCGGGCATTAAGGACATGCAGCAGTAACCGGCGCTGGGGGCTCGCTCATTACTGTCGACATGCGATCGTCAGGCTGGCTGGAGATAGAACGTCAGCTCTTATTGCCATATCGGGAAAATGCCATTACTTAGCCATCAGATCGCCGAATAAGTTAGTACAAGGAACGGGGGAAAAGTTCGCGAGGGAATGTGTGAATTGGATCCCACTTATCGGAATTTAGGGGTGGGGTTGGTTTTAATAGCGTTGGCGCAGCGGGCGAGTGGGATTGACTCAGCTGCTGCCACGTCAGTGGAGGCCTACCTGAGCTCGGGAGAAGCCGCCGAAACTCAGGGAGGATATCTATTGTTTTGCGCAACTAGTCGATGGGACTTCTGCGACAGGGCCGGGCGTCTCTAAACTGGAGTGCTCTCATTGTGGCGACCAGGCCTGGAATACTGGCGATTCTGCACAGATTTTGGAGGACGAGGATACTTGGAAATATTGGAGCGGGCTCTGCGTGATGAGGTGCGACATCAAGCGCAGAGCTAAGGGTGAATTTGTCGGGATCCCTCAGGGTCTGACCCCTATTCCCAAGAGCAAATTTTCTGAACTCTAAAAAATGCAAAAGCGTGGTACGCCCCCTATCTCGCCCCAACCAAAAGTTCTTTTAATCGCTCTCCAGTAGTAGTTATCTCGCTAGTTGACAGCAACGTATAGCTAACAACAATCAACACACCTCCAGCCAATTCCGAAGCATTCTCAACGTGCCCCTTGAGACACTTAATAATCTGTTGAGGGCTTTTCCCAAATGCGCGAAGGCATAATTTCTCATCAAAATAATTAGCCGCATTTATACGAAAAACGCCATCTCTCCCGTTAATGTCTCTTTTTGTAGCATCGCATGCAGCTAATACTGCCGGCCAGTCGCTTCTAGTGACAGACCAATCATGCAGTGAAGCTCTATAGGCACCAAAAGCCTCTACATACGCAGGGAAAATTTTTTTCAATAAGTCTAAATAATCAATTTCAGCATTCGAAAACTCAATGAATAGAGAGTCATCAAATTGAGCATCATCTTCTAGATATTTCTCACTTCTAAGAGAATATGCAATTCGGCCTTTTATCCCCTTTGGGAGAAACTTATCTAAAGAAACAGAAACAACAAGCTCGCCTTCAATATCGGGAACTTCTACAGCACCGGCCAAATCCCATGGCTTACCTAAGCCTGACAATTTTTCGAGAAAATTTTCGTGCCGCTTTTCAATAGGCTCTGAAAGTTTTGGCCTATGACGAAACTCAAGCTTATACGTAGTCATTAGGGTGCAACCCTCACCAGTGAAAAGGGACAGATTTGCTGGACTCTAAAAAACGCAACAACGTGGTCTGACCCCTATTTCCCCTTTCCAAACGCTATTCTGCGAGGACCGAATATCATCAGCCGCATGAAGTGTGGCACTGCCTCCCCCCTTTGCACCATTCAACTCCTCAATGCTGGCAACGACAACACTTCATCGTACTGTGGCCAGTCTTCCCTCGCGCGTTTGAGCACACCTTGCATCAACTCGTCCAACTCAGGCACCGGTTGCTCGGGCGGCAATTGGTCAAAGGGCGCGGCCAGCAGCGGATGATCAATCTTCTGCGGATTGGCTAAACCCTCCCACTGGCGCAGGCGCAGGATATAGAGAATTTCCACCGGCACGCGTTCCAAGTGCCAGTCCTGATTGAAGTCGTAGGAATTCTTCTGGCTCTCTTTGCCGGTTTGCCAGGTGTGGCGGTCACACGCGGCCAATAGGCAGGGCATCAGGTCGTCGGGGCTGGGAGTGCGCCACTTGGCCAACAAGGCTTCGTAGATGGGTTCGTCGTAAGCATAAGCAGGCCATTGATGCGAGACATCGCCCACCCAATCGGCAAACACACGCAGCATAAAAGCTTGGGCGCGGCGGTGTTGCTCTTCGTACTCAATCACTAATTGATGCCCACGGTTGAGAGCCGCATGGGTGAGATAGCCCTGATGGATGACGGCATCCTTCCAGCCTAGGATCGCCATGGCGGCCATCATATTGCTGGCGGTTTGGATGCTGTAGTTTTGGCGGCGTCGATCATTGCCTGCCGCTTTGGCAATAATGTCGAACTGACCCGCCCAGAAGAACAACTGCCAAATTCCTACTTGGTAATAGCGCAGCCAATGGGCCAATTCCAGAAGCCATTGCGGATTATCTGGTGCGGTTGCCAATACCTTATGGGCTCGTGTGACGGCCATCCATTCGGAGGTACTACGCGTAACGTTGTCACTATTCGGTACAGGCATTGATGGCTTCGCAAATGCATCGCCGCGCTCAACATATTCACGGATGCCATTCAACTCGTATTCATCTGAGACGTGTGGCCCCTTGGCTATGCGCCCCAGCACACTTTTGTAGGAGGGCCATTTCGGGTTTACGCCCGAGCGCTCGAACTGAATTACTTCTTGGTCCATGGTTCCACCTTAAATTCTGCTACACCTGTTTTACTGGGGGCGGGGACACCGACTTTGACTGTTACACCTTGAACCTTGGCTTTTCCTGAATCCAAAGCCGCTTGCAAAGCATCGCGTAAAGCAGGATCGGAGTCGGCAATTGATTTATTACCCGGGAAATAGGGAAATAGGGGTCAGACCACTATTCTTCTATTTTTTAACTCAAACTTTTTCGGGCGTCCTGACACACCCGGTGAAACTCTTTTACCTAATACCTGCGCAATCTCTGATGCGAACTTCTGATCCCCCAAAACGTAATTACCGTTCGTAGAAGATCGAATTTGTTCTATCAATTCAGGTGAAAGCCGATCCATGAATATAGACCGGTAAGCTTCGGCTCGTTGCGCGGCGCCGCTACCTAACTCGCTATAGACTGCATGCGGGCTTATAAAGCCTGATAACTTGCCCTGTGCGTTTGCCGTATAGCTGGTCCAGCGATAGTCGCCCGGATGAGCAACCATACCCGCTCTGACCGGGTTCATTTCGATATATCGATAGCAAGCTAAAACATAGTTTTCTTGTTGAACCAAACAGGAGCGGAAACGACCTTCCCACAACGTGCCCGTTCGCTGATATGTTCGATTGACATATTGAACGTAGCGCTGCCCCAGCCCCTTCATAAGTAGGCCAGCCCCCGCGCAGCAGGTGGGAGTCAACAATAAATGAACATGATTTGTCATCAAGCACAATGCGTGAACTTTACAACCGTACAGCTCAGCAAGCACGGCTAATGTATCAATGTAAAAAATATAGTCTTTATCTGAATAAAAACACGCAGCCCGATTGTTTCCCCGCTGAATAATATGCAACGGGATATCCGGCAGTAAAACCCTGGGACGGCGAGCCATATAAACCCCTAATTGGATAAGAGCTTACAGTTTAGCCGTCGATCACTAGGCCGACAAAATAAAATAATTACAAAAAAACAAATCATGCTTTAAAAGAGCAACTCTACCAAACTCTAAAAACGCAAAACCGTGGTTTACCCTATTTCCCCAAAAAATAAACTATATTTTTAAAGAGCAACTTCACTGAACTCTAAAAAACGCAAAACGTGGTCTGACCCCTAGTCCCAAGTGTATAGCAGCACCTAGAAGACCGAAACCGGATAACTAATTGATACATATAGAAAATACCCACCTCGCGAGAGGTGCGTGTTGTGTATTGAGATTTTGCTCCTGTTAAGGAGCGAAAATTCATGCTGAAAAAGGGCGTATTGAGCAGGTAGACCGTAGGTCGTCAGGTTGGTAGACAAAAAGGAGACAAAAGGACTACAAAAAGGGTACAGCTTGAGTACAAGAAGACTACAGGATGAGTGCAGGAAGGCGGCAAAAAGGGTGCACATAGGGTGCAAAACACCGGCGCAAGGCCGGTGTCGATAGTGCCTGATCAAGTTGGGTATATTGGAAACTACATCTGTCGAATATCAGATAAAAAATCATAAAATTCTTTTTCTGTCATCTCAAACTCTGGCCCTTCGACCATTGCCATTAGTGACAACAACGCAATGTCTAAATCTTTTGTGAGAGAAAGGTTTGGATCTTGGTAAATATCAAGTGCCTCTTTTGATATTTTAAAAATATCAAATCCATCAGCAACCACTCTTCCAAGTCTGTCAGCCACTATGTCTTCCATGCTCATTGCTGCCCCCAACTCTTTAGCTCTGCTCCGGTCGGAGGGTAGTGCTGAGCATCAACCGGCTGCCCATTAATACTTTTCGGGTGGACACGGATTACTTCTCCTGCATGGTCATAGCTTTCCATCCATTGCCTCGTACTGCCCGTTTTAGGATCAAACTCCGTGGCGAAAGAAGCACCCCGAGTAGGTCCTTCTGTCCTTGCAGGAACCTCTTGTGTGTAGTAACGAATACGGCCATCAGGCAGTGTTCTAGCGGAAATAGGGGTCATACCACTATTTTTCAAACCGTGGTCTGACCCCTATTTCTCCACTGCGTGATGAGGTGCGCCATCAAGCGCTGAGCTTAGGGTAAATTTGTGGGGATTGCTCAGGGTCTGCCCCCTATTTCTCCCAGCCTAGCACTCATCAGAAAGTCTTTACTCTTCATCCCAAAAATCTCCGGGAGGCGCATACTCCCCACCCCGTAAGACAGCGCACCAGCCATAACTTCTATAAAACATCTCAAGATCAAGGATCTTGTAAACGCCTTCATTAATTTTATGCAATGTAATCAAACCATTAGCGAAATGCGTATATCGACCGCCCGCCCCCGCAACGGCTCTTAACTCCAGCTCTCTACGATCCCATTCTGATACCACCCCAGATGACTCAGGAACCGTATCCGAAAACGAAATTTCAAATTCTTTTGAGACCTTGCAAAAGCAGGGTATTCGTTCCTGCCTGAGTAATTCATTCGTGATCATGTTCTCAGGGAAGTCGATAATTAATTTCACTTAAGTGCACTCCGAGGAACAACAACCTCACCTGAAAAGTTTCTTTGAAAGGTACTGATGGGACTGAAATATTGGGCCCCGTGCGGATCGCGAATAGCTACAACGGAGATTCCATTTCTAGTTGTAACCCCATCCACCACAACAAAATGGGAAAAGTCCGTACCTTTCGTGTTGTCAACAATGCGGACAACCACCGGAGCTCCATCACCGGTGTACCTAGCCAAATCAGCAATATTTCTGTTCCCAAAGGCACTTGCAGGAACGCCTTCAGAAGTCATCAGGCTCGGGGAAATAGGGGTCAGACCACTATTCTTCTATTTAAAAGAGCAACTCTACTAAACTCTAAAAACGCAAAACCGTGGTCTACCCTATTTCTCCAAAAATAAACCATATTTTTAAAGAGCAACCTCACTGAACTCTAAAAAACGCAAAACGTGGTCTGACCCCTATTTCCCTCAGATAAATGCGCGCCTTTTCCACTTTTTTAGGCTCAGCACGCTTTTATGCCTAATCCGATAGGGTGTAAGAAACATCTCCCGAGTCGCGCCAAACTCCATTCGCAAAGCTTATCGGCCGCTGTGGATAACATACCAACACCCCTTCGACGAACTGACGAAACGACAAGTCAAGTCGCGTTATCCAACGCATATTGTCGATTTCCAACAATCGCCAGTTGTCTCCACTGTCGAAACCGAAAGCAGTCCCGGTGCTATCCCAGCCGAACAGCCACACCTCGCCCTTAGCACCCGATTCATAGGGTCCGTCTTTATAAAACCCATCATCACCAAAGTACTCTACCGCGGGACATAATGTGTGCCTGCGGAAATAGGGGTCAGACCACTATTTTCCAAACCGTGGTCTGACCCCTATTTCTCCACCATTTCTAAACGCATAATTATTGTTTAGTCTCTGGCAGTGGTTTTAATGGCGCGGACACATCCTGTGCGCTCTTAAAACTACGACTGCCAGAATGTCAGACAGACGCCATATTCATCGAGAAGATCGTCAGCAATTTCAAACTGAAATACCTTCTCTGGAAAGGCATCGGATAACGCGCGCTTCCAATATCTAGTGATCTGTTCAGCAAATAAATGACAAAGACGATAATCTTCTTCCGACAGGCCCACTTTAAATACGGGTCGGCCCGGTGCATCCTCCCACTTTGAAAAGAACTGATTTATTGAAAAAATATTTCTGTATCGTTCAACGTCTCTACGCGATGTACTTTGTTCCAACATACTAGATTCGGTCTCAACCAGCCCGTTCAAATGAAATTTTTGCGGATCGTATTGCTGAGCGTTAGGCAGCCAGAAAATGTGACCACTGACCTCAATAAAATCAGGAGAGAGCAAACCTAGAACAGAAATTGCCTGTTCTAATGAAACCAAGTGCCCTACATATGAAAAAAACTCCCCGGAGCCAATATCTGAAACAAACAGATTCAACGACTCTTTAGAAATATTACCCTGATAAACTTTCATCATTTCAACCCTAAGCTATCAAGAACCGACTGAGGAACATTTCCCTCAAAAGCTTTTGTATCACTTCCCTTCTTGGGGAAATATGTTCCATTCGGAGCTTGGTTCCATTCGACCACCTTAATCCGAGAGCTAGACACATCATATAGCGCACGCCCCTCAGGACCGTAGACAACAACATGCCCATTTCCAAGATTTGCATAAGAATCGGGAGTTTGCCCTTGCAACGGATACTGAACACCACCACGCGTTCCCGTGACCGTCACATTCGTTTCCCTGAGTCCCTTGGTATAATCTAAATCAATAGTATTACCGGCAGAGTCCGTAATGAACCTGGGTGTATTGGGAGCGCCAGTAGTTGCTTTTGCACCCGCGAAATCCGCATCGTTAGCAGCAGCCTTACCAGCATCTACAAAGCCAGTTTCTCCAGAAACCAGCCCTGAAGGAGTTGCTTTCGCGCCCCCCAACTCTATTCGAGCAGCGACCTTAGCCGTAACCTTCTCCGCCAGCAAGGCGCCACCCTTCACCAGCCCACCGCCAGCTGAAAGGACCGCAGCCATATCGCTGATCAGCCTTCCAGTTTCAACCCCGGCGTTAAAGGAGCCACTGGGCCCGGCTTCTTCATACTGCGCTTGCAGTCGGTCTATGCGATCAATATACGGCTGCTTGACCGCGTCCCAAACACCACCGCTCTCCACTACAGCTTTGAGCGCCGCATAGGTCTCCTTGAGGCTGCCTGCAGTGGGCCCCAGCTGGGGAAATAGGGGTCAGACCACTGTTTTTCAAACCGTGGTCTGACCCCTATTTCTCCTGCACAAGCGTGACAGCTTGCCCTCGAATATCAATAACGACTTGCTGCTGCATTCCTTGCGGTAAATTTTCAGCTCGCTGGAGGGCTTGGTTGGAAACATTACTAATCAATCCGCTTTGATTTTTTACAATGTTGTAGTTTTTCACTTCAACGCTGCATACGTTACCCACACACCAGTCTGGACGGACACTACCTGAAGTGCCATAAGGGACTTCTTGCCCATTTTTATAACTGACTTGTGGGCGAGCTCCCGCACCAAGATCAGCGCCAACATCAATCTCAGATTTTTGGGGTGTAGGACGAACAGCTGTCCCGGTAGAGGCGAGATCATCTGCCTTTCCAGCAGCACCGCCAGTAGCTTTTGCATCAAGAGCGCACCTTTTGCATCAAGTGAACTGCTATCCAGCCACATCAACATCTACGAAAAACGTGGTCTGTCCCCTATCGCTTATCAGGGTCGCTCCCGATTGTTCTATCTGTACTTTAGCTGAAGAAATTTCTATAGGCTGTCTCAACCCTTACAGAAATGTCATCAGGCTTGAAAGCCAGATTCTCCAATGCAGCCACTTCAATAGATAACAAGGGATTCGCAACTGCAAGTGACTTCAACCCGCACTGTTGGCGAACCTTAAAAATTGCGAAAACCTCCAAAGGCAGCAAATCAAAAGGTGGGTTTTTGAACTCCGGGTCCCAAGCCCCGCCCTTATCTTCGGAGTTAGCTAAGTGATATTGGCATACCTCGTCCAGTACACCGGCAAGCCTTTGCTCATCTGCCCAACTGTCTATCACTTTCTTGTAAATGCCGAGATCCATAGACTCAATCAGGGCAGGTGTATTCCCACCCGAATAGACAGAATAGAGCCACAGCATGAAAGGTTCGAATCGACGCTCTTTGAGATAGCCGGGATCAACAGCTCCATCAACAGTTAACATCCCAACAAGCACATCGGCGACCGACTCCGCTAGATCATGCCTATCCGCAGCAATGAAACCTGCAAGTAAGCAACCTGCATTGCTCAACTGATTGGTCAGATTCGGGGCGTTTCTAATGCCTTGAAGAAAGCTCGTATTAGAAAAGGTCTTAGCTCTGAGCATTAGCACCCAATAGCGGTAAATCATCGCGCGGGATACTTCCTCCCAGCCAGAAATATCACCGGCACAAATAGAAACCTCTCCCTGTATACCGTGACAAACTGCAAGTATCCCCAATGAATCAGATACATTGCCCAACCCCTCCAAGGAGTCACAGGCAAGATCCTCTTCAAGGTACTCAAGCTCTTGAGCCAGCATCCCATCCGACTGAGACAGCCAGTGCCGATGCTGCTCTAGGATTTCTTCTATTTTTTTCATTCTGGTACGCCCCATCAGTCAATTACGCGCCCAAGGTGAGACCCGCAATACTTCACCCTGTAGGTCAACGCCGATCAAATTACCACTCACATTTTCAGGGGCACGCCTGAACTCCCGAAGCATCTGCCTAGCCTGCTGCTGCTCTGCCACGCTGATGCTCTTGTAACGACCTTGTCGACTAGCTGCCTGACCCAGAACATCCTCGATGAACGTTGTCATGTTCTGCTGTCGTACAGAAAGATCTCCCACATTCCCCGTTCGCGAAGTTTTTACTTCAGTGAACGCGAGGCGGCCATCCGGTGTACGGCTGACAATGTCGATACCGTTACCACTGCGGTTCTGCACAGCGAAGATGTCAGTGTGGTTGTTGTCACGCAAGAAGACCTTGGAGATATCTTCACCTAGGTCACCAACCTGCTGATTGGTTAGCTTCGAAAGATCTTTACCTCGGGTGGCTGAAAACAGATCAAGTGTCGTACCCGAAGTAACGGCTCCACCTGTCTGACCTAGCCCTTTTGCATCAAGAGCGCCACCTTTTACAGCCTCAACATTCCGCGCCGCCGCAGCAGCATCCGCAGTAGCAGCTACCTCCTTCACCCCAAGACTGCCAAAGCCTCCCACACCTAACGCCCCACCGCCAGCCATCGCGGCACCAAAAGGCACCTCTGCTGCTGCTATGGTCAGTTCGGTACAAGCTACCGGGTTCATCCCACATGCATTTAACAGGGCTGGACCAAGCAACATGCCTCCTGTCACTGTTCCGATTACAACAACACCACCCACCAACGTATAAGCAAGGCTTTCACGGCGCTCGGCATACATTTGCGCCGAGCACGCCTCTGCGCTCAGTCCCGCACAGTTTTGCTCCTTGTAGCGCTCATTTTCAGCCTTGATGCGCTCTTCAGCCTTTTGTTCGAGCGTCTTACCCTCAGCTAATGCACTGGCAATATCACCCATTGAGTTGTTCTCAACAGCATTGTTGCCAGCCTTTGCACCGGCAAGTGCACCGCTCAGGTCGCCTCCTGCAAGCCCGCCTGCCAAACCCGATGCCAATGTCGAAAGCGCCGATACGGTCTGTTTCTGCTTCTCGCTCAAATTCTCGGTTTTAATACCAGGATACAACTGCGCCGCAATCAACTCCCCCGTGCCAGCTCCAGCGGCACCGGCAACCGCCGAGTTCCCTTGGGCCTGTGCAACTACAGCACCCAATACCACGTGGGCCATGATTCGGGCGGTATCGTTGTCCCGCGCTGACTGCTTGATGATGTTCGCCAGATAGGGCGCCGACGCGCCTGCGAGGGCGGAGCCGATGTCCCCGCCTGCCAGTCCTTGCAAAGCTGCCGTCACCGCTTGAGCGGCACGTTGATAATCGCCCCCCGTTCCGTACGGCTGCATCACCGTACGGGTCACCTGTGCGGCGATCTCTTTATCCGTCGGCTGGGTATTGCCCTCACGGATAAGTTTGTCTCGCGCAGCCGCTATCGCTTCGGGATCTTTTTGAGCATTGGCCGCGTTAATGGCACCTTGAGTGCGTGTGATATCCGCCGCTTGAGTACCGATATCCGCAATCAACTGCACCTGCCGCAGCCGTTTCTGCTCTTTCTCCTTATCGAAGATGGGGCTGATGGCGCCGTTGGCGTGTTCAACATCGTGGCTCAGCGTTGCCACGTCCTGCTGCTGTTTGGCAGGGTCGCGGATGTTGAGGGTGCCGTTGGAAATGGCCGAGGACGTGGTGCCGCTGTCACTGTCGCCATGATTGAACGCGATCAAACTGCCGCTGGGCATGTTGCTGATGAACGCGTTGGTGCCATCGCTGCCACTGCTGACGCTGGCGCTCTGCAACTGGCTTGTGTAGTCAGCCTTGTTCTTTAAAACGCTCCAGCCCAGGGTGCCGGTGTTCAGGCGGTTTTTGTCCGGCGTGGCCGTGCTGGCGATCACGCTGCCATCGAGTTGGGTATGGTTGCCCACATCGATCTGGTAGCCGCCCTTGCCGCCGAACAGGCCGGTCTGCTCCTGCACACTCTGGTATTTGGAGTCGATCTTGCTTTTGCTGATGCTCAGGTTGGCGCTGGCGCCGCTGCCGATGATGGCAAAACTGACGCCCCCACTGACATCCGTTTGCTTGGACTTGTAGTTATCGGTGTCCTGCAGGCTTTGCAGCGTGAAGTCGCGACCCACGGTAGCGGTGATTTTGTCTGCGCTGACTTGCGCGCCTTTGAGGGCGGTGTCTCGTCCGCTGATCAGGCTGACCTGTTTGCCCGCGTCCAGCGTTGTCTCCGTCCAGGTGGTGCCGGTGCCCTTCTCGTTGCCGGTGCCCTTGTTCGCATTGGCGAAGATACTCAGGCCACTTTCTCCGGAACCCACGCCCAGACTGATGCCAATCGCTCCACCGCTGCTGCTGTTTTTGCCATCGAGCTTTTGATTGTTGGCCGCAGCCTCCAGGCGAATATCACGCTCCGCAGCCAGCGTCATTTCATTGCTGGCCTGGAGCTTGCTGCCTTGAACGCGGATATCACCGGCGTCTCCCGGCGTGCCATTCCCCTGCGCCACGATGGTGAGGTTATTGCCCGCCGTCAGGTTGCTGCCCTGGCTGAGGGTTTGTTCCTGCGTCTGTCTGGAGTCGGACTTCTGCGACCCCAGGGAGATGCTGATACCTACAAACTGCCCAGCGTTGGCGCCGGTCATGCCGCCATCCTGCTGCGCCGCTTGCCACGCCTGCACCCCCGTCAAACCCGCCTTCACACCTTGCAGCGCCGAGAGGCGGCCGTCGTCCTCGCTTTTGGCTTGCTTGGCAGTTCGGTAAGCGGAGTCCACCGCGCTACCCACGGTGCCGGAGAGTGCCAGGGTCAAACCACTGGTTTTGCTTTTGGCCGTCTGTTCGCTGCGGTTGTTGTTTTCGGACGCCAGGATGCTGACATTTTGCCCAACCAGGCTGATGTCTTTACCGGCAACCACGTCAGAGCCTTTGATGGTGAGCTCTTTGCCCGCCCGGATATCCACGCTGCCCAGCACGCTGCCGATGTTGCTGGCCCGGGTGGTTTCGGTGCTGCTGTTGAGGGTGTTTTTATTGCTGCTTGAGCCCAACGTAACGCCGATGCCGCCGCTGCTCATCAAGCCCGATTTTTTGGTCGAGGACGAATGGCTTTGTTCAAAGGTTTCCGTTGCCCCATCAATCACCACATTACGCCCGGCAATCAGGCTGGTGGCGTTCGTGGACACCACGTCACTGGCGCTCGTGCCGATGTCGCGACCGGCACGCACGACCACCGTGTCGGCGCTGATGGAGGAACCCTGTTGGGTAATCTGGTTACTGCTGTCGATGCGCGTTTTCTGGCTGCTGGACAGCAACCCTTTGCTGGTTTTGGTCTTGCGGTAATAGCTGTAGTCGCTGTCTTGGGCGGCCTTCAGCGTCAGATCATTGCCCGCATAGAGGTAGGCTTCCTTGCCCGCGCTCGCGCGACTGGCGCTGACGGCGAGGTCGTTGCCTGCACTCAGGGAGAGGTTTTCGCCGGCCACCAATGAGGTGCCTACCTGCTGAACGTGATCCTCTTTGCTGGTGACCTTCTTGGAATTGAACGCCGAATGCTGTTCATTCGCCGCCGAAGCCAGGTTCACATTGCCCTTGGCCACCAACGCCAGATCACGCGTGGCATTCAACTGGCTGCCGATGGCGCTGATGTCCCGTGCCGCCACAATCTGGAAGTCCCGCCCGGCTTCTACCACGGTGCCGTACTGGGTCACGTTGCTGCTGCGTGAGTAGGTGCTGACGCTATTGGCGTTACGTTGTTCGGCAGTGACGAGGTTCACGTCACGCCCGGCCTGGATACGGGTGTCGGTACCGCTCTTGAGTACACCGCCGGTGCTGTTGATGTCGCGACCGGCTTGCAGGGTCAGGCTGTTGGCGGCTTCGATGCGCGCGGCGTTGTCGACGAAGTCGGTGCGTTCGGTGCGATAGCCGCTGCTGCTCTGGTGGCTGGTGACGGTGCGTTCGTTGAGCACATCGCCATTTACCGCAGCGGCGCTGACGTCGCGCCCGCTGATGATGCCGCCGGCGCGGTTGGTGAGGCTGTTGCCGGCCAGCAGGTCGAGACGGTTGCCCGCTGCGATGAGGCCGCTGTTGACCATGTTGCGCCCGGCGCTGGCGGCCAGGTTATTGGTGGCGCGCAGGGTGCCGACGTTGGTCAGGTCTGTGCCGCTGACCAGGCTCAGGTCGCTGCCGGTGATCAACGCGCCATTGGGCGCCAGGCGGTTGTTGGCCTGGGCCAGGTAGAGCACCGGCACCAGCACTTGCTGGCCGGCGACGGTGGCGTTTTCCATCCACACGATGTCGTGGGTCAGGGCCGCGACTTGTTCGGCGGTGAGGCTTACACCGACCGACAAATTGAGCGCCTGACGGCTGCCGATGGCGTTGTCCATCAGGTACTTGAACATCGCCGTGTCGCTGGTTTGGCCGTCGATGAAGCGCTGGCCGGTGCGGGCAATGACCGCTTGCTGAATCAGGCGCTGTTCATAGAGGCCATCACCCAGGCGTTTTTGCGCCTGGTCGGGGTCGTAGCCGAGCTTGGACAGCATGTAATCGGAACTGAGGAACTGGCCGAGATTGGTCAGCTGCGGGTTGGTTTCGATCAGGTATTTCTGTGGGTTGGAGACGAACTGGCTGTCCGGCAGGCCTTGCACGCGGTTGATGGTGACACCGTCGGCCGAGGTGCCTGCGGCGGGTACGACCGGCCCGGAAGCCGGGGCTCGGTCTACGCTGCCGCCGCCCAGGCTCCAGCCTTGCGGGCCGGTACTGGCCGGCGCACTGGCGCTTTGGCCGCTGAGGCGGAACAGGCCGCCCTGGCCGCTGGGCAAGGTAAAGCCGGGCAAGCTCAGCGGGTTGATCTGCTGCTGGGCCAGGTCCGGAGGCAATTGCGCGTTGAGGGTGACGCGGGTCGAGTAACCGTTGGCGGCACTGGCGCCGGTCGCGCCGGTGGTGGTTTTTGCACCCGCCCCGATGTAGGTGTAACCCGGGCGCACCACGCTGTTGTCGATACCGGCCTGCGCCTTGACGTCCACCGCGCCGCCAGCCTGAATCACGGCAGCATAACGCTGATCATCGCTGGCGATTTTGGTGACCTTGCCGAACTGCGTGCGCTCGATCTCCATCATGCCGATGAAGTTGGCCACCGTGGCCTCAAGGCCGCCGAGGTCATTGGGGTTGTAACCGGCGCTTTTGTACCAGTATTTGTTGGTAAGTGCGGCGGCTGCATCGAACCAGCGTCCAGGGTGCTTGGTGCGCTCTGACGTGAACAGACGATAGGTCTCGGTCTCGCCGGTTTCGATGCCGGTGTTGACCAGGTTGTTCAGGCGCGCCGTGAAGTTACCGCCGGCCGCGATCGAGCTGCTGCTGTTGAGCAGGTCGCCGCCCGCCAGGGTCATGTTGCCGCCGGCGGTGATACTCGAACCGGCACTGGCGGCGGTCACTTCCAGTTTGTCGCGGGTCAGCAACTCCCACACGTAGTTGCGCGGGGTGCCGCCTGCTTTGCAGTCACCGGCGTTGACGTACTTGATGCACGCGCCCTCGGTGGCCGAGGCGGTGTAGACACCCGCGTCGTTGACGGTCAGTACCGCACGTTCGTTTTTGATCGTGGCGGCGGTGAGGGTCAGGTCACCATCACTCTGCATGCTCGATGAGCTGTTGATAATGCTGTCGGCCAGGCCGCCCTTGCCGTCGCGATCGACACTCAGGTTGCCCATGCTGTAGAGGTCGCCGTAGCTGTTGTTCAGCGACGCCACGCGCAGGCTCATGTCGGCGCCGCTGAAGATCAGGCCGTGGTCGTTGAGCAATGCGCCGGTGTTGACCGTGAGCGTTTGCCCGCTGCCGAGCGTGGCGTAGTTGTTGAGCGTGCCCGCGTTGATCAGCAGGTCGGTGGCCGAGGTCAGGCGGCCGCGGTTGTTCAGGGTGCCGCTGAGGGTGGCGCGGGTCACGCCACCGCCGGCGATGCTGGCGGTGTCACTCAAGTTGGCCTGGGCGGCGGTCAGGTTCAGTTTGCCCAGGCTGCTGATGCGCCCGCTGCTGTTCAGCGCGCCGCTCAGGCTCAGGTCAAGGTCGCCGTCGCTGGCGATCAGGCCGTTGGTGGACCAGTTGCCACCGCTGCCGATAAAGCGCCGGGCGCCGAGCAATTGACCGGTCGCGGTCTGTTCGAGGCTGTTGACGTTGACGGTCAGTTGCCCGGCCTGGATCACGCTGCTGTTGGTCCAGGTGTCCTGGGCGATGGTCAGGTCGCCACGGGTGACCAGGCTGCCGCCTACATCATTGAGATTGCGCGGCGCGATGCCGAAGGTGCCGGTGCCCACATGCAGCACATTGCCGCCGAGGTTCTGCAGGCGGTCGGCGTCCAGGCTCAGGTTGGTGTTGGCTGTTTCCAGCACGCCGTCGCGGTTGTCGAACAGCCCGCCAATGGCGAACTCGGTGGTGCCGCTGTTACCCAGTGCGCGCAGGCGGCCGGTCTGGTTGTCCAGGCTGGCGGCGCGGACCTTGAGGGTGGATTCGCTTTCGATGATGCCCAGGCGGTTATTCAACGCGCCGCTGAGGTCCAGGTCGATCTGGCGGGCGGCAATCTGGCCATCGTTGTCGCCGCTGTTATCGAAATCGTGGCCGACCACGCGCATCAGGCCTTTGGCATAGAGCCCGCCGTTGCGGTTGTCGAAGTTGCCGGTGGTGACCAGGCCGTCGCCGGCCTGGGCGGAAATACGTCCGCCGTAGTTGTCTACGCCACCGGCCTGCAGGTCCAGGGTCTGGCCCTGCATCACGCCGCCCTGGCGATTGTTGGTGAGGTCATAGCCGTTGCGCAGCACACCGACCACTCGGGTCTGCAGCAAGGCCTGGAGGCTGGCGAGGGTGCCGCCCCGGTTGTCGAGGCTGGCCGCGCCGGCCTTGAGGTTGCCGGCCTGAGCGATCAGTTTGCCGCTCTGGTTGTCGACCGCATCGACCACATCGAGGGTCAGGCCGCCCTGGCTTTGCACCGCGCCTCTGGCGTTGTCGAGACGGTTGGCGCTGAGCGTGAGGTCAGCGTTCTGGCTGTAGATCAAGCCGTCGTTGCCGTTCTGTACCAGACCGCTGGCGGTGATGCTCAAGCGCTCGTTGGCCGCCAGCGTGCCGCGATTGCGGTTATCCAGGCCGCCGGTCAGCAGCGTCAACAGGCCTTGGCTGGCGAGTTGCCCACCCTGGTTGTCGATCTGCGCGGCACGGCTGATCAGCAACGGGCCAGCGCTGGCCAACTTGCCGTTGGTGTTGGTCAGGGTCGCCAGCAGGTCCAGGCGAGTGGCAGCGCCGCCGCTGATGGTGCCGGCAGTGTTGTCCAGGTTCTGCGCGGTCAGGTTCAAGGCCGTGCCGCTGTCGATGGCGCCGCCGTTGGCATTGTTCAGCAGCCCGGTGACGTTGAGGGTTTGCTCGGCAGCGCTGGAAAGCGCGCCTTTGTCGCTGTTATCCAGCTCGGCGGCGCTGACCGTCAGCGCTTTCTGGCTGACCAGCGCACCCGCGCCGCTGTTGAGCAGGCGACCGGTGAGCGTGGCATTGAGGTCGCCGTAGCGGCTCGACAGGGTGCCGCCGTTGCGGTTGTCCAGGCTTGCGGCAGTGGCGTTCAGGCCTTGCCAGCCGGACATCAGCCCGTTCTGGTTGATCAGCGTCTCGGCGTTGAGCACCAGCAGGTTATTGCTGATCAGCTTGCCCGCGCTGTTATCGAGGGTGCGACCACTGAGGGTCAGGGTCTGCGCGCTGGAGAGTTCGCCGCCCTGGTTGCTGAGGTCACGCAGGTGATTGATGCTCAGGTTGCCGGCGGTGGTGATCAGGCCACCGGTGTTGTTCAGGTCGCCGGTGGCACTGCCGAAGTCCACGGCAATCGCGCTGCCCAGCAAGGAGCCGCCCTGGTTATCCAGGCTCGCGGTATTGATGCTCAGAAGGTTGGCCGCGTTGATCAGGCCCTGGGCCTGGTTGGTCAATGGGCCGCTCACGTTGAGCAGGGTGTCGCCACGGCTGGTGAGGGTGCCGCCGCTGTTGTCCAGGCTGGCAGCGCTTGCGTCAACCGCAGCGGCGGCAATCATGCCCTTGACGTTGGCCAGGGCCTGGCCGATGCGCAGGGTCAGGGCGGCGTTGCTCAGCAGTTTGCCGCTGCTGTTATCGAGGTTGTCGGCGGTGAGTGTGAAGGCCTGGCTGCTGGAAATCTCGCCGCCCTGGTTATTAACGTCCTTGAGGTTGTTGAGCATCAAGAGCGGGCCGTTGATCAGCCCGCCCTGGTTGTTGAATTGGCCGCGATTGAGTTCAAGGGTCAGGCCGGTGGCGCTGGTCACCTGACCGCCTTGCTGATTGTTCAGGTCGCGAGTGTCGATGCGCAGCGCATTACGCGCGCTCAGGGTGCCCTGTTGGCTGTTGTCGACACTTGCGCTGGTCAGGGTCAGGGTGCCGTCCGTCACCAGGCGGCCGCCCTGGTTGTCCACCGCGTCACGGGCGGCGATGCTCAGCGGGCCGGCGCTGGAGAGCGCGCCACCACGGTTGACCAGGGTGCCCGTGGTCACGGTGAGCAGCCCTTCGCTGCTGATCAGGCCTTGGTTGCGGTTGAGCAATTGATCGACGTTCAGGTTCAGGCCAGTGCCAGCCACTACCAGGCCGCCATCGCTGTTATCCAATTGCGTGCCGTTCACCGCCACGCCCGCACGGCTGGACAGCTCGCCGTTGCGGTTGTCGATGTTGGCGACGTCGACCTGCACGCCGCCGGTGCTGGCGACCAGGCCTTTCTGACGGTTGTCGAGGCGATTACCGGTGAGGTGAAGAACGCCCTGGCTGGTGACGCGCCCGTTCTGGTTGTCGAGCGTGCCGGCGCTGAGGCTCAACGCCTTGCCCGCCGTGACCAGGCCCGCGACGTTGTCCAGGGTGGTCACCGTCAGGTTGGCAGTGTCCAGGCTGGAGATTTCGCCGCCGGTATTTTGCACCGTGCCCAGCGTGGCAGTCAGCGGCCCGTTACTGGCGATCAATCCGCCCTGGCCGTTCTGCAGCGCGCCGGCGTCGATAGCCAGCGCGGTGTTGCTGAGGACTCGTCCGTTGTTGCGGTTATCGAGGGCAGCCGCCGTGACGCGAGTGCCTTGCCGGGCGCTGAGGGTGCCGCCCTGGTTGTTCAAGGCCTGGGAATCGACGCTCAAGCTGCGGCTGGCGATCACGCTGGCGCCATTGTTGTTGACGGCCTGGCCGCGCAGGCTGACATCACCTGTGGAGTTGCGGGTGTTATCGGCGTTGACGCCGGCTTCGATGATGTCTGCGTTGGTCAGCGTGCCGCCGCTGGACAGTGCAATGCGGTCGCGTGCGGCCAGGCTTTTGCGACTGTTGAGATCGCCCTGGGTTTGCACCTCCAGGGCGTTACCGGCATACATCGGTCCCTGGGCGTCAAGGCTGGCGGCTTTGACATTGATCGCGCCGCTGGCAGCGGTCTGCGCCATGCTCAGGCGCCCATTGGCATCGAGCTGGATATCGCCACCGCTGGCGGCCAGGGTGCCGTCGAGCTTCACGCCCACGCCGGCTTCGGTGCCCACCAGTTTGATCGCGCCGGCGTACATGCCGCCCAGCGCCGATGAGTCAATCGCCAATTCGGGCTTGGCGCTGCCGTCGTCGGCGCGAGCGGTGGTTTTCAGGCTTTGTGCATCGACGTCGTTGCGCCCGGCGATCACGTTGAGTTCGCGGGCGTTGATTTGTGCGTTGATCTTGGCCGAGCGGGTGATGATGTCGAAGCGGTCGACGTTGCTGGCGTTCAGGCCTTCGCCATCGATGGTCACCGCGCCGCCATCGACCTGGTAGCTTTTCAGCTGGCCGGTCGGGTCGATGATGGGTTTGCCGGTGGTGAGGGTGACGTTGGGGGTGTTGATGAAACCGCAACCGGCGCAGGTCACGCCGTACGGGTTGGCGACGATAACTTTGGCCGACTGCCCCGCCACTTCGGTATAGCCGCGCAACTGGCTGGCGCTGCCGCCGTTGACTTCGTTGAGGATGACGCTGGCCGCGCCGCCCTTGAGGTTGGGGTTGCCGACGATGATCCCGCCCAGTTGGGTGTTTTGCAGCGCGCCGTTGGCGTTGTTGAGGATCACGCCGTTGGGGCCGACGTTGTACTGCTGGAACTGGTTATGGGACAAGCCTGCGCCGTTGGGCGTGGCGATGTTCACCACCGGCACGCCATTGCCCGCCGCGCCCACGGTAGTGCCCGGCGCGCTGACCACAATGCCCTCGGCCTGGGCCAGCAGTGGCTGCCAGAACAGCGCGTTGGCGAGGATCAGCGCCAGCCCGCGCTTGGGCAGGCCGAAGAAGGCGTTTCGCGGCTTCAGGGTGGCGGAAGGTTGGCGGGCCAGGAAGGCAAATTGTCGAACGTCCATTTTCAGTTTCTCGCTGCGGCGCAACGTTGAATTACAGGAACAAATCCAGGCGGAAGTAGATCGGCGCTTCGCGCTCGGTGACGACGCCGGGTCTTTCCAGCGAGTGGGCAAAGGTCACGCTGGTGCTGACGTTCTTGCCACGGGCGAACAGCTCCAGGGAGTTGCTGGACACGCGGCCATGAACGTTGTCGTTGTAGCGGTCGTTGCGGATCACGCCCTGGTCGTAGCCGACGCTGGCGCCGTACTCGAAGAAGGCCGGGCGCATCCAGTCGAGGGTCACCGGGCGTGCCCAGCGCACTTCGTTGCGCCAGTAGCCGCCGCTGTCGCCGGTCAGCAACTGATCCTTGAAACCGCGCACCGAAGCCGAGCCGCCGAGGCTCATGCGCTGGGGCGAGAACAGCGGGTCTTCACTGCGCTGGCCGGTGGCCAGGCTGCTGAAGCTGAACGACTCGCCCCACAGGCTGAACGGTTGCAGGTAGCTGACGGTGGCGGTGTATTTGCGGTAGCGCGAGTTCGGCTGGCGGCGGCCGAAGGCGTCGCGCTCGTCCTGCGACTGGGCGTCGAGCAGGCCGATACCGCTTTGCATGCCCAGGTCCAGGTTGACGAAGGCCGTGCCGATACGCCGCCCGTGGTTGACGCCCAGTTGCAGTTCGCTGAGGCGGTTGCTGCTGGGCGCGGTGCGCACGTCGAGGATGTAGTTGTTGGTGCGCAGGTGCGCCAGGCCGACGTTGACCGAGGTCTTGCTCACGTCATCACGGTGGATCACTCGCTCGGCGCGCAGTTGGTGGTTCTGGTTGTCGCCGTCCTGCTTGTATTTGAAGTCGTCGGTCACGCCGAAGGTGCGGTAGTCGCTCTCGCTGTAGGTGTAGCTGAAGTTCCACCAACCCCACGGCACGTTGTAATAGAGCATGGTGTTTTTCGAGGTTTTCTGGTGGTCGCTGATGGCGTCATGGCCGCCGCGCAGAATCAACTGGTCGCCCAGGCCCAGCGGGCTGTCCCATTCAAGGCCGGCGCCCCATTGCTGTTCACCGGTGCTTTTCTGGCCGTCGTTATTGCGCGACAGGCTGGCGCGCCAGGGCTTTTGCGCGGTGTTCTTGACCACCACGTCGCTGCCGCCTACCTGGCTGCCGGGGGTCAGTTCCATCTGCGCTTGTTTGGACGGCAGGCGGTTGAGCTGGTCCACCAGTTGCTCGATTTCACGCAGGTTCAGCGCTTCGCCGACCTTGCCAGGAAACGCCATGGCCAGTTCGCGTTCGGTCACGGTGCTGCCTTCGGCGCTGCGCAAGGCTTCGAGCTTGCCTTCCACCACCAGCACTTGCAGGTGGCCGGTGGAGAGGTCTTGCTGCGGCAGGTAGGCGCGGCTGGTGACGCGGCCTTTGCCGAGGTAGTAATCGGTGATGGCCTTGAGCAGGTCGTTGAGCTGGGACACGCCCAGGCATTGGCCGACGTAGGGCTTGAGCAGGCGCTCGCGCTCGGAGGCCGGCAGGCTGTCGGCGCCTTTGAGTTCGATGTCCTTGATCGGGAAGCAACGGGTGTCGGCGGGCGCGGTGGGCGCCTCGGGTTTGGCCGCTTTGCCGGGCAGATCCTTGAGTTCTTCAAGGCGCCGCTGTTGCTCTTCGAGCAGGCGGTTCTGCCGATCGCGGATCAGGTCCTGGTCCCCGGGCGTGGGGGCAGCGAATGCAGTGTTCAGGCTCAGGCAAGCGAGCAGGAAAGTGCATAGAAGAAACCGAGTCCGTGGCATTGGCAGAGGCATGTTCGATCCGTCGAAAATCAAAGGCCGGCAAGCTAACATCGAACGTTCAGCAGACCAAGACGCGGGGGCTGTCGGGTGTTCGAGCGTGTTTGCGGTCAACCTAATGATTAGTAACAAAAAATAATTATCGAACAGTTTCCGGCCTGACCACTGATACGTTTAATCCGACCGGCGGCAACTGTTTCGAGCGTGATTCGACTAACAAGCCGCGATCGCCATTATTTAGCCATCAGGTGTTATCGAGTTAGGGTTAGTACCGGGGAGGGGAGGAAAGTTCGCGGCGGTTTTGTGATTTGGATCCCATTTATCGGAAATCCAATCAGTTTTTTTGAACCCGTGCGCATTCACAGCACTGGAGGTATCAATGTGGGAGGGGGCTTGCCCTAATGCCAGTCAGTTAGGTTTTTTGTAGGAGCGAGCTTGCTCGCGAAAAACTACAGGCACCGCGTTCATTCAGGAAGCACGCGTTATCGTTGACGTTTTTCGCGAGCAAGCTCGCTCCTACAGAGGGCGGCATTAATTCAAGCCCCCTCCCACATTGGGTAGTGCAGCACTGAAGATATCAGCCAAGGCCTTTGTCTTTTTCCGGGCCGGGCACCAGGGCCAGGCCAGGGCGTTCGACATCGCGGGACACGTGGGATTTCACTTCCCCCACGCCGCCCTCTTCGTCGTTGTGAATCACCAGCACGCCGGGGCGGCGCAGTTGTTCCAGGTCGCCCTCGCCCAGCTTGAAGCTTTCACTCAAGTGCTGGTCGCTCAGGGCATTCGCCTCGGCGCGACGCTGGGCGAATTTGCGCCCTTTGCGTTGCTGGTAGCGCGCCCAGGCAATCAGGATCACGGCGTTGAACAGCGCGATCCACAGGTAGGTTTGCAAGGTGTTGAGCGCGGCGAAGATCGGCGCTTCCAGGCGCGGGCCGCCGTGGGTTTCGAGCATGGCGTTCATGCCCCGGGCCAGCAGCCAGACCAGGCCGGCCCAGGCCAGCAGGGTAAGCACCACATCGATAATCCACATCACCAGGTTCTGGCGGGTTCTGACCAGTTTCATCGTCACGCCTCCTCTTGGGCAGGTTTGATACCACGGTCCGGGCTGACCCAGCGGGCGCGTTTCTGGTGCTGGTTGAACAACACCTTGGGAAAGCTGACCAGGGTGGTGAACAGGCTCACCAGCCAGAACACCATCGGGTACCACACGGTCCAGAACAGGGTTTTCCACAGGTCTTTTTCGTAGCGCCGGTCAATCAGGATGCTCACCGCGAACTGCAGCAGGCACACCATCGCCAGCACCAGTCCGGTAAACGCCGGCGGCACCAGGGAGTCGACGGTAATCGCCTGCGGTAACACCATGAATTTGCCCAGGCCCCAGAACACCACCGAGAGCAGGAAGGTGAAGGCCCAGCCGGTGGACAGGCAGTATTCGAACAGCAGCGGCCACAGGTAGCGATGGCGCCATTGCCAGATGCCACGGATATTCTTGAACAGCACTTCAGCGCCGCCCTGGGCCCAGCGCAGGCGCTGTTTCCACAGGCCGCCGACGGTTTCGGGCATGAGAATCCAGCACAGCGCACGCGGCTCGTAGAAGATCGCCCAGTGATCGAGTTGCAGCTTCCAGCTGACATCGATGTCTTCGGTGATCATGTCGGTGCTCCAGTAGTCGATGCGGTCCAGCGCCTTCTTACGGAACGCCACCACCACACCCGACACCGTGAAGATGCGCCCGAACACGCGCTGGGTACGCTTGATCAGGCCGATGATCGAGGAGAACTCGCCCACTTGTACCCGGCCGATCAGGGTCGAGCGTGTGCGCACACGCGGGTTGCCGGTGACGGCGCCCAGGCGCGGGTTGTCGAGCATCGGCGCGACCATATAGGCCGCCGCGTTTTTGTCGAGCAACGCATCGCCGTCGATGCACACCAGGTATTCGCTGCGCGCCGCCACCGCGCCCATGCGCAGGGCCACGGCCTTGCCCTGGTTCTGCGCCAGGTGCAGCACGCGCAGGCGTGGGTGTTGCAGCGCCAGCGCGTCGAGTACTGCGGCAGTGTTGTCGCTGGAGCCGTCGTTGACCGCGATCACTTCGATGTTCGTGTACACCTGGGCCAGGGCGGCCGCCATGGTGTCGGCGACGTTATCGCCTTCGTTGTAGCAAGGGATGATGATCGAGATCAGCGGGTTGCCGGCCAGGGTCGGCGCCGGCGTGTCTTCCTGCCATGGCCAGTGGCGTTCCCAGTGCAGCCAGAAGTACAGGCCGCCGGCGATCCACAGCGCGGACATGAACAGCGGGTAGAAAAACACGAAGTCCATCAGGAACTGCCCGGTGACCAGGAAGATCAGGCCCAGGGGCACACCCAATACCAGTGCCAGCACGAATATAGCCAGGATTCTGTCGAACATGATCAAGGGTTCCACTGGTTGGAAAGGGCCGGACGTATCGTCTTCAAGTCCGGGGAGTTTTCCAGGAAGTTGTCCGGGTAATAGCCAAAGCTCTTGACCCCCTGGCGTTTGAGCACGCCCATCCATTGCGCCAGTTGCTCTGCGCTGATATCCGGTGCGGCTTTGGTGCGCCAATCTTTGGCTTGCAGCTCGAAAACGGTTTTTTCCATAGCGCCGGGGCGTGCCTTGACCGTGGCCACCAGTTTTTCCAGCCAGGCGTTGGAGTCTTTCAGCGATTGGCCTTCCATCAGCGGCATGGCCATCGGCGCGGTCCAGTCGTAGGCCTGCAGGAAGTCATCGAGGTTCTGCGCGAACCAGGCTTCGCTGGCCGGGTTGAGCATCGGTTCGGCGAAGATATTGCGCGCGGTCAAGATCTGCGGGCCGCGTATGGCGCGGAACTTACCGGTCAACTCGTGGGTGAAGTCGATCAGGTAGCGGCTCTTGAAGCGGGTCCAACGCTGCATCACGGCGGGGTCGGCGCGCAGCGCGGCGATGTTGTCCGGCAGGCCCTGGGCGGCGTACGCCTTGAGGGCTGCGGGGCTGGCGTCTTCAAAGTCGCTGAGCACCGCGTCATCGTGATACAGCACGCCATCGATGCCGCTGTTGCTGGTGCGTGCGAGGTCTTCGTAAATTTCGCCGATGACCTGCCGCACTTTCGGGTCAAAGGGCGACAGGCGCTGATATTGATCGGGATCGGGCGCCACCTTGCCGGTCTGCGGGTCCCAGCGGGTAACGCGCGGCAACTTGGAGTCGAGGGCGAAACTGAGCACCGGCATCCACGCAAACACACTGGCATGGGCACGGGTATGCAGCTGCCAGGAGACGCGGTTGAACAGGTCGGCACGCATCGGCAAGTGGCGGTTGGGGAAGTACAGCGAATGCACCAGGCCGTCGCCTTTGGGGTCGGCGTAGGCTTGCAGGAATACCGTGACAGCTCCCATGTCCACCACGCGCTGAACCAATACATCCAGATTGCGCGCCTGTTGGGCCGGGTCGGGATCGTAGACGTGATCCAGGTCCACATGCAGTACGCGCAACGGCGCCTTGGCCTGCACCGAAACCATGCTGCTGGCGAAGTGTTCGCCGTCCGGATCCGAAGCTACCAGAAAGCGCGGGCTGTTCATCAGCTTGTTCGAGTCATCCAGACCGTCGTCCAGGGTCAGCGCCATCTCATAGCCGTGCTCTCCCACCACGGCCAGGGTAGTGCCGTCGGCCGCACCATATGGCCATACCCACACACGAGGTGCCTTGCCGGTGACGGTTTTGATCTTGTTGGAGATCCCCACCACATCAGCGCGCATCCGTGCCTTGAACTGGGCTTCGGTTTCATAGCGTTGGGTCGCCGGGTCAAAGCGACGCGTGGTGGCGGCCGGCTCGAGATTGCCTTGAGGGTTGGCGAGTATGCCTTTGTGATTGGCGTCGGTATGGGCGGCGATTTCCACCAGTCCCGACTGGGACACTTCACGAATCTGCTGCCAGGTCAGGAAGTCTCCCCGCGGACGCGGCGTACCGGCAAAGTCCACCGGCTGGTTCAGCGGGGTGTCGATCCAACTGCCGACCGGCGCCAGCACAGCCGGCCAATTGTAAGCCCGCAGAATCGGCATCACGCGGGTGTAGAAGCTTGCGTAGCCGTCGTCGAAGCTGAGCATCACGGCTTTGGGTGGCAGTGTCGGCCCACCTCGGCGTGCGGCGAGGACCTGGTTCACGCTGACCGCCTGGTAACCGTTCTCGCGCAGCCACGCCAACTGCTCGACCAAACGTTCGGTACGCACTGCCACCACCGCCTGGTCGGGATCGTTGTCCGAGACATCGTGGTAGGCAATGCCCAGGAAGTGGTTCTTCGGCCACGGCGCTTCGCTGGCCAGGGTCGGCCGCTCGGCAGGTGGGACGAATGGCGCGGGTTGCTGGGCACAGGCGGCAGCCAGCATTACACCCAGAACCAAAAAACAACGGCTGAGGAAGGTCATGGTCAGGCTCTTTTAGAAACGGTAAGTGAGGTCGAGGAGCAGGCGCAGGTCGCGCTCGCGCTCTGCGTCATAAGGTCGGCTGACCAGACTCAGGTTGGCGCCGGCTTCCAGTACGTCATTCCAGCGAAAGCGCTGGCCATAGCCGATCAAACCGACACCGCCAGTGGAGTAATCCTTCTGGCTGTAGGTACCCGCACCCAGCTGGAACTGCTGACTCCACTGGGTTTCGTAGCGGTGATAGAGCACATGGTTGACGGTAACGGTGGGCAACACGCTGAAGTCGGACTTGGGGTTGAAGTAGATCGTGTCTTCCTTGCTGTTGCGGCTGGCGCCGACTTCCAGGCCCAGCTCCACTTGTACTTTCGGCGAGCTGTAGATGCCTTCGCGGCCCGTGAGCATGGCCTCGACGCGGTCGTTACCGTCGCTGAAGTGGGAGGGGCTGACGGCCAGTTTCCACTCGCGGCTTTCGTTGGCGCGCCAGCGGATAAAGCCGCTGCCGCCGTTGGCGGTGACGCCTTCATTCAACGCCCGCAGCGGCGTGGTGCTCAGGAGATAGCCAAGGCTGGCGCCGTACTGCCAATGATCGTTGATATCACGGGCAATCGACACGCTTGCGCCTTGTTTTGCGCCATCGCCATAAGAATGGTTGGACACTTCGGCTTCGATGGTCATGTCGCGGGTACGCCGCTCCACGCCCACGCGCTGCCAGCGGTGATGGCCGGTGCCTTCGGCAAAATCGGCAGTGCCGTAGCCAACCCCGGCGAACAGGCGCCAGTCTTCGTCGATGGGCGGGGTGTAGACCACGGTTTCCAAGCCCCAGTCACGGCTGCCCGAAACCGCACCGGCCTCCTGGTTATCGCCGCCGCCGAAGCTTTTACCGGTGTAGGCTTCCACGCGGACTTCGGCCATGTCGTGCACGTCGCGCAGGCGTTTGAGGCGCTGCACCTGGCGGTTGTCCGGGGCACGCGCGACGACGTCATCGGTGAGCAGGTCAAGTTGCCGCCATTCCTGCAGGTCCAGCGCGGTAAAGCCCTGGGACATTTCCACACCGATGTCACGGGGGCTCTGGTTTTCAGTCTCCTTGAGGGACTCTTCAGCGCGTCTTGGCCAGTCCCGGGCGCGGTACATCTCGGCCTGCGCCAAACGCACGCCGATACTCCCAGGTGCTTTGCTGCCCAGGGCTTCCAAGGTGGCTTCGCTGGCGTTCAGGTCGGCGCCATAAGTACCGGCCTGGGCCGCCAGTTGCTGGGCGTCCATCCATTCATCGTTGGGGTTGCCGATGGGCAAGCCCTTGAGTTCCACCCGAGGTTTCTCGGTGTTGGCCAGTTGAGTGGCAACGGCGCGCGCCTCCTCCACCTGGTCGTTTTCCAACAAGGCGTAGAACAAGGCGGTGCTGTCTTTTACATGATCGCCGACGTCGGCGTCCGCCGCGTCAAGTGCCTGGCGGTACAGCGGCGCGGCCTTTTCCGGTTGGCGCAGGTCCAGATAAGACGCTGCCACCCAGCGCACGGCGTAGGTCGGCAACTGTACACGTTGGGCCGTGAGGGCTTCGTATTCGCGGATCACTTCTGCGGTGCGCGCACGGGCCTTGAGCGCACCCAGGCGGTCAATGCGCCAGCGCACTACGTCATCGTGGGCAGTGGCGTCGGGGGTCCAGCGGCTGATCAGTTTGTCGTAATCCTGCAGGGCCCGATCGGCGATGACGTAGCGCTCTTTTTCGGTGCGCGTGGCGAATTCGGCCATGCGCACGCGCTCGGCGGCCAGGTCGCCTTCCAGGCGGCGCTGGGTCACCGCGTCCACCAGGCCCGGACGCCTGGCCGACAGGCGCAGCGCGGCTTCCGGCAGGCGGGCTTTTTGCAGCGCGACGATGTATTCACGCGCCACGTCGGGCTTGTCGCCGGCACGGATAAAGGCCTGGTCGAACTCGAACAGCGCGTCATAGTTCTGGCCGGCGCGGGTCAGCGCGTAGCCCAGGGCCATGCGGCGGTTGGGGTCATTCGGTTGCGCCGCCACTAGCGCGCGCAAGCGTTGCACCGCCTCATTGGCCTTGCCGCCATCGGCCTGGGTGAGCGCCAGGCCCAGTTGCAGGTCGGTATTATTCGGTTCGCGCAGCAACGCCTGGCGATAGACCGCTTCGGCCTGGGCCCACTGCTTTTGATTGCGATAGGTGCGCGCCACCGTGGCCAGTGCCTGGGTGGTCAGGTTGCGATGCTTGCCCTGTGCCTCGTACACCTTCAACACTTCGGCGTCTTGCCCGGCCCAGCCGGCAATCACCAGGTGATCGCTGACCTGGCCTGGGGTCTGGCGCTCGGCGGACAGCTGGCGCAGCTGGGTCAGTGCCGGCGTGAAGTGACCGTTGCGGGCCTGGATGATCAGGGCGTCATAGGCGGGATCGGCCACGGCATAGGCGGGCATCAGCAATTGGCTGCACAGGGCTGCTGCGATGAGCAGCCGCAACCGGCCTGAAGCGCTGAGTGGAGGGATTGGCAACATGTCGTCGGCTTCCTTACAAGGAAAGCTGCAACGATGGGTGATCCTGAGCGATGTGCATCAGGGTGTCGGCGTCTCGGGACCCGACCTAGCTTTCCTGGGGGGAACTATCCCTTAGCCAGGCAGAGGCAAGGGCAATTCGGAACAATTGTTCAGAATTGGCTGACACAGACTCTTTGCCAGGCACAAAACAACTGTGGGAGGGGGCTTGCCCTCGATGGCAGAGTGTCAGTCAGTACATTCTTAACCGACCCACCGCCATCGGGGGCAAGCCCCCTCCCACATTTTCAACTGCATTTCAGGGTTACTGCGCGCCGCTCATGGCACCGGCTTTGGACATCACGAAGCTGAGGCCACACCGCTGTCCGGCTGACAGGGACTTTGCCAGGCACAAAACAAAATGTGGGAGGGGGCTTGCCCCCGATTACGGTGGGCCAGCCACAGATAAGTGACTGACCCACCGCTATCGGGAGCAAGCCCCCTCCCACATTTTCAACTGTATTTCAGGGTTATTGCGCGCCGCCCATTGCGCCGGCTTTGGACATTACGAAGCTGATGAACTGCTCGACGGTCATCTTCTGGCCATTGAAGGTCACTTCGTTGTTGGCGTAGTGCAGCTTGGACACCACGTCGGTGCCCACCAGGGTTGCCAGTTGAGTGCCCACGGCCACACCGCTGACCATCTCGGCCGCCATTTGCGATTGCTGTTCGATGGCTTTCGGGTCGGTTACGCCGCCAACCTGGGCTTGCAGCGCGGCCACGTCGCTGATCATCGGCTTGGACAGGGTGAGGTTGGTGTCCAGCAGCGAAATCATCTGCTTGCCCAGCTCAACCGGTGGCAGTTCCATGGAGGCCGGCTTGGCCAGGTCCAGTACAAGGTTGAACTTGCTCTCGCCATGGGTGGTTTTCAGCGACAGGTTTTCCACGGCCAGTTGCGGCTTGGCGGCCAGCACCTGATTGACGTTGGCTTCGGCCAGGGTCTGTTCGGCTTCGGTCAATTGCAGCTCGGGCGCAGGTTGGCCGGCAGCGGCGGCGGCTTGCACCGGCTGCATCTTGTCCTGGTAGAGCTTGGTCAGCACCAGCATTGCGGGGATGTCGACGTTTTTCATGCTGACGGCCATGGCGGCCGAGCCCACAGGCTTACCCTGGTAACCGATCTCGTCGACCTTGTAGTCGACGCGGCCGGCCAGGTTGTTGTCCTTGGTCTCGCTGGAATCTTTCTGCTCGAAGCCCTTGAGGGTCAGCACAGACTTCTGCGGGCCGAAGGTGACCTTGGTGTCGGTCAGTTCGATGGTGTTCTGGCCGGTGTAGAAACCGAACGTGGATTTGGCCAGGTTGCTGGCAACGGTGAGGCCGGCCAGTTCGGCTTCGAACGCGTCGCCATTGGCATCGACGGCCGCGACCTTGAGGCTGTTCATGTAGCCGTCGGCCTTGACCTTCTGGCCTTCGGCGCTGCTGTCGAAGTCCAGGTTGGCGCCGGAGAAGCTCACCGAGGACTTGTCGTCCTTGAATTCCAGGGGCAGCAGTTCGACGTTGCCGTTGACCGAACGGCTGTAACCGATATTGGCCACGCCTTTGAGCGGCGACACATCTTTGGCGGCAGCGAACCATTGTTCGGTGGTGGCGTTCTTTTCCAGTTCGTAGTGACTGGTGGCCATTACCGGCAACCATTTCAGGGTGACCAGACGCGAGAACGGCAGCGGGCCGTGTTCGATATGGTCGACGAACAGCAGCTCGGGGTTCGGGTTTTGCTCACCGAACACACTGCCCTGGCCTTTGAGGCGGTAATGGGCGGTACTGCTGAACACGCCACGGTCCAGGGAGACCAGCTCCAGGGACACGGTACCGTCCACGCCGGCCATGGAGGTCTGCAGTTCCTTGTTGGCGTTCTGGATCGCGGTTTGCAGAACCGGCTCCAGTTGTTTACCGGTGTACCAGGCGCCGCCTGCACTGACGACGCCAACGGCGACAACGAAACCCAAAAGAACGACTGCTGGCTTATTCATGAAGTGACCTGATCAAATCCTGTGAGAAGTGGGCTGTCTTCCTTGAACCCCGGAGGGGTCCTTGTAGGAGCGAGCTTGCTCGCGAAGAACTCATAGGCACCGCGTTTATTCAGAGTGCACGCGTTATCGTTGACGTTTTTCGCGAGCAAGCTCGCTCCTACAGTAGTGGCCCGTGTGGCCGAAAGGCTGGGGAAGATTAGCACTGGCGGGCGCAAACGGCCCAGCCTTTCAGAGGGATCAGTTCATCAGGAGTTCAGGAGTACTCCAGCTCTATTTCATCCAACTGGTGGTCGAAACTCCTCAGGCGCGCCGTCCAGGTGTAGACCAACACCTCAAACTCACGGTGTATCACCGCGTTGCCGGGGGTGTCGGTCTTGGGGTCGCAGAAGTCCAGCTGGTAGCGCTCACGGGCCATTTGCGTGGCGACATCGGACAATTCCCGCGCGTTATTCAGCCAGTGCCTGCCGTCAGCGACCTGCCGATCCAGCGCGACACATTGCGTCTTCAGCACGTCGAGGCTTTTTTCCAGGGGCGTGCCGGTGAGGTCGCCCATGACTTCCTGGAACGTGCGACCGGGTTGCCAGTAGCTGCCCCAGAAATAGCGGTCGAACACGGTTTCGACACGGCGCAGGGCCACCTTCGTGTCCCAGATTGCGACGCGGGTCTTGCCTTGCTCCAGCAACTTGCGCTTCACGCGTTGGTTTTGATAGGAGGCCCAGGCCACCATGCCGATGGACAGGGTGCCGATCACCAGGCAGGCACTGTCGAGAAAGACCATGGCCTTGTCGAGTTGGTGGGCGAGCATGACCCCGTAGAAATACGCGGCCGATAACAGCACCAGTGCGAAGAGCACGCACCAGAAAGCGGGAGCATAAGGGTTTTTCATTATTGGAATCCCCATGAGCAAACGCGAGCAGTGTCGAGTGAGGCTTCACGACGCCTCACCTGACAAAGCATAGCTATCACCTCACGGTTTGCCGGGTTTTACCCCTTGCGTTCGTCCGCTTTCCCAACCGCCGCCCAGGGCCAGGAACAGGTCGATCTGGCTCATCGCAACCTGGGTGTTGGCCGCCGCCAATTGCGCGCGCATGGCGGTGTAGGTGCGCGTGGCTTGCAGGTCGGCAAGAAACGACTCGCGCCCGGCCTGGAAGAATCGGTGGGTCTGGTCCGCCGCCTCGTGGGCCGAGCGCTCGGCATCGGCCAGCGCTTCACGGCGCTGCAGCATGGCGGTGTACTGCGCCAGGCCGGTCTGGGTTTCGCGGATAGCGTTGAGTACCACCCCGTCGAAATGCGCCAGGGCGCCCTGGGTCGCGGCTTCGGCTTCGTGAATGCGCGCGCGGGCACCGTTGGTCGGCACCGTCCAGCTGATCATCGGGCCAAAGCCCCAGCGATTGGTCGCAGGCTGGCCGAGGTTGTCGAGCAGGCCCACCGTGCCTACCGTGGCACCAATGGCGATGTCCGGGTACAAGGCGCCGGTGGCCACGCCGATGCGCGCGGTCGCAGCGGCCAGCTGGCGTTCGGCCTGGCGCACATCCGGGCGACGCTTGAGCAACGCCGCACCGTCGCCCACCGGCAACAGTTGAGCGATGTGCGGCAACTCGGCGCAACTGCCGGTGCCGGCCGGCAATTGATCGAGGGGCTTGGCCAGCAGCATCGACAGACGGAACAACCCGGCCTGACGCGCCGCTTCGTAGCGCGGCATGTCGGCGCGCAGGGATTTGTATTGGGTTTGCGAGCGCGTCACCTGGGTTTCATCGCCACGGCCGGCGTCGCGCAGGCGTTGGGTCAGCTGGGTGCTTTGGGCTTGCAGGTCGAGGGACTCGTTGGCGATGGCCAGTTCTTCGTTGGCGGCGCAGACCTGGGTATAGGAGCGCACCACATCGGCCACCAGGGTAATGCGCGCGATATCGGCGGCCGCCTGGGCCGCATCCGCGCTGGCCTGGGCGCTTTCGATGCCGCGTTGCAAGGTGCCGAACAGATCGAATTGGTACGAGGTGGTGATGCCCACGCTGCCGATGTTGCCCACCGGGACTTTGTCTGCCAGCAGGAAGGCTTCGCCGGACTCCTGCAACCGCTGCGCTTCGGCCTTGGCCCCGGCACTCCAGCCGCCGGCGGATTCGGCCTGCTGGGTCTGGTAGCGCGCGCGTTGCAAGTTGGCGGCGGCCACGCGCAGGTCGGTGTTGGAGGCCATGGCCTGGCGCACCAGTTCATCCAGGCGCGGGTCTTTGTACAGCTTCCACCAGTCGGTCGGCACGGGCGCCGACACCACGTTATTGCCCTCCCCCGCGATGACCCCTTGCAGGTCGTCACGGTTGACGGCAGCCGTGTCCGGCACTTGGTAGTCCGGGCCTACCGCCTGGCAGGCCGACAGCAACACCCCCAGGGCAGCGGTGGCCAGCAGTTGCTTCATGGCGGGTCTCCGGCGTTGGCCTTGTCATCGATGATCGACACGGTCGCCGTACGCCCGGCGATCATGCGGAAGTCCGCCGGCACGTCATCGAAGGCAATGCGTACCGGAATCCGCTGGGCCAGGCGCACCCAGCTGAACGCCGGGTTGACGTTGGGCAGCAGGTTGGAACCGCTGCTGCGGTCGCGGTCCTCGATACCGGCGACGATGCTCTGCACATGCCCATGCAGGCGGGCGTTGTCGCCGATCACGCGGATATCCACGCCCATGCCGACGCGAATGCCGTCCAGTTTGGTTTCTTCGAAATAGCCGTCGATATGGAAGGAGTTGCTGTCCACCACCGACAGCACCGGCCGCCCGGCGGTGACGAATTCCTGGGCACGCGGCGCGCGGTCGTTGACGTAGCCGTCCACCGGGCTGCGGATCACCGAGCGGTCGAGATTGAGCTGGGCGGAATCCACCGTCACTTGTGCCTCGGCCAGGGCCGATTGGGCACGGGCCACGCGGGACTGGCTTTCTTCCAGTTGCTCGCTGGGCACCAGGTTGCCCAGGCCACGGTTACGCTTGTACTCGCGCTGGGCCTGGGCCAGGGTTTCCTGGCGGTCGGCCACGGCGGCCTGGGCCTGGCGCAGGGCCAGCTTGAAACGATCCTGGTCGACAGCAAACAGCACCTGGCCTTTGGTCACCAGCTGGTTGTCGTGCACATCGACGCGCTGGATCAGCCCGGACACGTCCGGGGCGATCTGCACGATGTCGGCGCGGATGTGGCCGTCACGGGTCCAGGGCGCAAACATGTAGTACATGACCATGCGCCACACCACGACGACCGCAAAGCTCACGATCAACAGCGTCAGGACGACACGGCCGATAGTCAAAAAAGGTTTTTTCATGTCATCAAATATCGACTGAGTGAGTCCACCGCGCCCAGCAACAGCGCGTACAGCCCCACATTGAACAATGCCCGGTGCCAGACCAGGCGATAGAAGTGCATGCGCGTCAACAGCCCGTGCACCACCAGAAACAACAGATAGGTAATGCCCATCAGCACCAGCAGCGTGGGCAGGAAGACGCCGCTGATATCCAGGTCACCGATCATAAAGGCGCTCCATCAGGTAACGGCGCTTCGATTTCCGTGCCGCCGATGAACTCCACGCCGGGCAACAGCGCCAGGCGCAGGCCGGCCAGGGCATGCAGCAGGTGCAGGCGCGTGTCATCGGCGTCTTGCAGGCCCTGGCCGTTGAGGGCGCGGCGCGTGCGGTCCAGGGTCATCAGCAGACCGCTGGGCGCGGGCAAGCGTTCACCGGCCTTGAGGCAGGCCTTGAAATAACCGCCCACGCCTTCCACCACCTGGTTGAGCAACACGCGCGGCACGCCAAGGATACGCGGCGAATACGCGAGCAGATCGAGCAGGTTCAGCGCCACGCGCAGGTCGCGCAGGGCGGTGCCAGTGTCCTGGCCCGTGAGGGCCAGGCGCGGCAGGTGCTGCATGAGGCGATCAAGCATCTGTGCGGCCATGTGCCGGTGTTCGGCCAGGGTGGCCGGCTCGGTGAGGCTGACGATGTCGCGCCAGCTGAAACGGGTCAGGCGCTTGGCCGCCAGTTCGGCACCGAAGGGCCGGGCGATCAGGGTCCATACAAAGGCAAACAGCAGGCCCACGGGCCCGGCCAGATTGACGTTGGCGAAGTTGAGAAAATCCGCGTCGTAGGCGCCCTGGATGCTGATGAACGACGAGGTGTTGACCAGCGTCAGCAACATGCCCAGGTAGAACCGTGGCTGCACGGTCAGGGTGCCGATGCAGATGAACGGCACGGCGAACGCCAGCACCAGCATCGGGAAATCGTGCAGGTTGGGCAGCACCAGGAACAAGTACAGGCTGGCGAACAGCACCGACATGGCGGTCCAGAAAAAGAACCGGTAGATCTGCGGCGCGGGGTCGTCCATCGAGGCGAAAAAGCTGCACGCCACCGCCGCCAGGATCACCGCACTGCCGCCGTCGGTCCAGCCCAGCAAAATCCACAACACCGAGGCGACGATGATCGCGGTGACGGTAGAAAACGCCGAGTAGAACATCAGGCCACGATCAAGAAATGGCGTGAGCCGGCCCAGGCGCCAGTGGCGGTAGACGGCGCGCCAGGTGTCCTGGCTTTCGCATTCAATGGCGGCTTGCAGGCTGCGGCAGTCCTGCCACAGATCGACCCACTCGCCCAGGCGGTACAGGGCGTTGGAGAACAGCAGCGTGTGGCGCTCGTCCAGCGCTTCGCCCTGGGGTTGCGCGGCGTCGATCTTGTCACGCAGCACGCGCCAGCGTTCCAGGGGGGCGGCTTCGGTGGTGCTTTGCAGCCAGGCGTTGGCCTCCTCCAGCAACGGCGTGAGCTGATCGAGAAATTGCGGCGCGCGATGTTCGATGGCGTACACCGCATCGTCCAGGGCATCGATCACCGGCAGCAGGTGAATCATGCGCCCGCGCAATTCCTTGGTGTTGCGCACCGTCTGCGGCCGCGCGCCTTCGTGGGGCAATTGGCCGATCATCAACTCGAGGGTGTTGAAGGTGGCGACCATGCCACCGCGCAGGCCGCTGATGGCTTCAGGCTCCACATCGCGGGTGAGAAAGCGCTGGCTGTAGACCTGGGCGTCGGTAAACCACTTGGCCACCGAGCCATCGAACACCGGCATCAGGCGACGCGGCCAGAACATGGCACCCACCACGGCAGCCACGGCAATGCCGAGGAAGATTTCCTCGGTACGCGCCTCGGCCACATCCCACACCGCCAGCGGGTTGTCCACCACTGGCAGGGCAATCAGCGGCAAGGTGTAGCCGGCCAGCATCAGGGCGTAGCTGTTGGCGGTGCGCAGATGCAGGGAAAGGAACAGCAAGGTGCCCGTCCACAGGGCGATCACCACCACCAGAATGTAGGGTGACTGCACGAACATCGGCACAAAGAACACCGCCGCCGCCGCGCCCATCAAGGTGCCGATAGCGCGGTACAACGCTTTGGAACTGGTGGGGCCGACAAACGGGCTGGAGACGATATACACCGTGGCCATGGCCCAATACGGACGCGGCATTTGCATGAGCATGGCGATGTACAGCGCGATCATCGACGCGGCGAAGGTACGCACCCCGTAGAACCAGTCGCGAGCGGGCGGAAAACCGGTAAAGAATCCGTTCAAGGCGCTACCGCCTCGGCCGCCTCGAAGGCGCGCAGCACGCGCAGCGCGGCTTCCAGATCGGTGGCGGCGATGTCCACCAGGACTTCCTTGCGCAGGCGCACCAGTTGCGCTTCCACCGCCTGCACCAGCTCACGGCCACGTGCGGTGAGGCTCAAGGCCTTGGCACGACGGTCATGGATGTCTTCGGTGCGGCACACATAGCCGTCATTGCAGAGACGGTCGAGCAGGCGCACCAGCGACGGGCTTTCCATACCCGAAGCCTGGGCCACTTTGACCTGATGCACACCGTCGCCCAGGCGGCCGATCATCAACAGCGGCACGGCGCAGGCTTCGGAGATGCCATAGCTCACCAGCGTGGCCTGGCAGATTTTGCGCCAGTTACGGGCGCCCACCACCATGCTGCTGCTGAGGTTCATCTGGAGTTGTTCGAGGGATTGGGACACTGGATAGTTCGCATACAGTTAGTTTGCTAACTATTAATATGGTGGAGGGATGAGTTGTCGTCAAGTTTTGAAACAATTTCTCGATGGGTGGAGCGATTCAGCGGCGGCACTGCAGGGCGAATGTGGGAGGGGGCTTGCCCGATGGCGATGGGTCAGCCACTGATGCATTTACTGACACACCCTCATCGGGAGCAAGCCCCCTCCCACATTTGGATCAGCGTCGGATGCCCGGGCTATTTTTCAGCCTGACCATCCAGGCGACGCTGGATCTCGCCCAGCATGTCCAGGCCATCGCGCAGTGAGACCAATGCGGCAGTGACCAAGTGATGGAGGTTTGGGTTGTCGCTTGATGAGGCGAGGGTCGCCAACAGCTCAGTACCGATACGCACGCGACTGCGAGCTGTTTCGTGGAGCAAATGCGAGGGGGCAAAGGTGTTGAAAGCCAGGACGGGAACGCTGGTGGGGTTGGTTTGAAGCGGCTTGTATTGGTCCATCGATAAACCTCACAGATAAGGATTTGAACCACCTTCTCCCGTCGCCAAACGAATAAGGGTGGCAGCTGTACGCAGGTTGGCGAACCGGTTATCTGTGAAACCCGGCAGATCCGAAGATCTCCCGCGCACAGCCGCCATAGAACCCAATGCCTTCATCCAAGGAAAAACGCACGGGGTAGGAACGCTGTAACGCGTCACAGAATTTCGGATCGCCAAATCCGATCGCCGATGTGCGGCGACGGGGCGAACTATAGGGGGATGGTTGAGGCTGTGCAACCAACATATTGATCTCTACCGTCAGTCGTCTCAGCTTTTTCCAAACGCCATTCGGTAATGATGATGTATATACTTTGTTCATACCATTCCGGAGGAATCGCTGATGTCCAAATTAGCCGTTTTTACAATGAAGCTTGAACCAGAGCTTCGCGACCAGTTCATGGCTGAATGCGAAGCCTCTCATCGTCCTGCATCGCAAATCGTACGCGAAATGATGCGTGAATTCGTTCAGGCCCAGCAGCACTCGCGAGAGTACGATGAGTTTTTGCAACGCAAAGTTGATGCTTCTCGTGCATCCATTCGCGCAGGCCGAGAGGTTTCCAATGAAGATTTGGAAGCTGAATTCGCAGCCAGGCGCGCTCAAGTAGATAGTCAGGGATGAGGGTCGCGTGGACGCCCGAGGCAGGGCAGGATCGTAGAGATATCTGGGATTTTCTGTTTGAGAAAAACCCACAAGCCGCAGCCGACATGGACCGGCGCTTCAGCATGGCAGCACTTGGATTAGCACATAACCCCGAAATTGGCCCAATAGGCCGGATTGCGGGAACACGCGAAATCATTCCGCACCCGAGCTACCGCCTTGTTTATCAAGTTGAGCCCGACGTAGTGAGGATTGTGGCTCTGGTGCATACAGCTCGCCACTGGCCACCAGAAAGCTACATCCCACATTGATGCCTCAGATGGGCGAGGGCTGATTGCCACATTCCTCAATCACCCGCCCCACCTCCTCCTCAATAAACCCAAACACCTCCTCCGCCACGCTGTACTGAAACTGCTTGCGCCGATGCTTGGAAAGCTTGCCCTCGTTATCCAGGCACATCATCACCAGCTTCGACAAATCACTGCCACGCACGTCGTAGCGTTGATTCACTGCCTTGATCACACGGTCGTAGCGGTCGAGGAATTCGGTTTCTTCGCGCAGTTCGACTTCCAGTGCGCGGCGGGCCATTTGCAGGGTGAATTCGACGCAGCGGGTGGCGCCCCAGTAGCGGTAGATCGAGGGGTGACCGATGAAGTCGAACGCCATGTGGTCGGCGTCCAACCAAGTAACGTTCCAGAATTCCCGCGTCGGCTGGGAGAAGGTCTTGAGTGCCTCCAGATAGGCTTGCTCTTCGTGCTTCATGGCGACGGAGACCGGTAGCAACAAGCCATTTCCCAGTGCGCCATAGTGGCAAAGCGTCTGGTGGATCAGGAAGCGAGACAGGCGGCCATTACCGTCCATGAACGGGTGCAGGAACACGAAGCCGAAAGCGGTGACCGCCGCCGCAACCAAAGGATCGACGTCTCGCACGGGCTGGTTGGCGAAGGCCATCAGCTCTTCCATCAATTCCTGGCAAAGCGCGGGGGCTGGCGGCACGTAGCTCACACCGGCTGCGCCGCGCAGCCCGTTGTGCAGGTGGTTCTGTTCGTGGCGAAACGCGACGGCTTTGTCGAAGGGGTTGGAGACGGTGCTGTTTTGCAGCTCGACCAAGTAGTCCTCGGTGAGCAAACGGCCTTCGTGAGCCTGGCGCAGGAGTTGAACGAAGCGACGGGATTTTTCTTCGCTGGGTTGTTCTTTTTCGATGGCAAATGAATCGCGGGTTTCGTGCAGGTACGCCCACTGGATGGCGCGGTCCATCATTTCGGGTGGGAGGGTGGCCATGAAGGATTTGGCGCGGCCCAGTATGTCGAGACTCAATAAGGCGTCAATTTCAGACGTACGCTCGACTGTCGCGCAATAGGCCAATGAGCCCAAACCGTTGAAGTCGATACGCCAGCGGGAATTGCGTGTAGACGGCCCCGTTACGTAGCGTTGCGGATCAAACAGGGGAGAAACTCGGCTGTTGATAGGCTTACTGTAATCGAGCCGTTGCAGCGTCAGGCCTTCCCACAAATAGCAGGCCTTGCGGATGAATACGCCGTTAGGTGCTTTATCCAGCTCTTGCAGCAATTGATCTGCGCTGACCGAGTCAAGTGCCTGAGCGAGAATTGCGAGATTTATACCTTCGTGCTTGAGGGCAAAAAGAATATGGTCGAGCACCGAATCGGCTGCAGGCGCTACCGTTTGGGGAACAGCAAGGCAATCGCCAATCAACGAGATGCGAGTGACGGGCTTGACCATCGCTGAACGAGCAGGCGCAATGGCTTTCAACCCGAGGAGTTGGTGAAGATGGGCATAGCCGACCAAAGACATCGCGCAACCTCATAAAAAGTTCACTTGCGCGATTAAAGCCTAGATTTTTTCAAGCCTCATCACTTTTTTTCAAGTTTTGGCCTTTCTGCTCAGTTTTTTACACCCCTCGCCCACCCCGCAACATCACATTCAATTCATCCACCACCACCGCCCAATCCGCATCCTCCAGTATCTCCTCACGCAAAAACGCCTTCTGACCCTCGCTCCAGAAAAACGCATCCGCCAGTTTCAGCTCAGGCTTGAGCGGTGAATGCACGGCGACGAATTTCTCGATGCTGACCGGGTCATCTGCCAGGCCAAGCTGTTTGAACAAGGCCGGCAGGTTGTGCACTGGCGATTCCATGTGGGTTCCTCATAGGCGTGTTCAAGACAGTCTAGCGGCAACCCTCGGGTTGTGGCGCCGGCACATTGCACAGCACGAACAGACGCGCTCGTGCACCGCCGCCGTCCTGACGGCTGAGTTCGCGCCAGCCTTCGGGCAACGGGGCAAAGTCGTCGGGTGCTTCGTTGCTGCTGATCAGCCACACGCGACGGGTGGTGGCCGGCAATGCGGATAGACGTTCGAGGTAGATGCGTCCGCCATCCTGATCCACCAGCGTACCGAAACCGTAGGCATTCGGTCGCGTCGGGGTGCCGTCGGGTTTGGGCGGTGTGTAGAGTTGAAGTTGAGCGTCGGTCTGGTCGTAATACACGTAGCTGAGGTACCACATCATGTCGCTGAGGACGATACGGTCATCCTCCTGGTAATTGCGATTGACGAACTCTACCGGCACATTGAATTGATCCTGCTCATCCACCTCGAAGTTGTTCTTCAGGCCCAGCAATTCCATGCCGACAAACAGCACTAACAGCGCTGCGCCCAACCATGACAGGCGTGACGGCAAGCGGTCGATGGCAAGCGCAAGGGTGATTGGCAAACCCAGGGCATACACCGTGAGGTAGCGCTCGATAAAGACCGGCGAGATAAACGACACGCCGTACACCAACAGCAATGGCAGCAAGAAAAACAATGCAGGCAAATGGGCCCCGGGGTTGCGCCACGCTGTCACCAAGACCACCGCGACCAACAACAGCGGAAAGATCCAGAACAGCGGTGCCCAGAAATCGACGCCTTCATCCTGCAACACGAACTGCCAGATCATCGAGGGCAGGGACAGCAGGTTGACCGGCTCTTCCCAACCAATGTCCCCGCCTACCTTGAGCTGTTCGACGTGCTGCACCAGGTCCAGAAGGTTCGGCAGCCAGGGCAGGTACAACACCACAATCGTGGCGTTGGCCACCCACCACGCCGGGCGCGTGATCAGACGCTGGCCTGGCGGCTGCAGCCCCAGGTACGCCCAGTGCACCAGCACACACAACGCGGTGAAGTAATGGGTGTAGAAACCGGCGCTCATCAACAGCACATAAGCGGCCAGGTAACGTGTGCGCGCGGGTTGGCGCATCCAGTAGACCAGCGCCAGCGTAGCCCCCAACAGCCATACGCCGAGCAGCGAATACATGCGCACTTCCTGGCTGTAGCGCACCGCCGTCGGCAGCAGCGCCAGCAGGATGCCGGCCAGCAGTGCGGCGCGACGGGTGGACAGTTGCCGCGTCAGCCAGATCCCCAGGCCCACCACGACGGCACCGGGGATGGCGCTCATGCTCCTGATCGACCAGATGCTGTCGCCAAACACTTCGATCCAGCCGCGCAGCAGCACAAAATACAGCGGCGGATGCACATCGTGGCCGGCGTGAAACCACAGGTCGGTCACCGCATATTCGCTGAGCAAGAGGCTCGAGCCTTCATCACCCCAGATCGCCGCCGACGTCAGGTGGTAGAACCGCAGGGCCATGGCCAGCGCCAGGATCGGCACCCACCAGAGGCGGCTGAGCCAGCCGGCGCCCTCCCGGGTCAGGCGATTGAACGCAGGCAAGGCCCGGACTTTTTCATTTTGCTCTACCGCAGACCGACGCATATCGACTCCGTTACGACTGCCCTCTACAGGACAAACACTGCGCATGCGCAAACACCGCCACTTTAGGCCAAAAGCCTAGGGCCCGTTGCTGGAATCAGACAAATCAACAATTTGCGTAGGCCTTCACCGAAGCACTCGTAGGATCAGGCTATGATTGCCCTCCTCCACGGACTCAGGATCAAGGAAACGTTATGCGCATCGGTTTGCTGTCACCTCTGGCTCTGGCCCTGCTGGCCGGTATTCCCCTGGCGGCCCAGGCCAGTTCCGACGACTCGTGCTACCCCGACTGGCGGGTCTCGCGTGACAGTCTCGAACCCTGCAGCAACCAACCCTTTCTCAGCCCGGGCAACGATAGCCGGGTCAACCTGCGCCTGTTGCTGGCCGACAAAAAAGCCGCGCCGCTGACGCCCAATGCCTTGGGCGAGGACGATTTGGCCCAAGGCTTCGGCCCGGTGCCGTTTCCGGTGTATCGCCTGGTGCCGATTCCAGCCGCGAGCGATGAGCCGGATAACCAGGCGGACGATTCACGCACTGCCGAGCTCGACACCCTGCTCCAGCCGCTGGGCGTCAAGCGCGAGGAATACAAGACCGCCGGCGAAGCCTTCCTCAACGGTGAAGGCAGCCGTTGCCGCAGCAACGATGACGACAGCGCCACGGCGTTTATCAGCCAGGTGATCAAAGCCGATATGCCGCCGGCTGAGCGCGACGTATTGGTCAAAGCACGTTTGCAGCTGCTGACAACCTGTGACTGGGACGGCCAGGTGGTGGACGCGCAGTTGACGCCCTCGGCCAACGCCCAACGGTTTCGCACTTATTTGCAGGCCGCCGCTGACTTCTACAGTGGCCGCTTCGGTGACGCCGAGCGCGGTTTCGCCGCCGCCGCGACCAGCGATGCGCCCTGGCTGAAGGAAACTGCGCTGTACATGACCGCGCGCACCTCGCTGAACCAGGCCCAGGCCCAAGCCTTCGACGAATACGGCATGCCGCAGCGCGAGCATGTGGACAAGCCCGCGTTGAACGACGCCGAACAAGGCTTTCTCGCTTACCTGAAAACTTATCCACAAGGCGATTACGTTGCTTCCGCCCGTGGCCTGCTGCGCCGTGTGCACTGGCTGGCAAACGACGATGCCCGGCTTGCCGAAGACTTCACCTGGCAACTGACCGAGGCCACCGACGCCCAGCGCAATGTGAGCGTGGACGAATTGGTCGAAGAAGCCGACCTCAAGTTACTGATGGCCGACAACACGTCGACGAACAGCCCGATGCTGCAAGTGGTCAGCGACCTGATGGCGATGCGTGCCCACACCCCGCCCCTGTTGAGCCGCGCAGACCTCGACAAGCAAAAGAGCACCTTCGCCAACGAGCCGGCGTTGTTCGACTACCTGCAAGCGGCGTATGCGCTGTATGTCGAGCATCAACCCGACACGGCCCTCAAGCATCTGCCGGCGGACGTGCCGTCAACCCTGGACTATTTCGCCTTCAGCCAGCAAACCCTGCGCGCCCTGGCCCTGGAAGCCAAACCAGACTGGGCAGGTGCGCAAGCCCTGTGGCTGCAATTGCTGCCGCTGGCCACGCAACCGCTGCAACGCGACCAGCTGGAGCTGGCCCTGGCGATGAACTACGAGCGCAGCGGCCAACTGGCCAAGGTATTCGCCGCCGACTCGCCGATCAGCGCCAAACAGGTGCGCTACATCCTGCTGCGCAACGTCGCCGGCCCCGACCTGTTGCGCCAGCAGATCGCCAACGCCAGCGACCCGACGGAACGCCAGAGCGCGCAATTCGTGCTGCTCTACAAAGACCTGCTGCACAACCAGTTCGCGACCTTTGCCGACGACCTCAAGCAAGCCTCGTTGTCCGAAGACAAGCTCGGCACCAGCCTGGGCTACACCTACACCAGCGGCCAGACCTTGACGCTGTTCCAGTGGAACGGTGACAAGGCCGAATCCGGCTACGCCTGCCCAAGTATCGCGCAAACCGCCGCGACCTTGCAGGAGGATGCCAAAAACCCGCACGCCCTGAACTGTTTCGGTGAGTTCATCCTGCGCAACGGCCTGGACGGCATGCCGCTGGAACACCCCCGCGCCGCCGGCAGCCTGGGCAGCACCGCCTCGGACTTCAAGGGTGAGACCTTCTCGCGCCTGGACGGCTACAAGCAGGTGATCGCCAACGCCAAGGCACCGAAAACCGACAAGGCCTACGCACTGTTTCGCGCCATCAACTGCTACGCGCCGGCCGGCTACAACAGTTGCGGCGGTGAAGACGTGGCGCCGGCCGTGCGCAAAGGCTGGTTCCGCCAGCTCAAGAGCGGTTACGCCGACACGCAGTGGGGCAAATCGCTGCAGTACTACTGGTGAAGTCGCTGTGGCTGGGCGTGCTGTTGCTGGCGAGCCCGGCCTTCGGCGCCGTCGACGCCCGTGACTACGACGCCTTCTGGTTGTGGAGCGGCGTCACGCCCCAGCCGGTGATCAAGCAGGCCAAAACCCTGTACATCCTCCAGGGCCAGATCAACTCCACGCGCCGCGCACCGCAACGTGGCGTGCAACTGATCGCCCAGGGCATGAGCGTGCCGCGCATCACCCAGGGCACTATCTGGGTGGTCTACCGCGCCCACACCTTGCACTGGCCGGAGCCGGTCTACACCCAACTGCTCGGCCAGGTGCAACGCTGGCGTGACGCGGGCAACCCGGTGATCGGCATCCAGATCGACTTCGACGCCCGCACCCAGTACCTGCACGAATACGCCGCCTTCCTGCGCGATCTGCGCCAGCGTTTGCCGGCCGACCTGCGCTTGAGCATCACCGGCCTGATGGACTGGAGCAGCAACGCCGACCCGGCCGCCATCGCCCAGCTCAAGGGCGTGGTGGATGAAGTGGTGGTGCAGACGTATCAGGGACGCCACAGCATCCCCGACTACGCGGCCTATCTGCCACGGATGAACCGGATGGGCGTGCCGTTCAAGGTCGGCTTGATTCAGGGTGGAGAGTGGGAGGCGCCGGGGTATTTGCAGGAAAGTGAGTGGTTTCGGGGGTATGTGGTGTTTTTGCAGAATCGTTGAGTGTTCCGGCTCGATAAAACCAGTGTTGAGCCGGATTGATGGCATAGCTACCCGAAGATGATATAAGTTACTCTAACGGCATTAATGGGTGATATATCATGCAAAGCACTGGCAGACCCAACCCTCACAAAGGGTACCTCTCAGAAAGAAGCGACGAGCTGATAAAAGGTATCGGAAACGGTATCGAAATAGCCCGCCTTCGTCGTCGACTGAAAATTTCCACAATATGCAGTCGTGCGGGCATCACAAGGCAGACGTATCAGCGGCTGAGACAGGGCGAGGCAGGCGTATCCCTCGGTGTGCTGATGAATGTGCTTAGCGCGATGGACCTGGAGGAAGGTATGGCGAGCATCGCGTCGCCGGAACTCGACCAAGTTGGGATGACCATGAGCCTGGCCCGTGAGCCTGAGCGAATTCGCACTGAAGGAGACCCTGATGTCCTGGAAGCCGATTGGTAATGCCTTTGTTTTTTCAGCTCACTCAGTCGGTGATCCGGTCCCTGTGGGCGAAGTGGCCATGCACGCCAGTGGGTTCGTTTTTCGCTACGCCAATAGTTGGCTCGCACGGCCCGACGCATTCGCGATTGACCCGCTGAACGTGCCCCTGACCCGTAATCAGTATTCCTCGACGCGCATGTTCGGGGTGCTTGACGACGCAACGCCGGACAATTGGGGGCGGCGTGTTCTGCTGGCGACCCACAAACAGCATCCACAAAACGAAGTTGAATGGCTGCTTGCCTCGCGGGGTGCGGGCGTGGGTTGCCTGCTGTTCAGTGCTTCAAGAAATCTGTTGCCGACCCTGCACCAGCCACCGCAATTCGAAGACCTTGAGAAAATCATGGTAGGCCTTGATCGAGTCGAGAAGGGTGAGGTGGACCTGCCCGTGGAAATCGCACGGCTATTTGAGTTTGGCAGCTCCATGGGCGGCGCCAGGCCAAAGGTCACGGTGACTCATGAAGGCAAGGAATGGATTGCCAAACTCGGCCGTAGCGATGATGTTTTCGATCAGCCACGTGCGGAATTTGCCAGCCTTCAAATGGCGGATGCGGCGGGGCTGCCCGCAGCCGGGCACAAGTTGGTAGAGGTCGCCGGCAAACCGGTTTTGATGGTCGAGCGTTTTGACCGGCATGAAGGCGCTGGTCGCGAACACTATGTCAGCTGCAATTCTTTGGTAAGTACCGAGAAGCCGAGAATGCGAGTTGACGCGGTTGACGGTGCCGCTTCCTATTCCAGAATCGCCGACGTTTTGAAGAAGGTCAGCGACGATGCAACGTTGGACATGCGTGAGCTTTACAGGCGTATGGCGTTCAATGTGCTCATCGGCAATAGCGACGACCACCTGAAACAAACCGGACTGCTGTTGACCAGCGCTTCGGGCTATTCCCTCGCACCGGTATTCGACATATTGCCTCACCCCACGCAGCTAGGCTTGCAGGCGCTCATCATCGGGAATGAGGGCAGGGTATCGTCGGTCAGCAATTTGCTCAGTACGCCCGAGCGTTTTGGGTTGGGAATGGATGAAGCAAGATCCATCGTCACTGACGTCTATGCGGTCGTGCGGGAGGCTTCCGGGTTTTTTGAAGCGGCGGGCTGTAGCGGCGCCGATGTGCGCATGCTGTCCAATGTATGCACCCGGTTTGAATCGCAACTGATGGCAGCACCACCCGCCGGCAACAGAGCGCACCCTTGACGGGTGCGCAACTGAAAACGACGTCACGTTCAAGGCTCGCTCGACTTCCCACCGTCATCAGTGAAGCGCTTGCAACGGATACACCGACTCCCACCCTCCTCCCAACGCCTTGTACAAGCCGACCATGGCCAAGGAAACGCCCGTAGAGCTTTCCACCCATTGTTCCTGGGTCGCCAGCAGCGCGCTTTGTACGGTGAGCACATTGACGAAATCGGCCACGCCTTCGACGTATTGGTGTTGCGCGGTGGCGAGCGCGATCTGGTTCTGGTGCACGGCTTCGGCCAGGCTGTCGCGGCGCAGTTGGCTGGCGTTGTAGCGGGTCAGTTGGTCGTCGATTTCATGCCAGGCGCGCAGCACGGTTTGCTGGTAGGAAATCGCCGCTTCCTGTTGCTGGGCTTCACGCAAATCCACCATGCCTTGCAGGCGCCCGCCGTTGAACAGCGGCAGGCTCAATTGCGGGCCGAAGGCGAAGGCGCGCGAGCCCCAGGAGCCGAAGTCCGAGAGTTGCATGGCCTGGGAGCCTAGGCTGCCGGACAGGGTGATGCGCGGGTAGAAATCACCCTTGGCCACGCCGATGCTGGCAGTGGCGGCGTGCAAACGGGCTTCGGCCTGGCGGATGTCCGGGCGGCGCTCGGCCAGTTCCGACGGCAGGCCGATGGCGACCTGGCGCTGGGTCTGCGGCACGGCGGCGTCCTTGGACAGTTGCGCGTGCAGGGCTTGCGGCGGCTCGCCCATCAGCAGGCTCAGGGCGTTGATCAATTGATCCTGGCGCTGCTGCAGATCAGGCAGGCGCGCTTCGATGGCGGCCACCTGGGCGGCGGCTTCGGCCACGTCCAGGTCGGTCGCCACGCCGTCGGCCAGGCGCAGTTGCGAGAGCTTGAGGCTGTGGCGGGCGACGTCGAGGTTTTGCTCGGTGACAGCGCGGGTGTTCTGTACGCCGCGCAGTTGGATGTAATCCTGTGCGGTCTCGGCCAGTACCGACAGCAGCACGGCGCGACGGTCGTTTTCGGCGACGTCCAGGGTGGCATCGGCGGCTTCGGTCTCGCGCTTGACCCGGCCCCAGAAGTCCAACTCCCAGGCAGCGGAAAAGCCCATGTCCCATTGGCTGAAGGCCGAGCGGCCGTTCTCGCCGGAGGGGTCGTTCAAACCTTTGGCGCTGTTGCGCTTGCGCTGGTAACCGCCGCCCGCATCGACGCCGGGGTAACGTTCGGCGGTAGTCACCTGACGCACGGCGCGGCTTTGTTGCAGGCGGCTGCTGGCCAGTTTCAGGTCGAGGTTATCGCTGAGGGCACGACGTGTGAGCGCTGACAACTGTTCGTCGTGGAACACGTCCCACCAGCGCTCCTGCAACGGGTCGCTGCTGGCACGACTGGCCGCCTGACGCCCCTGGGGCTCACTCCATTGGGCGACTTGCGGGCCTTGCGGCCGTTGGAAATCCGGGCCGACGGTGCAGGCACTCAGGCTGATGAGGCTCAAGGTGAGCCAGGCGACATGTTTCATTGCTGGGCCACCTCATGGTGTGGCGCGACCGCCTGTGTGTCGACGCTGGCCTCCACCGACATACCGACGCGCAGGCGCTCGGTCAGCGGCTGATTGGGCTCCAGCACAATCTTCACCGGAATGCGCTGCACCACCTTGGTGAAGTTGCCGGTGGCGTTGTCCGGCTTGACCGAGGCGAAGGTCACCCCGGTGGCCGGCGCCAGGCTCTCCAGGTGACCGTTGAGCAACTCGCCATCGAGGCTGTCGACACGCACTTGCACGGCTTGGCCGGCATGCATGTGCGACAGTTGCGTCTCCTGGAAATTGGCCACGACATAGGCCTCGGCCAGCGGCACGACCGCGAGGATCTTGCTGCCCGGTGTCACATAGGCGCCGACCCGTACCGCCCGCTCACCGACCATGCCGTCCACCGGCGCGACGATGCGCGTGTAGGACAGCTGATAGCTGGCCATTTCCAGCGCGGCCTGGGCGCGCTTGAGCCCGCCGTCGGCGGCATCGCGCTGGGCCGTGAGGATTTCCACTTGCTTGCGTTCGGCGGCCAGCACCGCTGTGGACTTGGCCAGGCGCGCGGTGGCCTGGTCGATGCGGGTCTTGGCTTGCTGGGCGTTCTGCACGGTGCCTGCGCCGACGCCGGCGAGGTGGTTGTAGCGGTTCAGCTCGTGTTCGGCAAACGCCACTTCGGCACGGTCCGCCGCCACGGTGGCCTGGGCCTGGGCGATCACCGAGCTTTGGCGCTCCAGGGTCGCGGTGGCGTTTTTCAGTTGGGCCTGGGCGACCAACGTGTCGGCGTCGGCGGCCTGGGCGGCGGCGCGAAAATCCCGGTCGTCGATCAGCGCCAACAGCTGGCCGGCTTTGACGCGCTGGTTGTCTTCTACCAACACTTCCTTGATGAACCCGGCCACGCGGGGGGCGACCAGGGTGAAATCGGCGGCGACGAAGGCGTCGTTGGTGGTCTGGCGCTGGCGGCCCAGGATACCTGGCGCAACCAGGTACACCAGCACGCCGACGGCAAACACAGCGATAACGGAGACGGCTATTTTGTCTTTGCGTTTCATGAGAAATCCTTGGGTTCAGGTCGGTGCGCGAGGCGGAAAAATCCGCGTGGGCATCCAGAAAATCAGCAGGATCAACGCCACCGCGACACCGGCCATGACGGCATACAGATCCGAAGAGGTGAGCACCACAACTTGCTCGTGCAGGCGGTGCGCCAGGCCCGGCGCGTCGCCGTCGGCCAGGGGCGAGTTGCCCAGGCGGTCCACCAGCATGGTCGAGTGAAAATGCCCGCGCTGGGTGGTCAGCGTATCCAGCACAGCGGTGGCGATCACGGCGGACAGGCCCTTGACGGTGTTGAACCACGCCGAGGCGAACGGCCCTTCGATGGGCTGGATACTGCCGGTGGACAGCATCAGCAGCGGCAACACGGCCATCGGCTGGCCGAAAATCTGCAGCAGGTACCAGCCATAAAAATCATCGCGGATCCACGCCGAGGTGAGGTGCGAACTGCCGATACAGCACAGCACCAACATGCCGAGACCGATGCCCAGCACCCAGCGGCAATCGACCCAGCGCAGGTTGCACAGCGCGGCCACCAGCGGCAGCGCGATCAGCTGCGGCACGGCCATCAGCAGCATCACCGGCGCGGTTTGCAGGGGGCGGTAACCCTGGACCTGAGCGAGAAAACTCGACGGGATGATGATGACCGAGGTCAACACCATCAACACGCCGGCCAGCACGATCAACGCAAACGACAGGTTGCGCAGGCCAAGCATCTGCAACTTGAAGAATGGCAGCGGCTGCGACCATTCATTGAGCATGAACAACACCATGAGCACCGTGCCGCCACTGAGCAGGAAGGTGATCAGGCCCGACTCGAACCAGTCCAGACGGTTGCCTTGCAACAGGCCGATGACCAGCATGCAGATTGCCGGGAAGCCCAACAGCAGACCGCGCCAATTGAACTGTTTGAAACGCTCCAGGCGCAACGGATCCTGCGGCAAGCCGTAGGCCACGGCGGCCATCGCCAACAGGCAGGGCCCGACGATCTGCCAGAACGCCCATTGCCAGCCGACGTATTCGGTCCACAGCGCCGCCAGCGGCGTACCCAGGCTCGGGCCGAAGGTGGCCGTCAGGGCATACCCGGCCAAGCCGTATAACTTGACGTTGGCTGGCAGGAACCGCAGCGCCACGGTCATCAGCATCGGCGGCAACGCGCCACCGGCCAAGCCTTGCACCGTGCGCAGGAGCAGCAGGCTTTCGTAGTTCGGTGCGAACGGGCAGAGGATGCCGAGCAGGGTAAACAAGCCGATGGCACACAGGGTAAAACGGCGCAGCGAGAGCGTCACCGCACACCACGGTGCGAACGCCATCGCGGCCACGGAGGTGGCGGTGTAGGCCGCGACCAGCCAGGTGCCTTCGTCAAAACCGATGTACAGCGCACCACGGATATCAGCGAGGGCGACCTTGGTGACCATCTCGTTGAGGCCGGACACCAGCACCGCCAGCAACACGCCGACCAGGCCGATAATAATGCGCGGACCGAACACCGGTGGGCTGGGCGCAGTGGGTTTGGCTGCGGCCTCGAGGGCGGGAGCAGCGAGGGATGTCATGGACAGGTAACTCGGAATGGGAAATACCCGAGCAGTTTAATCAGGCTCTACCATGACAAAAAGTTACTTGTTGTCAGCTTATAAGTGCGTCAGACGCAATCCACATAATACCGCAGGGCTTAAAATGTGGGAGGGGGCTTGCCCCCGATAGCGGTGTATCAGGTTCATATGGGGTAGCTGTCATACCGCAATCGGGGGCAAGCCCCCTCCCACATTTGACCCGGCATGGCTTGGGATTTCAGCTGGGCTGGGCTTCGAGCCACGTGGCGTGGCAGCTCTCGCGCATGGTTTCGCGCAGCCATTTGTGCGCCGGGTCTTTGTCGAAACGTGGGTGCCAGGATTGGGCCAACACCAGCGTCGGCAATGAGATTGGCAGGGGGAATGCGCGCAGCGGCAGATTCAGGCGCCTGGCGCTGAGGAGCGCTTCCTTGGGCACCGGCAGCAGCAGGTCGGAGTCGGGCAGCATGAACATTGCACCGTGGAAGCCTGGGGCGATCATAGCCACGCGGCGCTCCAGGCCCTGGGCATTCAACGCGGTATCGATGGGCCCACGGGCGATGCCGCGCCGCGAGATACTGATGTGGGAATAGCTGGCAAACCGCGCGGCGGTGATCTCTGCGTCGAACAGCGGATGATCTTCCCGCGCCAGGCCGACGAAGGTGGTGGAGAACAGGTTCTGCACCTTCGCTTCGGGGCTCGCCGGCAGGGTATTGCTCACCCGCAAGTCCAACCGCCCTTCGCGCAGCGCTTCGTCGTCGGTATCGCCTTCGGGCACGAAGCGCAGCTCGCAGAGCGGCGCCACTCTTTGCATGGTGTCGAACAGTCGCCCGCCATACACGCCGATGAAAAAGTCATTGGCGCGCACGCTGAAGCGGCGGCGCAAGGTGCTCAAGTCCACCTGGTCGGCCGAGCGAAACAGCAACGCCGCCTGCTCCACCACGTTGCGCACCTGGCCTTGCAGCTCAAGCGCCTTGGGCGTCGGCACCAGACCGCGGCCGGCGCGGACCAGGATCGGATCGCCGACCGCATCGCGGATCCGCGTGAGGGTGCGGCTCATGGCCGCCGGGCTCAGGTTCATCCGCCGCGCCGCGCCCACCACGCTGCCTTCATCGAGCAAGGCGTCGAGGGCGACCAGCAGGTTCATGTCCGGTAGTTGCATGCCAAGCACTCGTGATTGATGGGGAGTGAACTGGGCGCAATCCTAGCAGGCTTCACCGTTTCAGAAAGGCGCATCGCCCTGAATGGTGGTGCGCAACAATTTGCGGCGCAGATGGCTCGGGCAACCGGCGGCCAGGTGAATCAGCGAGCGGTTGTCCCAGAACACCAGGTCGTGGGGCTGCCACTGATGGCGGTAGATGTTTTCCGGCAGCACGCTGTGGGCGTAGAGCTGGGCCAGCAGGTCGCGGCTTTCGTCATCCGGCAGGCCGACGATGCGGGTGGTGAAGCCTTCGCTGACGAACAGCGCCTTGCGGCCGTTTTCCGGGTGGGTGCGCACGATGGGGTGCACCACTTCGGCCACCTGGGCGAGTTGTTCCGGGGTCAGGGTCGGGCGCCAGTTGCCTTCGAATTTGGTTTCGCTGTAACGCGCAGTGTAGGAATGCGCGGCGCGGCGCCCTTCGACGGCGTTGCGCAGGTGCTCGGGCAGTTGCTCCCAGGCTTTGTGCATGTCGGCAAACAGGGTGTCGCCGCCTTCGGACGGCAGTTCCTGGGCATGCAGCATCGAGCCCAGGCTGGGCAGTTCCTTGTACGACAGGTCCGAGTGCCAGAACTTGCCCGCATCGCCCAGGCCGATGGACTGGCCGTTTTCGATGATGTTGGAGACGATCAGGATTTCCGGGTGGTTGGCCAGCAGGAACTGCTTGAGCACGTGGATTTGCAGCACGCCGAAGCGCCGGCTGAAGGTGATCTGTTGTTCAGGGGTGATGCGCTGGTCGCGAAACACGATGACGTGGTGGTCCAGGTGCGCGCGGTGGATGCGGGCGAAGTCCTGGTCGTTGATAGGTTGGGATAGATCCAGGCCGATGATTTCGGCGCCGACACTGCCGGGGAAGGGGCGGATGTCGAAGGGTTGGGGGGTGGCGGACATTGGGTTCACTTCCGGCGGACAAGGGAGTGAATTTATAGGCCTGGGAATGGAAGTTTAAATACTGTTAGGGCATATCCATATGCATGGGGTGATGCTGATGGCCCTATCGGGGGCAAGTCCCCTCCCACACTTGATTTGTGAACACATTCAAATGTGGGAGGGGCGGTGCGACGATTCGACTTGCCCCCGATAGGGCAGGAGCAGGCAATGAAGATCAACGCTCGTGCAACGCCTCCGCCCGCGCCTTGATGATCGGCTTGAGCAGGTAGCTGAGGATGCTTTTCTTGCCGGTGATGATGTCTACCGAGGCGACCATGCCGGGGATGATCAGCAGCGGCTTTTCATCGGTGCCCAGGTGGCTGCGATCGGTGCGCAGGGTGATCATGTAGTAAGTGGTTTTCTTGTCTTCATCGGTGATGGTGTCGGCGCCGATGCGTTCGAGCTTGGCCTTCAGGCCACCGTAGATGGTGTAGTCATAGGCGGTGAATTTGACCACCGCTTCTTGCCCAGGGTGCAGGAAGGCGATGTCTTGCGGGCGGATCTTGGCCTCCACCAGCAGGGTGTCGTCCAGCGGCACGATTTCGACCATGTCGCTGCCCGGCTGGATCACGCCGCCGACAGTGTTGACCAGCAGTTGCTTGACGATGCCGCGCACCGGCGAGGTGACCAGGGTGCGGCTGACGCGGTCTTCCAGGGCGCGGCCGGTGGATTCGGCCTTGTTCAGTTCGGTGCGCGCTTCATTGAGTTGGGTCAGGGCTTCGCTGCGGAACTTGCCGCGGGTTTCGTCGATCTTGCGCTGCACTTCCTTGATCGCCGATTCGGCGCGGGGGATCGCCAGGGTGGTGGCGTCCAGCTGGCCTCGGGTTTCCATTTCGGCGCGCTTGAGGCGCAGCACTTCCACCGGCGACACCGCGCCCTGGGCCACCAGCGGCTCGGACATGTTGATTTCCTGGCGTTGCAGGGACAACTGGCTGCGGTACTGGCTTTGTTTGGAGGTGAACTCACGCAACTCCTGTTGGCGCTGCACCAGTTGCTCCTGCAAACCGCCAACTTCGTCTTTCAACTGCTGGCGGCGGCTTTCGTACAGTGAGCGCTCGTTGGCGGCCTGGCTGGGCGCGGCCTTGAGTACATCGTCGGGAATGTTCAGCGGGCGGTCGTCCACCTGCGCACTCAGACGCTCGACGCGCAGTTGCATGGCCAGGCGCAGCGCTTCGGTTTCCCCGGCGTTGGACACGAACCGCGTATCGTCCAGGCGAATCAACGGCGCACCGGCCTCGACGATCTGACCTTCCTTGACGTACAACTCGGCGACGATACCGCCTTCCAGGTTCTGGATTTTCTGCAGCTTGGACGACGGAATCGCCTTGCCGTCGCCTCGGGTCACTTCGTCGATTTCGGAGAAACCTGCCCACACCACCAGGAATACAAAGAACGCGATGATGGCCCAGATGGTCAGGCGGATGACCCGCGGCGCATCTTCGATCAGCGCTTTGTTGACCTCGGGCAGCGGCTGGCCCTGCAGCGAGTCGGAACCTTTGAAGTAGCGCCCGACCGCGCTCTTGATGGCGTTAAGCGACACTGATCTGCCCCTTCTTCAACGCTTCCATGACCACGGCTTTCGGGCCGTCCGCGAGGATCTGCCCACGGTCGACCACCAGCAGGCGGTCCACCAGGGACAGCAGCGAGGCACGGTGCGTCACCAGGACGACGGTCTTGTTTTGCACCACGGCATGCAGGCGTTGTTTCAAGCGTTCTTCACCGGTGTTGTCCATGGCGCTGGTGGGTTCGTCCAGCAGCAGGATGGGCGGGTTGAGCAGCAGCGCACGGGCCAGGGCGACGTTCTGTCGCTGGCCACCGGACAGGTTCTGCCCACGCTCGCCGACCTGCAGTTCATAGCCTTGCGGATGCAGGCGGGCGAATTCGTGCACACCGGCCAGTTCGGCGGCTTGCAGGACCATCTCATCTTCGACGTAGCGCGCACCGCTGACCAGGTTGTCACGCAGGGTGCCGGCCAGCAGTTGGATGTCCTGGGCGACGTAGCCGATGTTATGGCGCAGTTCGCTGACGTCGATCTGGCGCACGTCCACGCCGTCCACCAGCAACGCGCCGGAGTCGGGTTGATACAGGCCGACGATCAATTTGGCCAGGGAGCTTTTGCCCGAGCCGCTGCGACCGATGATGCCGATCTTTTCCCCTGGCTTGATCACCAGGTTGATGTTTTTCAGCGCCGGATTCTGTTGGTTCGGGTAGGTGAAATTCAGGCCCCGGCACTCGATGGCGCCTTGCAGGGTGCGACGGCTCATGGGGCGCTCTTCGAAATTGCGCTCCTGGGGCAGTTCCATCATCTGGTCGACCGAGGTCATGGTGACCTTGGCTTGCTGGTAGCGCGTGAGCAGGCCCGACAGCGAGGCCAGCGGGCTCAAGGCACGGCCGCTGAGCATGTAGCAGGCGATCAGGCCGCCCATGCTCAGGTTGCCGTCGATGATCTGGTACACGCCGAACACGATCATGATCACGCCGGCCAGTTGCTGGATCAGCAGGGTCATGTTCATCGACAGGCCCGACAGCAGCTTCACCCGCAGCTCGAGCCGGCTCAAGGTGCCGATGGTCTGTTCCCAGCCGTACTGGCGTTCGCTCTCGGCATTGTTGACCTTGACCGCATCCAGCCCGGCGAGGGTTTCGATCAGGCTCGACTGGCGTTCAGCGGCGAGGGCCATGGTGCGTTCCATGGTCGCGACCAAAGGTTTTTGCAAGGCGTAGCCGATCCCCAGGGCAATCGGGAACGCCAGCACCGGAATCCACACCAGATGGCCACCGAGCAGGGCGATCACCAGGAAGATCAGCAGCGTGAACGGCAGGTCGATCAGGCTGGTGAGGGTCAGGGAGGCAAGGAAGTCGCGCAGGCTCTGGAACTCATGGATGTTCTGCGCAAAGCTGCCGACGCGCGCCGGGCGGTACTTCATCGACATGCCGACGATGCGCTCGAACAAGGTGGCGGAGATGATCAGGTCGGTTTTTTTACCGGCCAGGTCCAGGCACAGGCTGCGCAGGCTCTTGAGCACCAGGTCGAACAGATACGCACCGCAGATGCCCACGGCCAGCACCCACAGCGTAGAAGTGGCCTGGTTCGGCACCACGCGGTCGTACACGTTCATCACGAACAGCGGCGCGGCCATGGCGATGATGTTGATCAGGAAACTGGCGGCGATGGCATCGGTATACAGCCAGCGCGAACGCTTGAGCGTGTCACGAAACCAGGATCGCGCTCGGGGAATCAAGGTGCCGTGATTGACGTCGAACTTGTGCTGCGGCTGGGCAAAGAAGACCTTGCCGGTGTAGTCGTCGACCAGCAACTCGCGCTTGATCAGCACTTCACCGCCATCGCTTTCGCTGAGCAGCACCCGCGCCTGATCGTCGCCCTCCCAGCCGACCAGCACGGTACTGCGCCCGTCCTTGAGCAGCAGCAGCGCCGGTAACGCGATGGTCGGGATCTGTTCGAGCCTGCGTTGCAGCAGCCGTCCCTGCAGCCCGGCGCGCGCCGCTGCACGTGGCAGCAACTCGGCACTCAGGCGCTGCGAAGGCAGCGGCAGGCCGGTGGTGAGCATGGCCGCGCTGGCCGGTTTCTGATGCAGGGCGCAGAGTGCCAACAACCCGTCGAGTAACGGGTCGTCGTGCAGCGTGCGTGGATCATGACTGAGATGAACTCGACTGACTTCGGATTCCACGCGGTGCACTCTCGACTAACAGATGGGGCTATGGGGTGACTCAGTTCATTCCAGGCAGTTGGACTTTGGGCTTCACATCGTTTTGCACGATGGAGGCCATGGGAGCGACGACGCCTTGGCTTTTGAGCAATTCGCCCATGGTCGCCTTGATTCGGTACTGAGTAAATAACTGAATGTTCTTGATCTCTTCCAGGCGACGCGAAGCGGTGAACAATTCGTTCTCGCTGTCGAGCAAGTCCAGCAGGGTACGTTGGCCCAGGCTGAACTGTTGCTGGTAGGACGTGCGCACGCGGGTGCTGTGGTCCACGTACTGCTGGGCCACCGGCAGTTGCGCGTTGGCGTTGTTCAAGGCGTTCCAGGCCAGGCCCAGTTCTTCATTGAGCTGGCGCAAGGCGTTGTTGCGGATGTCCAGGGCCTGGTTGGCCTGGTACGACTTCGATTGCAGGTCGGCCTTGTTGCTGCCACCGGCGAACAGGTTGAAGCGCATGCGCACCATGGCTTCCCAACCGTTGCTGTGGTTGGCGTCGCCGGAGACATTGTTGTCGGCATTGGTGCCAAGCTCGGCGTCAAAGCGTGGATAGAAGCTGGATTTGGCGGCCGCGTATTGCTGCTCGGCGGCGGAGATGTCCGACTCCGCCGAGCGCAGCACCGGGCTGTTGTCGAGCATCTGGCGCCGCGCTTCATTCAGGTCGGCCGGGAGCATGGCCATGAACGGCGCTGGGCGCTCAAGCTGGTCGGGCATCTGGCCAACGGCGCTGAGGTAGTTGGTTTGCGCATCCGCCAGGTTGGTCTGCTCGGTGATCAGGTTGTTGCGGGCCTGGGCCAGACGCGCTTCGGCCTGGTCCTGGTCGGCGCCGTTACCGACGCCGCGCTGGGTGCGCAACTTGATCTGATCGTAAATGCGTTCGTGGTTGCGCAGGTTGTCTTCGGCCAGGCGCACGAACTCACGACGGGTCAGCACTTCCAGGTAGACCTGGGCAACGGTCAATGCGGTGCGCTCGGACGTACCGAGCAGCGAGTAGGCGCGGGAGTTGACGTTGGCCTGTTGACGCCCGACTTCGCTGGAAGTGGCGAAACCGTCAAAGATCATTTGCTGCAGGCGCAGGCTGGACTCGCCGCGATTGAGGGTTTCCCAGTGGTTGCCGCCCGTGCCATTGGTGGCGCGGGTGGACGCGTTGTCGGTGCCTGCACGGCCATAGCCGGCATTCAAATCGACACGCGGCAGATACCCACCCTGCGCCGCACGCAATTGGTAATCGGCGGCGATGCGACTGTTTACACCCGCCTGAATTTCAGGATGCACATCCAGTGCCTGCTGCATGGCTTGGGGCAGCGTCTGGGCTTGTACAAAGCTGGCGGCGAGAACGAACGGTATTGCCTTGAACAGGTGCAGACGCATTAAAAAATTCCCCAGGACTTCTTGTCTCAAATCACAGCGATTGGCGCCGCCGCGTCGGATAATGGCTAGCGTAATGACCGTACGTCGGAAAGTTCAAAAAGCGGAACTGCTTCACACATGTAGGACGGTTCGCCGCATAAATATCAATGTGACATTACGGGGGCGATTGTTTAGGATGGCGACCATAAGGTCAATAGTTTGGCATAAACTAGATAGGTAAAAATTCTAGCCAATAATTTGACGCCAGTAAGTATTCAGACTACGCCCCCTCCTGTTTGGCCCTCCCTCTTGAGCGGCCACATGGAATCATCAGAAACGGATCGCCGGAGAAATATTTAATGAGCAATGTTGTTGCCATCGTCAAAAGCATTGTTGGTCAAGTGTTCGTTATTTCTCCGGAAGGGACACGCCGTGTTCTGGTTGAGGGTGATCGCCTGTTCGCGGGCGACCAGATTGATACAGGCCTGTCGGGCGCAGTGAGCCTGGAACTGGCGGATGGGCGCACGCTGGACCTGGGTCGCGACACCCAGTGGAGCGCCGACATGCCGGACTCCACTGCCGACCTGGCCGCCGCCACCGAACAGGCCGCGCCGTCGGTGGCCGAGCTGCAGCAAGCCATCGCCGCCGGCGCCGACCCGACCACCGAACTGGAAGCCACTGCCGCCGGCGCAACCGCTGCCGGTAATGGCGCGGCGGGCGGCGGCCACAGCTTTGTAGTGCTGGACGCGACCGCCGGGCGTGTCGATCCGACCATCGGCTTCCCCACTGCCCCTATCGGCCAGGGCACATCAACGCTGAATACCTTTACCGGTGCTCAAGGTTCAACAGGCAACGGCAATCTGGCGCTGCAGCCTTCGACCCTGAGCCTGAGCGCCACCCCAAGCATCACCGAAGCCGGGGGCGTACTGACTTACACCGCCACCGTGACCCAGGCCTCGACCAGCGACTTGACCGTCACCTTGTCCAACGGCGCGGTCATTACCATCCCGTCCGGCCAACTGACCGGTACCGTCAACGTGCCCCTGGCGCCTAACGACAGCCCGTACCTCGACGCCAGCCAGATCAGCGTCAACGTCACCGGCACCACCGGCGGCAACAACCTGGTACTGACCCTCGACCCTAACCCGGCCGTGACGCAGATTACCGACACCATCGACACCACCACCGTCACCTTGACGGCCGGCTCGAGTGTGACCGAAGGCGGTCAGATCACCTACACCGCGACCCTGACCAACCCGGCGCAAACCCCGGTAAACGTCACCTTGAGCAATGGCTCGGTGATTA
>NZ_CVTV01000037.1:0-100349 GCF_900004865.1 Pseudomonas sp. 37 R 15 | reverse complement strand
CTTGCTGCGCACCATCGGCACCGGGTTCGAAACCAGATGCTCGCCAGCCTGCAACGGCGCCACCGGCACCGCCTTGACCGGCGTCGCCGCACTGCCCAGCAGCAACGGCTTTGCCGTCTCCACATGCGGCCCCAACCCAGGCCCAGGCACCTGCCTGGCCAGCAACTCCAGTAACGCCCGCGCCCGGCCGGATTTAATAGAACTCAACACCTGAGCCCCCAACCGAAGCTGCACCCCCATCCCCCGCGTAGCCCATAGCAGCAGCAGGTTGATCAAGACTTCGCCGGTGATCTCACCCAACAGTTCGTACATCTCGGGCGGCGGCAGCAGGCGTATCCAGCTGACCATCGCCGACAAATAGATAAACAACAGCGGCTCATCACTGAGCACCAGCAAGCCCTGGGCGAGTGTGTCCTTGCCCAGTTTCAGCAGTTCATCGAGTTCGGCTTGGGAGAGGTACTGCAGCAGCTTCTCGCTGTTGGACTTGAGGTTCGCCAACAGGTCGTACAGCTCGGTGATGTTGTCCCACAGGTTGTAAAACGCCTGGCCAATCCCGCTTGCAAAGGCCGCGCCCTGTTTCGCGCTGCGCTTGAAGGGTAGGGCTTTGGCAAAGTCTGCCCATTGAGGCTCGAAGCGCTCGTGCCATTGCTTGCGCAGGTCCGCTTCCAGCCCGGCAATCACCGACTGGTAGGACGCATACAGCGCCTTGACGTGATCTTTGGAGACATTGGGGTAGAAAGTGACTCGGTACTGCTGGTCGCGAGTACATTCGGGCACTTCAAGCATGCCGCTGGGGCCGATGGTGCGGTGCAGCGGCGCGCCAATGGGCGTGCCGTCCTGGGCGATGGCTTGCAGCGTCACCGGCGTGTTGCCGATGGGGACGAAGCGGGTGCTCTCGAACAGGTGCACCAGGGTCAGCCCACCCTGGGCCTTGCATTGAGCGACTGTGCGACTGGGCGTGTCGGAAGAGATCGGCGCCACCAGTGCGACGTCATCCCCGACCTTGAACACCTGCTCGACTTCCAGTGCCGAGCCACTGAAAAAGCTGTCGGCCCACGCGTCGAAGGTGTTCAGGCAATTGCGCAAATCCCCAAGCACGCGTTCAACATCCGGCGCTTCGGGGTCCATGGGCGCCAGGACGAAGCTGGCCAGCGCCGGAATCAAAACACAGCCCCGACAACCGGGGCCCTAACGAAAAGAACCATCTGCACTCCCTCGCACTGACTAATCAGGCGAGGGACTTTGCAGCGGTTCTCGGGGCAGGGGAGTAGAGCTTATCCGGCAGTTACGTAGGAAGTTTCAACAACCCTGTCGCGCAGCACCAGACTGCACAGCGCCGGCAGGAACAGCAGCGTCAACACCGTGCCCACCAGCACGCCGCCGATCAGCACATAGGCCAGGGACGACCAGAACACCGACAGCGTCAGCGGAATAAAGGCCAGCGCCGCCGCCAGGGCGGTGAGGATCACCGGCCGCGCGCGACGCACGGTGGCTTCGACAATGGCTTCGCGTATCGGCATGCCGTGGTCCTGGTTCTGGCGAATCTGGTCGGTGAAGATCAGTGTGTTGCGCATCAGAATCCCGCCGATGCCGATCAGCCCGAGAATCGCGTTGAACCCGAACGGCTGGTTGAACAGCAGTAAGGTCGGCACCGCGCCGATCAGCCCCAGCGGCGCGGTGGCGAAGACCATCAACATCACGCCGAAGGAGCGCACCTGGAACATGATCACGGTGAGGGTCAGCAGGATCATGATCGGGAACAGCGCCGCCAGGGCGACGTTGGCCTTGGCGCTTTCTTCCACCGGGCCGCCGATATCGATGTGGTAACCGGCAGGCAACTTGGCGATCAGCGGCTGCAGGTCCTTGTACACGGCCATTTCCACATCGGGCGGTTGTACGCCGTCGACGATGTCGGCGCGCACTTCCACCGTGGTGGCGCGGTTGCGGCGCTTGAGGATCGGTTCTTCCATCACCGCCTGGAAATGCCCGACCTGGGCCAGCGGTACCGAAGTGCCGGCGCTGTTGGTCAGGGTCATGTTGTTGAGGTTGCCCAGGTCCTCGCGTTGACTGCCCTGGGCGCGTGCCACCACCGACACCGTGCGGTTGCCTTCACGCACTTCGGTGATCGGGTTGCCGCTGAGCAGGGCGTTGAGCTGGGACTTGACCTCGTCGGGCGTGAAGCCGAGCAGGCGCAGGCGATCCTGATCCAGCACCAGGCGGTAGCCGCTGGCGCGCTCGCCCCACTCGAGGAAGGCGTCGCGGGTCAGCCTGTTGGCGGCCACCACTTGACGCACTTGCTCGGACAGCCCGCGCAGCACGTCCAGGTCCGGTCCGGACACACGGAACACCACCGGGAACGGCACCGGGGGGCCGAACACCAATTGTGTGACGCGCACCCGTGCCGCTGGAAACTCACCGGCGGCGATGCGCTCGCGCATGCGCACTTTCAACGCATCGCGTGCGTGGGAGTCCGGGGTTTGCACGATCAACTTGGCGAACGCCGGGTCCGGCATCTCAGGGTTCAACGACAGGAAAAAACGCGGAGCGCCGCCGCCCACATAGGTGTCGACCATGCTCGTCTGCGGTTCCTGCAGCAAGGCTTTCTCTACTTGCGCCGCCACCGCTTCAGTGCTTTTGAAGGCGCTGCCAGGGGGCATGTACACCTCCAGGATCAGCTCCGAACGGTCGGAGTCGGGGAAGAACTGTTTCTTCACCACTGCCATGCCCAGGCCGCACAGCACAAACGCCGCCACCACCATCCCGGTCACCAGCCAGCGCCCGCGCACACAGGTTTCCACCAGGCTGCGCAGTTTCTGGTAATAGCGCCCGGCGTAAATCGCATCGTGCCCGCCGGGCACCGGCTTGATCTGCGGCAACAGCTTCACGCCCAGATAGGGCGTAAACACCACCGCCACCAACCAGGATGAAATCAACGCAAAGCCGACGATCCAGAAGATATTCCCGGCGTACTCGCCGGCACCGGAGCGCGCGAACCCCACGGGTAGAAAACCGATGATCGTTACCAGCGTGCCGGTCAGCATGGGCGCCGCCGTGGAGCTCCAGGCGTAGGTGGCCGCATGGATGCGGTCGAAGCCTTCTTCGAGTTTCACCACCATCATTTCAATGGCGATGATCGCGTCGTCCACCAGCAGGCCCAGGGAAATGATCAGGGCGCCGAGGGTCACGCGGTCGAATTCACGCCCGGTGACCAGCATGATCACGAACACGATCGACAGTGTCAGCGGCACTGCCGCCGCCACCACCAGCCCTACACGAAAGCCCAGGGCCAGCAGGCTGATCAGCATCACCACGGCCAGGGCGACGAAGAACTTGAGCATGAACTCGTTCACCGCCAGGCTGATGTTTTTTGCCTGATCGGAGACCTTGGCGAAATTTACGCCCAGGGGCAGGTCGGCCTGGATCCGGGCTTCCTGGGCCTGCAGGCGCTTGTCCAGTTCCAGGCCGTTCCAGTGCTTCTGCATGATCACCCCGAGCATCAGCGCCGGGTCGCCCTGGTGGCGGATGCGGTAGCTGGGCGGGTCTTCATAGCCACGCCGGACCGTCGCCACATCGGCGATGCGCAGCACGCGGCCATTGACTTGCAAGGGCACGTTCTCGATCAGCGCCAGGCTGTCGAAGGCGCCATCGATACGGATATAGGCGCGGGCGCCGGCGGTTTCGACGAAGCCTGAGGGCGCCACGGCGTTTTGCGCGGCGAGGGCGGCGAAGATCTGTTCGGGTTTGATGCCCAGGGTCGCCAGGCGCTCATAGGAGAACTCGACAAATACACGCTGGGCCTGTTCGCCGAGGATATTGACCTTCTTCACCCCCGGCAGGTTGAGCAGGCCCTGACGCAGCGCTTCGGCCATTTGCACTTGCTGGCGATGGGGCAGGTGTTCGGCCTCCAGGGCGTACAGCGCAAAGTACACATCCGAATACTCATCGTTGAAAAACGGCCCGATCACGCCCTTGGGCAGGTTCGCGGCTTCGTCGCTGAGTTTTTTACGGGTCTGGTAGAACAGGTCCTGTATCTCGCTCGGCCGGGTGGATTCGAGGAAGGTCATGCGCATCGAAACGAAACCCGGCTGGGCGATGGTCTCGACGCGGTCGTAGTAATCGAGTTCCTGCAGGCGCTTTTCCAGGCGGTCGGCCACCTGTTCCTGCATTTCCTCGGCGGTGGCGCCGGGCCAGGCGGCGGTGATGGTCATGACCTTGACCGTAAACGACGGGTCTTCGGCGCGCCCCAGCTTGCCGAACGCGAAGATCCCGGCGGCGATGATCGCGATGATCAGGAACAGCGTGACGGCGCGGTGCTTGACCGCCAGTTCCGAGAGGTTGATTCCACGCATGCTCATTGGTCCTGTTTACGGTTGAGGGCCAGCGCCTGGGCGGGCAGCAGGCGTACCCGGTCACCGCTGTGCAGCAGGTGCGCACCGAGGGCGACGATGGTTTGGCCAGGCGTGACGCCGCTGTCGAGCAGGGCTTCTTCCTGGCCGAGACTGGCGACTTTCACCGGGGCGAAGCTGATCGTGTTGTCGTCACCGATCAGCCACACGCCGGTGCCTTGTCCCGCGTCCTGCAACGCACCGATGGGCACACGGGTTTGCCGGGCCTGGCCGTCACCTTGCAAGCGCACGGTGATGGTGGAGCCGAGGGCGAAACGCTCGACCGCGCCGTGCAGCACGTAGCGCGCGCGGTAGGTGCGGGTGGTGGGGTCGGCGCTGGCGGACAGCTCGCGCAGAGACGCGGTAACGGCCTGGTCCGGCGCACCGAACGGGAAGGCCAGGGCGTTTTGCGCGGCCCGGGCGCGTTGCTGTTCCGGCAGGTTGACGATGGCTTCGCGGGCGCCGTCATGGGCCAGGCGCGCCACGATCTGCCCTTCGGCGACCACCTGGCCGCGATCGGCCAGCACGTCGGTGATGATGCCGTCGCCATCGGCCTTGAGCACCGAATAGGTGCGACGGTTCTCGATCTGGCTGGCATCCGATTGCGCCGCCGCCAGTTCCGCTTCGGCGACGCGCAGGTTGGTCGCCGACTGGTCGAATATCTGCCGCGATACCGCGCCGGTACTGGCCAGGCGCTGGTAGCGGTTTTCGTCGTCACGGCGCTGGCGCAATTGTGCCTGGGCCGCGTTGACGCGGTTTTTCGCCGAGCGCAACGCCAGTTCGAAGTCGCCGATATCCAGCACCAGTAGCGTGTCGCCACGAGAGACATGCTGGCCGGGATCGACCTTGCGTTCGATCACTTTGCCGCTGACCCGAAAGCCCAGGTTGCTTTCAGTGCGGGCCGCCACCACGCCGGTATACGCGCTTTGCTGGGTGCCGCCAGCCTCGACCTTGGCGGCCAGCACCGGACGCGGCGGCGAGACCTGGGTGGCGTTGTCGGCCTGGCTGTTGCAGCCACTGAGGATCATCAACACAGCCAGGGGCGTGAAAAGGCGCAGGTGCAGAGGGGGCATGACGAACTCCTGGGGGACCATGGGAAAAAATTATGGACATAATTTTTTACTCATATTATGGTCGAAATATAAATTAATCCAGCCCCCGGATATTCCCCATGGCAAACGCCCCGGCACCTTCACGCAGCTTGTTGTTCTTGCTGGTCGCCCTCACCGCATTGGGTGAAGTGTCAACGCAATTGATCATCCCCGGTCTGGGTGCCATCGAGCAGGCGCTGGCGGCGCCGCAAGGTTCGGCACTGATGGCGCTGTCGGCGTTTGTTGCTGCGTTTGGCCTGGGGCAACTTGTGTTCGGGCCGCTGTCGGACCGTATCGGCCGCCGTCCGGTATTGATCGCCGGCCTGACGCTGTACGTGCTGGCGACGCTGTCGATGCTGCTGGTCACTGACATCCAGCAATTTATCGCTGCCCGCGTGCTGCAAGGCCTGGGCGCGTGCGCCGCGCTGGTGCTGGCGCGCACCGTGGTGCGTGACGTATGGAATGCCGAGGCGGGCCCGGCCCTGGCGCTGACCATGATCGGCATGCTCTATGCCATCGTCGTGGCGCCGATGGCGGGCGGCTTGCTGATCAAGCTGTTCGGCTGGCATGCGCCGATCATTCTCGCCCTGCTGATCGGCAGCGTTGTGTGGCTGCTGGCGGTGCTGTTCTTTCGCGAGAGCAACCATTACCTCGATCCCGGGGCCGCGCATTGGCGCACCCTTGGCGGGCAGTACCTGGATTTGCTCAAGGGCCGCCCATACCGCGCCTATGCTGTGGCCCTGGCCTGTACCTACGGCGCCATGTTTGCGGTGATTGCCGGTTCGTCGGCGGTGTTTATCAACCTGCTGGGCCTGAGTAGCCTGGAGTACGGCATCAATTTCGGCCTGATCGTGTCGATGCTGATCGTCGGTTCCACCTATACCCGGCGCAACATCCTGCGCCTCGGGCCGCAGCGGATTGTGACCATGGGCGTGACGCTGGTGGCCGCAGGTGGGGTGTTGGCACTGCTGATTTATGCGCTGTTCGGGCTTTCCGTGGTGGGCCTGGATATTCCCATAGCCCTGGCCACGCTCGGCGGCGGGCTGGTATTGCCCGGCGCGGTCACGGGCGGGGTGATGCCCAACGCCCATCGTGCGGGACTGGCGGCCGGGTTGATGGGCTTCGCGCAGATGTTCGGCGCCACCTGCAGCGGCGTGCTGTTGAGCCAACTACGCGATGGCAGCGCGACGCCGATGATCGTCATCCAGGCCGCCTTTGCCGTCACGGCCTTCGTCGCGTTTCACCTGTTGCGTCAGCGCGCGCCCAAGGAACTGTCCTATACATAGGACGATCAAGGCCGCTTTTGCCGGCTAGTGCTCTGCGGCCTGGGGACTTATGGTGTAGGCACTTTGGAGGTACACCATGAAAAAACTGATCGGTCTCTACACCAGCCCTCGCGCTCACTGGGTCGGCGACGGCTTTCCGGTGCGCACGCTGTTTTCCTACGACACCATGGGCAAACACATCAGCCCATTCCTGTTGCTGGACCACGCCGGCCCGGCCGATTTCACCCCCACCGAAACCCGTCGCGGCGTGGGCCAGCACCCGCATTGCGGCTTCGAAACGGTGACCATCGTCTATGACGGCGAAGTCGAGCACCGCGATTCCACCGGTGCCGGCGGAAAAATCGGCCCGGGCGATGTGCAATGGATGACGGCGGCCAAGGGCATTCTCCATGAAGAATTCCACTCTGAGGCTTTCGCCCGCACAGGCGGGGCACTGGAGATGGTGCAATTGTGGGTCAACCTGCCGGCCAAGGACAAAATGGCCGACGCCGGTTACCAGACCCTCGTCGATGGCGACATCCCGGTGCTGCCGCTGGCGGGCGACGCGGGGCAACTGCGCCTGATCGCCGGTGAATTCGCCGGTACTCAAGGGCCTGCCCGCACCTTCACGCCGATTGACGTGTGGGACTTGCGCCTCAATCCCGGTAAGGCGGTGACGTTGGACTTGCACGCCGGGCGCAACACCGCGCTGGTGATCCTGAGCGCAACTGTGCAGGTCAATGGCGAGGACTTCGCGCGCCAGGGGCAGTTGGCGTTGTTCGAGCGTGACGGTGACCGCCTCACCCTGGAGTCCAACGACCACGCCAAGGTGCTGCTGCTCAGCGGCGAGCCGATCGACGAGCCCATCGTCGGCCACGGCCCGTTCGTGATGAACACCGAGCAGGAGATCCACCAGGCGTTTGCCGATTTCCAATCGGGCAAATTCGGGCGGATGCAGGCCTGAAGGCCGGTGGTTGAATAACCCCTTGTGGGAGGGGGCTTGCCCCCGATAGCGGTGGGTCAACCAACATCAGTGTTTGCTGGGCTGACGCCATCGGGGGCAAGCCCCTCCCACATTTTGCTCTGCGCTATACCCGCCATCTTCATTTCATGCGATCTTTCTCGGCATTCGCCCTGGAGTCGCCTGGATGCCCTCATTTATCGCTGAAAACCCGATGGTGTGCGCCCTGGCGCTGATCCTTATCGACATTGCCGTATGGCGCCTTATCACCCCCGCGCTGGCCAACTGGAAACTCGCGGCGCGGCTGGTGATCTTTGCAGTGTTCAGCGCGGTGTTGTTCAACGACGGCATGAACCCCATGCAAGCGGCGCCCTATGTCGACGACACCGCCCGGCACCTGGCGGCCACGGCTTTGCAGATCGGCTGGTGGCTGTTCGCGGCGCGCACCCTCACGGTGTTGCTCGGCGCGGTGATGATGCAGCGGGTCGGTCACACCGGGCGCTTGTTGCAGGACCTGATGGGCGCGGTGATTTTCCTGATCGCCATCATCGCCGCCATGGCCTACGTGCTCGACCTGCCGGTCAAGGGCGTGCTCGCCACTTCCGGCGCCGTGGCGATCATCGTCGGCCTGGCGCTGCAAAGCACCCTGAGCGACGTGTTTTCCGGGATCGTGCTCAACACCACCAAGCCTTACCAGATCGACGACTGGATCTCCATCGACGGCACCGAAGGCCGCGTCACCGATATCGACTGGCGCGCCACGCGCCTGCAGACCTCCCAGGGCAGCCTGGCGGTGATCCCCAACTCCCTGGCGGCCAAGGCCAAGATCATCAACTTTTCGCGCCCGGCGGACATGTTCGGCCTGGCGGTCAGCCTGCAAGTCAGCCCCCATGCGCGCCCGCAAACGGTGATCGAGGCCCTTGAGCGGGCGATGCAGGGCTGCCGCGCGCTGTTGGCCAAGCCGGCGCCCAGCGTCGCGTTCAAGGCTTCGGCCAGTGGCGGCGTGGAATATGAAATCAGCGGTTTCGTGCCGGCCATGGGCCTCAAGCGCGAAGTGCGCAACCAGCTTTACGACCTGGCCTTCCGGCATTTGCAGGCGGCGGGCGTGGGGCTGTTGTCCGCCACCGAAGGCAGTACGCCCGCCACGGTCTCCGGCGCGCGGGCACTGCTTGAGCGGTCGTCGATCTTCTCCACCCTGCGTCAGGAAGAAAAAGACACCTTCAGCCAGAACATGACCCTGCACACCTACCGCGCCGGCGACATGATCCTGCCGGCGGGGGAGGTCAGCGATCACCTGTTCATCATCGAGTCCGGCGTGGTCTCGGTGATGCTGGTCAAGGGCGGCCACACGTTCGAGGCCGGGCGCATGGGGCCGGGTGAGGTGATCGGCGAATCGGGCATCCTGACCGATCAGGCCACGCTGGCGGATTTCACCGCCAAGACCTACTGCACGCTGTACCGCATCGAAAACGAATACCTCAAGCCCTGCCTGGACGCGCGCCATGACATCGGCGAAGCCATGAAGGCGCTGCTGGACTTCCGTGTGCACGCCGCCCAGGCGCTGACCGAAGACGCGCCGGTGGTGCCGGTGAAGAAAGGTTTCCTGCAGTGGTTGAGGAGCCGTGGCCTGTAGATTGGTCACCTGTTCTTCGCCCGGATTGGCTATTTCTCCAGACCGCCCAGGTGACTAATCTGCGCACCAATCCCCACCGTTCTGGAGTTCCACCATGCAAACCCGTACCGATTTCTACAGCGCTTCCCCGGACGCCATGAAGGCCATGCTGGCCCTGGAGGCGGCAGTCGGCAAGCTGTCCATCGAACTGCCACTGCTGGAACTGGTGCGCCTGCGCGTCTCGCAAATCAACGGCTGCGCATTCTGCCTGGACATGCACACCGCCGATGCGCGCAAGGGCGGTGAAACCGAGCGCCGCCTCTACACCCTGTCGGCCTGGCGTGAAACGCCGTTCTTCACCCCGCGTGAACGCGCCGCCCTGGCCTGGGCCGAAAGCCTGACCCTGCTCAGCCAGACCCACGCCCCCGATGAAGACTTCAACGCCCTGGCGGCCGAGTTCAGCGCGCAGGAACAGGTCGACCTGAGTGTGGCGATTGCCACCATCAACAGCTGGAACCGCCTGGCGGTGGGTTTTCGCAAGATGCCCCAGTAAGCGCTCAGCCGGATTTGAAATAGCCACGCGGCGTGGTCCCGGTCATGCCTTTGAAGAAGGCGATCAACGCACTGTCGCTGGCAAAGCCCAGTTCAAAGGCGCAGTAGCCCAGGCTGCGCCCGGTGGCGAGCAGTTCGATCACCCGCATCAGACGCCACTGTTGGCGCCACTGCTGATACCCCAGGCCGGTTTCCTTGAGGAAAATCCGGCCTATGGTCTTGGTGCTGGCGCCAATGTGCTTTTCCAGCGCCTGCAATGTGGGGGGCAGGCGGTCGAGCCGGGCCAGCAGCGGGGCCAGGCGCTTGTCCCTTGGCAACGGCAGGAGCAGCGGCTGTTCGGCGGCGTGGCGGATTTCATCAAGGCACAGGCCGAGCAAATGCGCGTAGCGGCCCGCGTGCCAATCGGTCTCGAACGGGGCCAGAGCCATCGGCTCCAGCACTGCCCTGAGCAGGGCACTCACTTCGATCACCCGCACCTGGGCCGGCAACTGCTCGGCCAGGGCTGCGCTCACATACACCGAGCGGTAATCCACGGCCTGCTGCATCACCGCGCGATGGGGCAAGCCGCCGGGTATCCAGGCCGCGCGCGTGGGTGGCAGCAGGCACAGTTGATTGTCCAGGGTGATCCGCGTGCAGCCTTGCTGGGTGAACAGCAGTTGCCCGCGCTGGTGCCGGTGCAGCCCGGAGTCGTGGTTGCCCAGCACCGCGGCGATGCCGATCACGGGCGCCGCGAATGCGTCGGGGTTGAACGATGCGGCGGCCTCAAGCCAAGCCATGGGATGTCCGATTTCAGGGATAAAGTGTCGAAGTCCGGATAATACCCCAGGCAGGGCGCTCTAGAATCCCTGCGGTGTATTTACGGATGGATCTGGTGATGAAGTCGAACAATCTGCTGATGCTGACCATGGCCCTGCTGATGTTCCCGCAATTGGCGCAGACCCTGTACAGCCCGGCCCTGGGTGATATCGCACGGGCTTTTGCGGTCGCGCCTGAACGGGCGGGGCAGACCCTGTCGGTGTACTTCCTGGCCTTCGCTGTGGGCGTGGTGGTATGGGGCCGTTTGAGTGATCGTTGGGGGCGGCGGCCCGTCATGTTGGCCGGGCTTGCGATCTATGTGGGGGCCATGGCGCTGGCGTTGAACGTGGCAGCGTTCAACGCCTTGCTGCTGGCCCAGGCCGCTGCCGCCTTTGGAGCAGCCGTGGGGTCGGTGGTCACGCAGACGGTGCTGCGTGACCGTTTCCACGGTGCCGAGCTGGCCCAGGTATTTTCCGCGATGGGGATTGCGCTGGCGGCAAGCCCTGCCATCGGGTTGTTCAGCGGGGCGAGTCTGGTCGAGTATTTCGGTTATCGCGGGGTGCTCGGTGGGCTGTTGCTGCTCGCGCTGCTGCTGTGGGGCTGGAGCCTGTGGGCCCTGCCGGAAACGCGTCCGGCCTCGCTGCCCACGGCCGCCCTTGGTCAAACACTCGGCATGATGCTCAAGGACGCCGGGATCTGGCGCTCGGTCGGGTTGGTCGCGGCGTTCAATATCGCGTTGTTCAGCTATTACAGCGTGGGGCCGTTTATCTTCGCACAACAAGGGCGCTCCACCGCCGAGTTCGGCTACAGCGGCGTGCTGCTGGCCCTGGGTTCCGGGTTGGGAGCGTGGCTGAACAGAAGCCTGCTTAGACGCGGGATGGACAGCGCTCAGTTGGTATTCGTCGCTGCGGTGGTGGCGGTGCTCGGCAGCTTGTTGGTGTTGGGCCTGCAACACAATGGGCTGCTGGTAGGGCCGATGCTGCTGGTGGTACTGGCATTCGGCATGGCAATTCCCAACGTGCTCGGGGCGGCGCTGGTCGATTATCGCGATCGCCTCGGCACCGCCGGCGCACTGTTTGGTTTGTTGTACTACCTGGTGATTGGCAGCGGCCTGAGCCTGGTGGCATGGGTTCAGGACCTGGGCTGGAGCCTGCTGGTGTGCGGTCTGGCGGCGCTGGGGCTGGCAACGCCGCGGCTCTTCAGAAGTTGACCGATGCACTCAAGCGCGCTGTCAGCGGCGCACCCTGGAACAGGTAGTCATCGCCCATGTATTCGCCCGCGTCGCGCCAGTAGCGCGTGTCGAACAGGTTGTCGACGCTCAGGCGAAACACCGTTTCATAGCCATCGACTTTGGTGGTGTAGCGGCTGCCGATATTGACCACGGCGTAATCCCCCACTTGCACATTGCCGGTGCGGTTGGCGTACTTTTTGGCGCTGTATTGCACGCCGCCGAGTACCGCCAGGCCATTGACCCATGGCAGCGCATAGTCGGCGTACAGGCTGGCGCGCAGTTTGGGCACGTTGATCGCCTGGTGGTCTTCGTAGCTCGGCGTGCCGCTGCCGCTCACCCGTGCCCGAATGGCGGCCACGCTGGTGGCGATCTGCAGGCGGTCGGTGGCCCAGCCGTTGGCGGACAGCTCCAGGCCGGTGTTCTTCTGCTGACCTTGCTGCACGTAGGTGAAGCCGCCACTGTCGGGCTTGGCGTACTGATAAGCCTGGCGTGTCTGGAACACGGCGGCGGCGAAGCTGATACGGCGCCAGTCGTATTTCACCCCGGCTTCGAGCTGGCGCGAGACCGTTGGCGCCAGTGTTTCGTCTGCGTTCTCAGCGAACCACGGCGCGGTGCCGCCCAGGGACAGGCCCTTGCTGTAACGGGTGTACAGCGACACGTTGTCCACCGGCTTGTAGATCAATGAGGCCTGGGGCAGGAACACGTACTGTTGGGTGTGGCGTGTCGGGTTGCCGGTGACGCCGTCGAAGGCTTTTTCATCCAGGCGCACTTCGCGGCCGCCGAGGAGGGTTTGCCATTGCTCGTTGAAGCGGATGCGGTCGGTGACGAACAGCCCGTACTGGCGGCTGTCGAGGTTGCGGTGGCTGTCATTCAACCGTTTGTCGGTAGGGGTAAAACTCGGCACTTGTTCGTCGATATTGGCGGTGCCGATGAATTCGTTGACCGACTTGCGCTTGTCGATCACTCGGCGAAAGGCGCTGGTGCCGAATGTCAGTTCATGGCCTAAGCCTGCGGTGTCGAACAGGCCGGTCATGGCCGCCTGGATTTCATCGTCGCGGCGCGTATCGTCGGGGCTGCGGTAGTCGTAGACGTCGTAATTGCCTTCGGGGCTGAAGTAGTTCGGCACGCTTGCCGAGCTGCAGCTGGTCGACCCGTAGCAGCCCCACGCAAATGAGCTGTAATCGTCAATCACCACTTTGCTGCGCGCCGCGCTGACACTGCCTTTCCACTGGTCGCTGAAACGGTAGTCAAATGTGCCGTTGAGGTTCAGCGAATCAATGCCCACCTGCTTGCCTCCGGTCTGATGCCCCAGCAGTTTTTTCGGCGAAGCGTCGTGAGGCACTTCAGTGCCGCCCAGCAATTGATAACCCGGCACCGAGCGCTGTTGTTTGTTCTGGTATTCGGCATCCAGTTGCAGCACCGCGTCGGGGCTGATGTTCCAGTCAAAGGCCAGGGACATAAAATCGCGCTGGCCGTCGGCATGCTCCACATAGGCATTGAGGTCTTCATGGGCGACGTTGGCGCGCAGGCCAAATTGTTGCTCGCTGCCGAACCAGCCGCCGACATCGGTGGCGATATAACGGCTGCCGCGATCATCGGTGGACACCGTCACCGAACGCACATCCTCGGGGCGCTTGGTCACGTAGTTGATCACGCCGCTGGGCTCGGAAATGCCGCTCTGCAACCCGGCCAGGCCCTTGAGCACTTCGACCTGTTGCTTGTTTTCCAGGGCGACGTTCTGCTCGCCGGTGATGGTGCGCCCATTGATCTTGTAGCTGCTCGCCGCATTCAGCGAAAACCCGCGCACCACGAAGTTTTCGTAGTAGCCGATGGGCGCGTAGCTGTCGCCCACCGAGGCGTCGTTGCGCAGCACCTCGCTGAGCAGGCGGGCTTGCTGGTCCTTGATCAGTGCAGCGTTGATCACCGTTATCGAGGCCGGGGTATCGAGCAAGGGGGCTTCATTGAAGCTGCTGACGGAGGCTGTATCGGTTTGATAGCCGCCGCGCTCTTGGCCTTGAACCCTGATGGGCGTCAGTTCAATTTCGGCGGCCTGACCGACCTCCATTCCACAGCCGACAAGCAGGGTCGCGGTGAACAGCTCAAGCGCGCAGCGTGAGGCTGGCTTGCTGCGCAAGGAAGGTCGAGAACGATTAGCCATCAAGGGTTCCGTTATCAGAAAGAAGGTCGGATGCCAAAGGTGCATAAAGGGCGGGCGCGATCCTACCCTATTTGGCCAGGTCTTCATCGGCTGTCGGCTGAGGTTTCCGATTTTTTAGGTAGTCGGCCGACGATAGATTCGAGCCTTTTTCAAATCGCAAATGGAACTGCACACTATGACAGAGCAATTAATGGGTGCCGGACGCGCCTCATTGAACGAGGCCGTACAGGCCGGCGTTCCCCTGACTCCGAGCGCTCACGGCGCAAAACTGATCCGGCAGAAGTGGGGGGCGCATGTCGACCCGATGACTGCGCAGCTGGTCACCCTCGATTACGACTACCACGGTCATCCACCCATCGACGGTGTGCATCAAGGCAAAATTCGATTCCAGCAGTCGCTGGTGCAGGCCCTGCTCAGTGACTACCAGGCCGTAGCCGATGATCGATTCGGTGAGACGGCATTCGGTGTATATACCCCCCCTGCGGTCGGGCCGCGAATCAAACTTGTCGAGCATGTCGATGAGTTCGCCTATCGGGGCAGTGGCAATCACACCGACTATGAAGGCATCTATCGCCAGACCATCCCGCAGACCTACGGGCCTGAAACACAGATAGCCATTACACCGGCGGCGTTCAAGAAGTGGGTGTGGGCGCTCGAGTACAAGGACTTGTACAAAGACTACCTGGACGGCGTACTGCCCTCTGATGCAACGATCAAGGGCGTAGCGCCCTATGCTTTGCGCACCACCGTAAAGACGGCTTTCGTCATGGCCGCTTTTCTTCAAAAACGTGAAGGCAGTCTGTCGCTCCAAGGCTTGCAGCTCGCGCTGTCGTCGGCCGGGTTGGGGGAGGGGCAGATCGAGTTTGGTTTCGTCAACAACGCGCAACTGGAACACAGCACGCATCCCATGGCCCATGTCGAAGCCTCTCTACTGATGATTTATCGCTACACCGCAACGGATATCTGGGTGTTTCGTCATCGAACCGGCGGGCTGATAGTGCTGTATGTGCCGGGTAACTCGTCACCGTTGCATGAGTTTTCCAGTCTGGATGCAATGAGGGCATGGGTGGTGCAACAGGGCCAGGATTCAGTAAAGAGGAAAGCCCTCGCCCTGCATTTCGCCAAAGACGACCGCTTCGATACAACGTGGCACGCAGGCGTCATGACAGCCCTGACGGGAATGACCGAGTATCCGCGCATGCATCGCCTGAACCGTGATGCCGGCTTCTTCAATAACGACGGCTATTGGAACCCGGCCGATTACATCAGCCTGGATACTGTAGCTGGCAGCACCGACCCGTTCGTGGCGTTGGTCAAGGCGACCAAACAAGCTAACCTGCACGCCGCTGAAGAGGCGATCCGTGACGATGCGGATGTCAATCGTGCCAACTTGAGTGCGGTGATAGAGCCCGTGGTGGGTTGGATTAACCGCTGGGGGGCCTTGGCGATATTTTTCCCCGGTGGCGAAGGCTTGCTGGGTCTGGCCGGGCTTATCGAGGCGGGATACGGACTCAACGAAATAGACAGCGCCGACAACCATGCTCAGGTGTCAGAGGGCATCACACGTACGGTCTTCGGTTTGCTCAATGCCTTGCCTTTGGTAGTCAAGGCCGGCCTCGGTGGGGCAGTGATCAAAGGCGAAATCGAGGTGACGACCAGCGCCGTAGATCCAGCACTGACTGTGGCTGAGGGCGCTCCCGATCCCGTTCCTTTACCGCGTGTGCCGGTCACTCGCCCCGCTGGCATCCTGCATCCGCCGCCCGGCACCGAGGGGCTTGCATTGACTGAGTGGACCCGTGCGCAATTGATGCGTGGTTTCGGCCCGCAGGTCGAAGCGTTGACCGATGAAACCCTGGAGCAAGTGCGTCAGGTCAGCGATGTGTCTGACGATCACTTGCGATATTTGCATGCCGAAGGCCTCCCTCCCCAAGGGGTGTTGGCGGACACGCTGACCCGCTTCAAGATTGATCGTCAGATTCAGACGTATATCACGCAGTTGGCTACCGATGAGTCGATCCATGCCGACTTGCATCTGGTGCAGTGGTTGACCTCGGATACCGACTGGCCGGCGAGCGTGCGCATGGAATGGGTGGAGGGCGATCAGGCGATCTGGTCGTCTCAGGCAGCCACTGAGCCGGGTAAGGTGTTGCGGGTCGACGAGGACACCACGCTGTTCCCGGAGCTGGCCAGGGGCCTGGATGAGCAGCAGACGCGTGCGTTCCTGGGAAGCCAACTGCCCGTCGACCAGCCTTACCCGGACGTTTATACCCGTGCCCGGTTATTGCGCCAAAAAGCGCTCGGGATTGCCAAGCAACGGCGCACCGATCTGTTCGAGGACCATTATCAGGCGGCGGTAAAAACCGATAATGAGCTGCTGCTGGCGTTAAAACAGCAACACCCGACATTGCCTTACGTGGTACTTGAGGAGATGTTGAGTCGCCAGGAAATTGATCCGAACATCCCCCTGACACTGGCACAGACCAAGGAGGTTTTTCAGCGGCTGGAGCCTCTGGCTGAAGGTTACGAACAGGAAGTACGCCTCGCCAGGGCCTACGAAGGGGTATTCACAGATTCGGTGCGCAATCCCGATAGCGATGCCTTGTTGTTGCACAGCGTCCAACAGATGCCCGGATGGCCCACGGACGTTGCGATCGTCGTACGTGAAGGCAACATCAGCGGGCCGGTGCTGGATCGGATCGGATCCGCCAACTTATCCAACCAGCGCGTGCTGATTAAGACCGGTGAGCATTTCCAGGTCTACGCTGCGCTGCAGCCGCCTGGCTACACCCACGGTGACCTTGCCGACATGATTCTGCACAGTTTGACCGATGATGAGCGTGGCGCGATGAATGTGCGTGTCGATCAGGGACTGGAACATTTCAAATTCAAAATCCGTCGTAACTTGCTGCGTCGACCACAACTCTCAAGCGTATTGCATCGGCAATCATTGAGAACGCCGTTTTATGAGCCTGAGGAGGGCGGGCTGGCGGGTGGCAGCGCATCCTCGACGATAACCGAGCAGGGAACGCTGCTCCCGCGCATCACCCGAGGGCATGTCAAAGCCTATTTCCCTGACTCCACCGATCAACAGGTGGATGATTTCATTGCACGCTTTGACCATCTGGATGACCTGCAACGGGAGCTTGAACGTATCAGGCAGGCGTTCGTCGAGTTTGACCGCACCTTGAGCACGTGGGAGATGGTCAATGAGCAAGACGTGATGGAAGCTTTCGATCTGGTTGATATCGATTTGGCTGCTGACGGCGTGGATCCGGAGATCAGCAAGTGGGTGGAAGAAGAGCGCAGTCGGCGTACTGAGGTCGGGGCCACGTTACGCCGGTTGTTTAAATGGCAGGGTGAAGGCTCGGAAAATATTTACCGTGACGGCAAGTTGGTCGGCTTGCATCTGCAACTGGACGGGTCGCCGCAGACACCTTTCCCCTATGTCCACCCTCCCATGGACTCGGTGATTTCTCTCACCCTGTCAGGTGGTGCGCAAAGTGTTGACGGTATCCTGTCGGATTTCAGGCATGTTGAATCGCTACAGATGCAGATGCCTGAAGTGCGTGAACTACCCCGTGCCCTCGAGGGGATGACGAAGCTCACACACCTTAATCTGAGCGAGTGCCAAATCACATTGACCACTCATAATTCGGTCGAACGCCTTGCCCGGCTCACCCAGTTGGAGGAGTTGGACCTGGATTACAATCCACTGATCGTTGCGCCGGACGTGAGCCGTATGACGCGGTTGCGCTGGCTGAGTCTATCCGATACGCAACTCAGTGAGTTCCCTCGCGGTGTGACAGGCGAGATCCCACTAGGGCGGTTGGATCTCACGGGCAATCGAATCCAGTCAATCCCGACATCCGTCAGACTGCGCGCCGATATTGAACTGTCTGGGAATCCTATTTCCGATCCTGATTCCCTGAGTCGCCTGATCAGTTACCGCCGGCGCACCGGCAACGATCTCTGGCTCAATCCTCAAACCCAGCATTTGCCTCAACCAAGTGTTTGGCTGGCTGATTTACCGCCTGCTCAAATTGCCGGCAAAACGGGGCTGTGGAATCGATTGCTGAGCGATTCCGACACCAGCCTCTTCGCCAGGCGCTTCAGCGATTTGCCCCGCGCTCCCGAATATGCGTTAAACCGCCAGAGTCTGCAGGCGCGGGTGTGGAAGATACTGGAAAAAATCACAAATGCCGATGGAGTGCATCGCGCCCACCTGTGCAAATTAGCCGCTCTGGACCCTAACGGGAGCGCGCCTGGGTTGCTGGAGACGCTGGAACATGAAACGTTGATGTATGAGGCCTGGCGCAAGGGACAGCCGGTGTATCAACTGCCCAAGCGTGCGCGACTGGAGTAGGGCGTTGCTTGAATATTTCGCTGGGCAGTTCGTGCAACAACGCCCGACAGCTATGCAGTGCGCTCGCCGCTGCTGGCGTTGGAGATGTTGTGGTATCGGTTGCGGGAGATGCTCTGATTCTTGATCCAAACGTGGGAGCATCCGTTAGATAGCGTCAGGATCAGTCAGTACCTTGCGAAACGTCTCCACCAGCGGCCGCAAGTTGATCCGATGCCATGCCGCCCACAGCGGTGTGGTGTAACTCAGCCACGGCAGTTCGCGCAGTACCACGCCGGGCGGTGCGTTGCGGCTCAGGCCTTTTTGCACCATTGCCACGCCCAGCCCGGAGGCCACCAGGCCCAATGCAGTGAAGGGCTCGCTGGCTTCCATGGGGATCTGGGGAGTGAAACCTGCGCGGATGCACGCGGCCACGAAGTCGTCAGCCGGGTTGGCGCCGGGTTTGCGTTGCACGCCGATCCATTGCTGGTCGGCCAGGTGCTCGGGCAGCAACTCGCGCTGGCGTGTCAGCGGGTGGTGTTCCGGCAAGGCCAGCAGCATCGGGTCATCGAGCACTTGCCGGGCGGTCAGGTCCGGGTCGTCGGCCGCGGGCGGTTCGCCCACCAGGGCAATATCCAGGCTGCGCTGGCGCAGGCCTTCCAGTTGTTCGAGGGAGGGCAGGTTATACAACTTGATATGCACGTTGGGCCGGTCATCGCGCAGAACGCGCAAGGCGTTGGGCAATACACCGGCGTGCATGGCGTTCTCGATATAGCCGATGCACAAACCGCCTTCTTCACCCCGGCCCAGGCGCTTGCCCAGGGACTCCAGGCGGTTGGCGTGGGTCAGCAACGCCCTGGTTTCGGCGAGGAAGGTCTGGCCGTCGCGGGTCAGGCGGATACGTTGCTGGCTGCGTTCGAACAGCGTCAGGCCCAGGCGTTCTTCAAGCTGGGCGATCTGCCGGCTCAAGGGCGACTGGGAAATGTGCAGGCGCTCGGCGGCGCGGCCGACGTGTTCCTCTTCGGCGACCACTTCAAAGTAGCGCAGTTGGCGTAGATCAATCATGTCAGACCTGCTGGGACTCAAGTTGGTCCCAGTATGTCTTGGACGGTCCGACCTAGGCAATCTAGGATCTGCTCAACGGTCGACGCGACCTTGAACCGATTGAGGAACCATCATGAGCTTGAAAGACAAACTACCCGGCGTATTGGGCTTTGGTACCGCACCGCTGGGCAATATGTTCCGCGCCATTGCCGAAGACGAAGCCCGGGCCACTGTCGAGGCCGCCTGGAATCATGGCGTGCGTTATTTCGATACCGCGCCGTTCTACGGTTCGGGGTTGTCGGAAATCCGCCTGGGCCAGGCGCTGTCGCACTACAACCGTGACGACTACGTGCTCAGCACCAAGGTCGGCCGGGTGATTCTGGACGAAGTCGAAGACAGCGCCCGTGACCTGGGCGAGAAAAGCGGTGTGTTCGAACATGGTCGTCCGAACAAAATGCTCAATGACTACAGTGCCGACGCCACCCTGCGTTCGATTGAAGACAGCCTGCAGCGCCTGCAAACCGATCGTCTGGACATCGTGTGGGTTCACGATATCGCCCAGGACTTCTACGGCGACCAATGGCTGGAATACTTCAACCAGGCCCGTACCGGTGCCTTCAAGGTGCTGACCCGCTTGCGCGAAGAAGGCGTGATCAAGGCCTGGGGCCTGGGGGTGAACCGCGTCGAACCGTGCGAACTGACCCTGGACCTGGCCGAAGCCCAGCCCGACGGCTTCCTGCTGGCCGGCCGCTACACATTGCTGGACCACGACCGCGCCTTGCAGCGCCTGATGGAGGCGGCACTCGCGCAGCACGTTGAAATCGTCGTCGGTGGTCCCTACAGCTCCGGCATCCTCGCCGGCGGCGCGCACTTCGAATACCAGCAGGCGAGCCCGGCGATCATCGCCAACGTCGAGCGGATCAAAGCGATTGCCCTGGCGTTTGGCGTCAGCATCAAAGCCGCTGCGCTACAGTTTTCCCTGGCGCACCCGGCCGTGGCGGCAGTGATTCCCGGTGCCAGTCGTCCGGGGCGTATTGCCGAAGACGTGGCGGCGTTGTCAGAGCAGATACCAGCAGCCTTCTGGCAGGCGCTGCGCGATGCGCAGCTGATTTCGCTTCGCGCGCCTCTGCCACTTTGACTTCAGGAGTTCAACCATGAAAATCGATGTAAGCGGCAAAGTGGCGATCGTCAGCGGCAGCACGGCGGGGATCGGCCTGGGCATCAGCCAGGCCCTGGCGCAGTCCGGCGCCACCGTGGTGGTGATCGGGCGTGATACCGGGAAAGTTGACGATGCGGTGGCGAGCATTCGCCAGGCGGTGCCGGGCGCCCACCTGCGTGGGCTGGTGGCCGACCTGGGTACGGCCGAAGGCGCCGAGACACTGTTCGCCGCCGAACCTCGCGCCGACATCCTGGTCAACAACCTGGGCATCTTCAATGATGTGGATTTCTTCGAGGCCCCGGACAGTGAATGGACGCGCTTCTATGAGGTCAATGTGATCTCGGGCGTGCGCTTGGCGCGGCATTATGTGCCGGGCATGGTCGAGCAGGGCTGGGGGCGGGTGATCTTCGTGTCATCCGAATCCGGCGTGGCGACTCCGGCGGACATGATCAACTATGGCGTGACCAAAAGCGCCAACCTGGCGGTGTCCCACGGCCTGGCCAAGCGCCTGGCAGGTACCGGTGTAACGGTGAATGCGATCCTGCCGGGGCCGACCTTTACCGACGGGCTGGAACACATGCTCAGGGACGCCACGCAAAAATCCGGGCGCACCGCGCGGGACGAAGCTGACGTGTTCGTGCGCAGTGCACGGCCGACGTCGATCATCCAGCGTGCGGCGAATGTGGATGAAGTGGCCAACCTGGTGGCGTACATTGCTTCACCGCTGTCATCTGCCACCACCGGTGCCGCGTTGCGGGTCGACGGTGGTGTGGTCGACAGCATGGCGATCTGAATTTTTTTAATGCTCTGGAGTATTTACCGTGGCAACAGCCTCTTCTGTGATTGAAATCCCTGCGTCCGCGGACCAGGTCTGGAACCTGATCGGCGGCTTCAACAGCCTGCCCGACTGGCTGCCCTTTATCGCCAAGAGCGAGCCGGGCGAAGGCGGCCGCGTGCGCCACCTGCATACCGCCGATGGCGGTGAGATCGTCGAGCGGTTGCAGACTTTCGACAATGTGGCGCGCACCTACAGCTACACCATTGAACAGTCGCCGTTTCCGGTGAGTGCCTATCTGGCGACCGTGCAGGTTGAAGCCTTGACTGACGCGTCGGCGAAAGTGACCTGGTCCGGGGTGTTCACGCCGGCTGCGGGCACTACGGATGCGGCGGTGGAGGAACTGTTTGCCGGCGTGTACAGCGGTGGCCTGGAGGCCCTGCGCGGCAATTTTCCCGGCTGATATCTATCGGGGGCGGGGGCTGCGCCAACGCTCAACAGCTCCCATACTCGACAGATAGGCATGGGCTGCGGTGCCGGCCTGTTCGGGCGTCAACGCTGCCGTATCGAGCGTGAATGGCGGCGTGTCCCAGGCTTCATACTCGTGCGCCAGCACCGATGGCCACGTCGGCGGCAGCAGGCCTGGAATATCGCCCTCACGGCTCTCCACTCGGCGCCGATGCGCCTGCTGATCAGAACACACCACCTGAATATCGATCAGTTCGACGCCCCCCGCCAGCGCCACGGCCCGCCAAGCCTCGCGGCTTTCCCTTACCGGGTTCACACAGTCAGCGATTACCCGCTGGCCCACGCGCAAATTACTCAATGCCAGCGCATTCGCCACGCCATAGCCGCTGGCACCCACATCGCCCGCCAGTACGCCAGACTCGCGCAGCGCGTGTTCGATCACATCGATGCGCAGGTATACCGCGCCCATCCGGCGTGCCAATTCCCTGGAAATCGTGGTTTTGCCGGTACCGGGCAGGCCGCTGAATACGATAAGCATGGTCCACCAACCTTCTGCAGGAGCGAGCTTGCTCGCGAAAAACGTCAACGATAACGCGTAGCGCCAGGTAAAAACCTGTTGTCCTTGCGCTTTTCGCGAGCAAGCTCGCTCCTACAGGGGTGTTAGAGTAGGGCTGCCGAGTTGACCACAGGACTGCCCATGACTTTACCTTTCGTGAAGATGCACGCCCACGGCGACGACTTCATCATCATCGACCGCCGTGGCCAGGATAACCCCATTACCCCCGAGATTGCCCGGCGCCTGGGTGATCGACCCACCGGTATCGGTTTCAATCAGCTGGCCGTGATCCTCGACTGCGAAGACGCCGCCGCCCGCGTGCAGTTCTGGAACACGGACGGCACGCCCCTGCAAACCTGCGGCAGCGCGACACGGGGTGTGGCGGATCGCCTGATGCATGAGGCCGGTACCCACGCCATCGTGCTGCGTACCGACCGAGGTTTGCTGACGTGCGTGCGCGTCAGTGGCCAGCGCGTCTCGATAGACATGGGCGCGCCTTCGTTGGAATGGGCCGGCGTGCCGCTGGCCAAGGCAATTGACACCCGCGTGCTGCCTATCGACGGTGAGCCGGCCGCCTGCGGCATGGGCAATCCGCACTGCACGTTTTTCGTGGACGACATCGCCGCCGTCGATGTCGAAGCCGTGGGCCCGGCCCTGGAACGCCATCCGCTGTTCCCGGCCAGGACCAATGTGCATTTTGTGCAGGTGCTCGACCGCAACCGTATTCGTCTGCGCATCTGGGAGCGTGGTGGTGGCGTGCCTTTGGGCTCCGGGTCGTGTTGCTGCGCGGCGGTGGTCAATGGCGTTCGACGCGGGCTGCTCGATGACAAGGTAGAGGTCGAATGCGACGGCGGCACCCTGACAGTGCAGTGGGACGGGCAGGGCGGGGTGGTACTCACGGGCAGCGTCGAGCCGATCATGCAAGGTGCGGCGTACCTGCCTGGAACGTCACGCTGAAAGTGGTGCCGCGCGTCGCGCAGGAGTTCACCGCCACATCGCCGCCGTGCACCCTGGCCAGTTCGCGCACGATATACAGGCCCAGGCCCACGCTGCGCACATCGCTGCCCTGGTGGGTGCCGCGGGTCATGGGCTCGAACAGCCCGGCCTGCAACGCCTCGGGAATCGCCGCGCCGTAGTTGTGCACCGAGACCTCGGCGCCCCTGGCACCCAGGCGTGAAGTGATGGTGATCGGCCGTTGCAGGTCGCCATAGGCCACGCTATTGGCGACGAGGTTGCCGATCACCTGCTGCACACGGTCGGCATCCAGGCATGCATCGCCCCGGCCCTCGGCTTGATGCACCAGCGTGGCCTTGGGGAAGGCCACCCGCAGTTCGTCCACGGCGCGATGAATCACACTGTGCAAATCCAGCGGCTGGGCCCTGATGGTGATGCCCTGGCCGACCCGGGCCTGGGTGAAGTCCAGCAGATCGGCGATCATGCGCTGGGCGCGTTCGGACGACTGGTCGATATGCCCGAGCAACTGGTGCTCCTTGGCCGTGCGCTCGCCGCGTCGAAGAAAGTCCGACGCCATGCGGATCGCGGTCAGAGGGTTCTTCAAGTCGTGGCTGACGATCGCCACCATTTGTTCGGCGAACAACGCGCGTTGCTGGGCAATGGCATAGGCCTCGCTCAATTCGACCTGGGCTTGGTGCAGCGCCCGTTCGGTGGCGGTTTTTTCCTCAAGCAGCGCTTCGGCCAGCTTGCGCGCATTGAGCAGCTCGCGCTCGTACTTGTCGCGGTCGGTGGTGCCGAACAGCGCCAGGTCATACACCACGCCGTCGGCCTGCTGGCGCTGGCTGGCATTGAGCAGCACCGTGACTTTGTGCCCGTCGCGATGGCGAATGTCGAGCTTCACCTCGTTGACGCTGCCATGCATACGCAGCATCGGCGCCAGATGGGTCTGGTAGAAAATCCGCCCGCCCATGGTCAACAGGTCTTGAAAGCGTTGCCCGATCAGTTGTACCGCGCTGAGGCCGAGCCAGTCGCTCAAGCGCTGGTTGGCGTGCACAATCGTACCGTCTTGGCGGGTCACCGCCAGGGCACAGGCGGCGTTGTCGAACAGCGACTCAGCCGGCACTGACGCCTGCCCACGGCGCCAGGAACTGATCCATCGCCGCCGCGCACGCCTGGGGCGCACTCATATGCGGGCAGTGGCCGATGTTGTCCACCAGGTGATAGGTGCTGTTGGGCAGCACGCTGTGCAGGTATTCGCCCACGGCCACGGGCGCGATCAAGTCGTCGCTCGACTGCAGGATCAATACGGGCGTGGTCAGGCCGATCACATCCTGGCGGTTGTCCGAAAGAAAGGTCACCCGGGCAAATTGCCTGGCGATGTCGGGTTCGGTGCGGCAGAAACTCGCGGTCAGTTCGGCACTGAGTTCAGGTTGCTCCGGGGCGCCCATGATCACCGGGGCCATGCTGCTGGACCAGCCAAGGTAGTTGCTGTCGAGGGTGTCGAGCAGGTCGTCGATATCGTCGCGCTTGAAGCCGCCGACGTAACCGTCGGTGTCGATATAGCACGGCGATGGGCCAATCATCACCTGCGCCGCAACACGCCCCGGGGCGAGGCGGTCGGCGAGGGTGCCGATCATTGCGCTGACCGAGTGCCCCACCAGAATCACCGGGCCTTGGGCGTAGGCGTCGATAATTTCGTTGAGATCGCGGGCATAGCCGCCCAACGTGCCGTATTTGTCTTTATCGAACGCGCTGAGGTCCGACAGCCCGGCGCCCACCAGGTCATACAGAACCACGCGAAAGCGTTCGCGAAAATGCGGCGCCAGGGCATTCCACATCGCTTGGTTGCAGCCAAAGCCATGGGAAAACACCAAGGTCGAAGCGCCTTGGCCCATCACACTGACGTTGTTGCGGTGACGTAGGTCCATGGCGTTCTCGTAGATGGCTTATTGCTATGCAGCGCAGCCGCAGTTTAGAGAGTCGCGGGCCCTGGGTCACGCGTTTGCGCGCAGATAAGGTAAAGTCGGCGCCTTCAGGAAGAAACTTCAGGTAACAATACATGATGGCGATTCTACGGCAATCGGTCTTGAGCGTGCTGGTTCTGGTACTGGCCAGTCTGTCGATCACCGCCAGGGCCGACATCTCGCCCATCGGCGTTGCGCTTGACCAGCGGGTCATTGACCTGACGAACACCCTCGACTCCGACAGCGTCCAGCGCCTCAAGCAGCAACTGGCCGACCTTGAACAGCGCAAAGGCGCGCAGGTGGCCGTATTGCTGGTGCCCAGCACCGGTGACACCGGTATCGAAGACTATGCCAACCACCTGTTCCGCGCCTGGAAGCTGGGGCGCAAGGACGTCGACGACGGCATCCTGCTGGTGGTGGCCAAGAACGATCACACGTTGCGCATCGAGGTGGGCTACGGGTTGGAAGGCACGGTCACCGACCTGCTGGCCCATCGCATCATCGAAGAGCGCATCACCCCGGCGTTTCGCCAGGGCGACTTTGCCGGCGGTGTTCAACAGGGCGTGGACGCGCTGACGGTGCTGGTGGACGGCGGCGACCTGCCCGAGGTGGCCGCGCCCCGGATCAATCCGCAATTTTTTGCGCTGCTGGCGGCGTTTGTTCTGGGTGGCCTGCTGGGTGTACTGCTCGCTGGCGGCAAGTTGCATTGGCGCAAAGCCTTGATCGCCGCGGTGGCGGCGACGCTGTTGCTGACATTGCTGGGCGGGGGGCGGGAGTGGCCGATGTTTCTGTTTGTCATGCCGCTGACCTTGTTGATCGGCGGTGCCCTGTTTGGCGCATTGTGGCAGGTGCGAGCGCTGTTCTACGGTGTGATCGGGCTGTTGATCTATATCGCCGCTCTGGTGGTGGCGGACCGGTACGTGGACGTCAATTTTATCCATTGGCTGCTGTGGCCAGTGTGTGTGTTGGTGGTACTGGGGTTGTACCTGGTGCTGCTGCTGATCATGCGGCAAACCTGGCGAACCAGCCGCACCGGTTTTGTCGTGCGACTGGTGGCGGCGGTCGTAGTGTATGGGGTGGCCGGGCTGGTGATCGATCACGGCCGCGACGGCTGGCTGCTGGCGTTCCCTATCGCGTCGTTCGTCGCGTTGATTCTTTTCGGCAAGGTTGGCGAAGGGTCGGGCTCGGGCTCGGGCGGTGGCTCGGGTTCAAGTTCCAGCGGGTCCGGTTCCAGCAGCAGCTCGTCCGGTGGTGGTGGTTCCAGTGGCGGCGGCGGGGCGTCGGGGAGTTGGTAACGACGTAGAAGCTGCCACTGAAACCCAAATGTGGGAGGGGGCTTGCCCCCGATAGCAGTGGTTCAGTCAATTCATACAGTGACTGACACACCGCCATCGGGGGCAAGCCCCCTCCCACAGTTTTGACCGCGTTGGGCATGCCAGGTTGGTCGGCTGCAGTTCTTGCAAAAACAGAAAACCCACTGAGACTCTGTATCAAACCCCACTCAACAACTTCCCGCCGTCCATCCGGCGCTTATACGCGCTGTCCCGACTCGCCAGCCAGAAGTACAACGGCGACGTCACCACCAACCCCACCACCCACGACAGGTCCGCGCCGTTGATGTGTTCGGAAATCGGCCCGACGTACAGCGGCGTGTTCATGAACGGAATCTGCACCGCAATCCCCACCGCATATGCCAGCAACGCCTGGGGGTTGTACTTGCCATAGATGCCGCCATCTACGCGGAAGATCGAGGCGATGTCGTATTGGCCCTTGTGGATCGCATAGAAGTCGATCAGGTTGATCGCGGTCCAGGGCACCAGCACCACGAGCAGCACCAGCACCATGTCGACGAAGTGGCCGATGAAGTCTTTGGAGGCAAACACTGCCGCAATTGCGCAGGCCACCAGCACCACAATCGAGATCACCGCGCGGCTTTTCGCCGTGGGGATCCAGCGGTAGGCGAAGGTCTGCACCAGGGTGATGATCGACAGCACCGCGCCGTACAGGTTGAGGGCGTTGTGGCTGATCACGCTGAGCAGGAACAGCACCAGCATCAATGGGCCGATGGAACCGGTGGCGAGCTTGACTGCTTCCATGGTGTCCATGCCGACGGGCGTGGCGAGCACGGCGACGGCGCCGAAGATGAACGCCAGGCTCGAACCCAGGGCCGAACCCAGGTAGGTGGTCCAGAAGGTGGAGGCGACGGGTACATCGGCGGGCAGGTAGCGCGAGTAGTCCGAGACGTACGGCGCAAAGGCGATCTGCCACAACGCGGCCAGGGACACGGTGGCCAGCCAACCGGAAATGTTGAAGCTGCCGCGGGTCAAAAAGTCGCTGGTCTGCACATGGGTAAAGATGTAGCCGAAGCCCAGCACGATGCCGGCGCCGAGTACCCAGGTGCCGATACGGTTGAGCACATGAATGAAGCGATAGCCGATGATGCCGATGATCCCCGAGCCGATGGCGCCGATCACGATGCCGACCGGCACCGGTACCGCATCGACTACACCGTGCAGGGACTTACCGGCCAGCACAATGTTGGAGGCGAAGAAGCCGATGTACATCACGCCGGCAATCACCACCACCAACAACGCGCCAAGGGAGCCGAACTGGGCGCGGCTCTGGATCATCTGCGGAATGCCCATCTGCGGGCCCTGGGCCGAGTGCAACGCCATCAACACACCGCCGACCAAGTGGCCGACGAGGATGGCGACGATGCCCCACACCAGGTTGAGGTGGAACAGCTGCACGCCCAAGGCGCCGGTGACAATCGGCAACGGCGCGATGTTGCCGCCGAACCACAGGGTGAACAGGTCTCTTACCTTTCCATGGCGATCTTCCGGAGGCACGTATCCAATCGTGTGTTTTTCGATAAGCGGGGCGGAGGATGTTGCAGTGGTAACCATGACGAGCTCCAAGGCAAGGTGAGTACGTGGACGTACTTCGCTGTGCGCAGCAACGGCGGCGCTTTGTTGTTGGAGTGATCATCTGCAATGGACATGGGGAGGTAAATTAGTAAGTTTGTTGCTACAGACCTTAAAAAAAGTATCTCGCGGTGATTTTTGCTCCGGTATGTTGCATGGGCTTCATTCGTTAAAAAAAGCCGGTTCTTCCTGCACTAGTCTGGGGCAAAACACCCTGTTTTCCGGAGGCCTGATGGCTGCCTACAACCTGCGCCAACTCAGATATTTCGTCACCACGGCCGAATGCGGCAGCGTCGCCGAGGCGTCGCGCAAGCTGTATATCGCCCAGCCGTCGGTGTCCACGGCGATCAAGCAGTTGGAAGACAGTTTTGGTGTGCAACTGTTTATCCGGCATCACGCCCAGGGCGTGTCCCTGACCCCCAGCGGCGCGCGGTTCTATCGCAAGGCGCTGGAGCTGTTGCGGGTGGCCCACGAGTTCGAACAGAACGCCTTGGCGGACAATGATGTGGTGGCCGGGCAGATCGATATCGGCTGCTTCGAAACCGTGGCGCCGCTGTACCTGCCGCGCCTGATTGCCGGTTTCAAGGCGCGCTGGCCGGGGGTGGAGATCCGTATTCGCGACGGTGAGCAACAGGAGCTGGTGCAGGCGTTGACCGCAGGCACCATCGATGTGGCGATGCTGTTCGAACACGACCTGGGCGGCTCCATCGAGACCACGCCGCTGATGCCGCCGCAGCAGCCGTACGCGCTGTTGCCGGCCGGCCATCGCTTTGCACAGCAGGCCAAAGTGTCGTTGGCGGACCTGGTATTGGAACCGATGATCCTGCTGGACGTGCTGCCCAGCCGGACCTACTTCGTGAGCATTTTTGAAGAGCGCGGGTTAACGCCGAATATCGTGTTCAGCTCGCCATCGATCGAAATGGTGCGCGGGATGGTGGGACGTGGGTTCGGCTTTTCGATATTGGTGACCAAACCGTTCAGCGAGTACACCTATGATGGGCAGCAGGTGGTGTGTATTCCGTTGGTGGAAACCGTGACCGGCTCCGGATTGTCGGCGGTGTGGCTCAAGCGCGCACCGCTGACCAAGCCGGTGCAGTTGTTCGTCGATTACTGCCGTGAAGAACTGGCGCGATTACTCGGATAAAAACACAAGGTCCAATGTGGGAGGGGGCTTGCCCCCGATTACGGTGGATCAGCTACAGATAAGTTGACTGATACACCGCTATCGGGGGCAAGCCCCCTCCCACATTGGATGGCTGGTGTATTTAGATGCGGAGCGAGTCCAGCATCCGCTGCAACATCGCATCGCAGCCCTTGAGCTGTTCCAGGCTGACAAACTCATCCGGCTTGTGCCCCTGGTCCATGCTCCCCGGCCCGCACACCACGGTGGGGATGCCCACTGCGTCAAACAGCCCGCCCTCGGTGCCAAACGCCACGGTGCCAAACTCCCTGGAACCGGAAAACGCCGCAATCAGCTCGGCGGCCTGGCTGCGCTCATCGGTGACCAAACCCGGGTAGGCCGACAACTCGGTGAACCGGATCGAACTCTGCCGGCTCACGGCCTGCATGCGCGGCAGTACCTCTTGCATGGCGTAGGCTTGCAATGCCTCGGCCACTTCGCCTGGATCCGTCGAAGGCAGGGCGCGGACTTCAAAATCAAACCGGCAATCGGCTGGCACGATATTCAGGGCCTTGCCGCCGCTGATCACTCCGGTCTGCACGGTGCTGAATGGCGGATCGAAGCGCGGGTCCTGGCGCGCGCGCAAGCGTTGGCCGATGCGCCCCAGCTCACCGATCAACTCGGCGGCGTGCTCAATCGCATTCACGCCGGACGGTGCATACGCCGAGTGACACGCCTCGCCATGCACCTCGCAGCGCATCGCCAGCTTGCCCTTGTGGCCGAGCACGGGTTTGAGCTCGGTCGGCTCGCCGATAATGCACAGCAACGGTTTCACCGGCCGTTGCTCCAGCACGCCGAGCAGCGAGCGTACACCGAGGCAGCCGACTTCTTCGTCGTAGGACAGGGCGATGTGCACCGGCAGGCGCAACGGCGCCTTGACCAATTCCGGCACCAGCGCCAGCACGCAGGCGATATAGCCCTTCATGTCGGCAGTGCCACGGCCATACAGTCTGCCGTCACGTTCGGTCAGTTGAAACGCTGGCAGCGTCCAGGGCTGGCCATCCACCGGCACCACATCGGTGTGCCCCGACAGCACAATGCCGGGCAGTTCCACCGGGCCGACGCTGGCGAACAGGTTGGCCTTGCTGCGCGACGCGTTGTAGATCAGCTCGCTGGCCACGCCGAAGCCGGCCAGGTAATCGCGCACGAATTCGATCAACTGCAGGTTGGATTCGCGGCTGGTGGTATCGAACCCCACCAGCGTCTGCAGCAGTTCGCGGCTGCGGCTCATCGCTCGTCCCCGGCCACGCCGTAGCCAGGCGAGCGGTCGGGGGCGAGGGCGCGATCGATGTAGTCCTGCACTTGCGGGCGGTAAGCGTCCCAGAGCTTTTGCAGTTCACCAATGGGCGCGTCATCGGCCCAGTCCACGCGCAAGTTGATGATCGGCCAGGTCAGCTCGCCCACCACCACCAGCGCAGCCGAATGCACCGGGCCGGCTTCGCCACCGGCGGCGATCGCGGCATGCATGGCCGCCAGTAAGCGGTCCGCCAGTTGGCCTTCGCCGTGTTCGAAGCCCTGGACCATCGCTTCGATCACCCCTCGGTCAGCGAGCATATTGCCCGCCGCTACGCACTGTTCGCCCGACACGGCGTTGTGGGTACCCAGGGTTTCGCTGCCGCTGAAATGCACGCTGCGGCCCAGGTGATCGATCGCGGTGAGTTGCCGGTATTGGCTGTAGCCGTTGCGCGTCAAGGCGCTGTCGATGGCATCGGCAGGCGTGAGGCCTTGCTCGAGCAAATCGAGCACGTCCGGTCCAAGGGCCGGCAACGTGATGTTCTGGGTGGCGACCGCGCCCACACCGGGGCGCAGCCATGGGCAGCGGGCCCCGACGGCGATGCTCGATGAGCTGATGGCGATGCCCAACTGGCCGGTTTCCGCGCAGCGGCCGACGATTGAAAAGGTCATGGATGGCTCCTTATTCGGGAATAACCGCGATCACATCGATTTCCATCAGCCACTGCGGCTGGCCCAGGGCCGAGACCACCAGCCCGGTGGAGATCGGAAACACGCCCTTGAGCCACTTGCCGACCTCCTGGTACACCGGTTCGCGGTAGCGCGGGTCGATCAGGTAGGTAGTGGTCTTGACGATATGGCTGAGGTCGCTGCCGGCTTCTTCCAGCAGTTGTTTGACGTTGCGCATGGCCTGTTCGGCCTGGGCCCGCGGGTCGCCAAGGCCCACCAGTTGGCCATCGAAATCGGTGCCCACCTGGCCGCGCACATACACGGTGTTGCCGGCGCGCACGGCCTGGCACAGGTCGTTGTCCAGGCTCTGGTTGGGGTAGGTTTGCTGGGTGTTGAACATGCGAATACGGGTGTGAGTAGGCATCGTGAAAAACTCCGGCAAGGGGATCAGGCGTTGACAGGGGACGGGCGAGCCACCGGGGCGGCTTCGCGGTACGCAAGGTATTGACGCTGAATGGCGATGTGGTCAGCCACGTACTTGGCGTCATGCCACACGCCCCAGATAAACGACGAGCCACGGCGTGATTGCCAGGGCAGTCCCAGGAAATAAATCCCGGCCTCGCTGGAGACGCCGCGCTGGTGGCGGGGCTTGCCGGCCGCATCGAACGTATCCACCTGGAGCCAGCTGTAGTCCACGGCAAAGCCGGTGGCCCAGATGATCGAGGTGATGCCGGCCTGGGCCAGGTCCAGTTCCAGGATCGGATCCTTGATGCAGTCGGCGTCCGGGAATACGCGGCGGGCGTCGGGCTCCAGGGGCAGGTCGAGGCCGTTGCGCTCGATGTAGGCATCCGCCGCATCCAGCAGGGCCAGGTAGTTCTCGTCGCCACGGGCCAGGTTGTCCACCAGGTTGGGTTGGAAGCTTGCCACGTTGCCACTGAAGGAGTGAGTGAGGCCGACCAGGATCATGCCTTGCTGGGCCAGCTCACGAAAATCGATGGTCTTGCCGCCGTGGGCGCCACTGACTGCGATGGTCACGTGCTCACGGCCAGGTTTCATCGCCGCCTGGTCCCATTCGCCCAGCACCCCCAGCCACCAGCAGAAATCCCGGTTGCGATAAGCGCGAGGGGGGCGGTCATGGGCGCCGACCGACAGGTATACCTGGCGACCGGCGCGCTGCAATTCGTCGGCGATCTGCACCCCGGAAGAACCGGCACCCACCACCAGCACGGCACCTGCCGGCAATTGCGCAGGGTTGCGATAATCGGCGGAATGAATCTGGTGCAGCGCGGTGTCTTTCGGCGCGATGGCCGGGATCACCGGCTTCTGGAACGGCCCGGTGGCGGCCACCACGCGGTTGGCTTCGATCACGCCTTCGCTGGTGTGTACGGTAAAGCCTGGGCGACCTTCGTTGCGCACCACCGAAGTGACTTCCACACCCGTGCGAATCGGCGCATTGAACGTGCGTGCATACGCTTCAAAGTAATCCGCTACGCGCTCTTTGGGCGCGAAGCCATCGGGCGCCACATCATCGAATTCCAGTCCGGGAAAGCGGTCGTGCCAGGCCGGCCCATTGGCGACCAACGAGTCCCAGCGCCCGGTGCGCCAGCGCTCGGCGATGCGGCTGCGTTCCAGCACCAGGTGCGGCACGCCGTGCTTGCTCAAGTGCTCGCTCATGGCCACGCCGGCCTGGCCGGCGCCCACCACCAGGGTGTCTGTTTTTGTTATTGCTTGGGTCATGTGTCTGTCCTTGCGTAATGCAGTTGGATTCAGCCTGGGCGTGACTTCAAGGCTAGGGGGAGGGTGGGGTTTAATAAAATATTATTAAGCTTGGGAGTGAGCATAAATATCGGATGCAGAGACGTGGACGCCACAATGGGATAGAGCTTGCTCGTAAATGCAGCGTGACAGCGAGAAGAAGTCGATGAGCATAAGCCGGTATATTTTATGCGTTAACCGCCAAACTCGAGTCAAGTGAGACCGAGTCGCAAATAAAAATAGATTGCAAATACTATCTAAATTTTAAAGATGATATGGATATCAGCAGAGTTGAAGAGCTGGTGGCCCGGCTTATCAAATGGATTCGCTAACAAAAAGCGCTTAAATTACAGTCCTTGCAACTCCTTGAGCTTATGCAGTTTTTTCTAAGAGTTGTCGGTGAAGAAAGCAATTTGCCATCTCGAAAAGTGTGCTCTCTCCCATCGTCTGAAACAACAAAACTCGTACCGGAAGACAAGACGTGCCCTTGATCAACAGCATTTGACACTCATAGCGGTAGGGTCTATTACTTTCCATGCCATTTCGGCACATACACACTCAAGGAGTTAACTATGGACAGTCAACAAGCAACTCAACTTGAACTGGATGAACAGTTGGTCGAAGTAGATCTTCACGCAGAAGTTGACGATGAACTGGTGTTCGCTATCTCAGCTCCAACGTCAAACAAAGAATGGCAAGAGTAATATAGCTTTTGCTTAATCCCAAAGCTAGGGCGCCCTAGCTTTGGGTACAAGGATGAAGTATGAAAAGCACACATGAAATTTTTGAGAAGCTTACACTCGTCGATCAATTAGAAGTACGCCCGGCATCAATAGTCGAGTATTACACTCGCAACAAAGTTCATCTTGCACCCTCCATGCCGCTGCGTGGCGGCGAGTTTTATACTGAAGCGTTCTGGCAAAAACAAATGCTGAATTATAAGTTGTCATTGGACGCTGACAGAGAGTTGCGCTTTATGATGTTGGATGGCGACGCTGTCATTGGCAGTATCCATTACGATCAGATCATTAAGGGGCCCTTTCAGGCCTGCTATCTGGGTTATAGCATCGATAGAGACTATCAGGGCAAAGGACTGATGCGAGAGGCATTGTTACACACCATCAGTCAGACACTATCAACGTTCGGGTTGAATCGGATCATGGCAAATTATGAGCCGTCTAACCAACGAAGCGGTAGATTACTCAAGTCATTGGGTTTTGAGCGAGAGGGCTATGCGAGAAAGTACCTTAAGCTAAATGGCACTTGGAAAGATCATATATTGACAAGCTATATTTCAGACTAGATTTCACGTGAGGTCTTACATGGACGTTATGCGTGCGCAGGAAATAAAGAAAAGGCTAGAACGTCGAGTCAAGGAAGTTGATGCATCTACTGTGTTGGCCCTGCTGGCGCCTGATAGCAATGTCATTGATATACGTGAGGACGAAGAAGTTATTCATGGCATGATACCGGGCGCTAAACACGTTAAGCGTGGAGCCCTGGAATCCTGGCTGGAAGATCATGTGCGCGATGTGGAAGATATTATAGTTTTATACTGCGAGTCAGGGAAGCGCTCAGTATATGCTGTTAACGCGCTGATGAGTTTGGGCTATAAAGATGTATCTTCGCTGCGCGGCGGTATAAATAACTGGAAGGCCCTTGGGCTACCGATTGAACAGCCTTCGAGTTTAAATAAATGCGATTTCACCCGATACGCTCGGCAAATGATGCTGCCCGAAGTCGGAATTCGAGGTCAGGAAAATCTGGCGGCTGCAAAGGTATTAGTCGTCGGAGCGGGGGGGCTTGGGTCGCCTTGCTTATATTACTTAGTCGCTGCAGGGGTTGGGACGGTAGGCATTGCAGACCACGACATTGTCGATCAGAGCAATCTTCACCGACAGATATTATACGATCAATATGATGTCGGCACACGTAAGGCCATTGCGGCAGAACGAAAAATCAAAAATCTGAATACTCATGTTAAGACTAATCTCTATATAGACGCCGTCACCGAAAATAACGCCGCCGACATAATTGCTTCTTATGATCTAATTATAGACTGCACTGACAATTTTGCAGTTCGGTATGCATTAAGTGATGCCGCAGTTAAAGTAAATATCCCTATAGTGCATGGCGCGGTGCATCGCTTTCAAGGCACGGTTGGAGTCTTTAATTTGCCAGGTGGGCCGTGTTACCGCTGTGTTTATCCTGAACCTCCTCCCAAAGCCCTATCTCCGAGCTGTACTGACGCCGGCGTATTAGGTGTAACTCCGGGCGTTATAGGCGTACTCCAGGCAGCCGAGGCAATTAAGTTAATTCTGTCGCCAGGCGCCGGCCGACATCACGCCTTGTTGAGATATAGCGGTACGAGCATGTCTTTAACGTCGGTGGAAATCGCAGCCCGTCCAGACTGTCCTTGTCAGTTGAGTAAGAAGAGTGAGGCACCGCAATGTCAAACACTTTTGTAGAAATACTCGATAATTTCTATCCTGACCCCTTAACTATCAGGAATCTAGCACTTTCGTTGGATTATTCCCCTAAGCTGGGTGCTAATTATCCTGGTGGCGAGGCTTATAGTGATACCGTTGATTGGGCGCCAGTCAAACAGCGGGTCTTCTCATGTGTGCAGAGTAAAAACGAAGAAAAGCCAATCCCCGGTAAAAATTTTCTACAAGGAAAATTCCGGCTTGCGAACAGTGCAGATAATGAAACCCGACCTGACGGGGTCCATCAAGACCAACAAAGATACTCGGCGGTTATCTACCTTTCTCGTAATCAAGACTTGTCCGGCGGAATAGGGCTGTATAAGTGTAAAGGCAGCGGGGAGTTGGCGATGACGACCAAGTGGGTTCAGATGATATCGATCAGGTCAAATGCCGTACCCGGCGATGAAGCGTTCACGGCTTATCTGAAATCCTACATGCGTGATTGGGACAACTGGCAGCAGATCGGAGAACTCCCTATGCAATTCAACAGGGCGATCATATTGATGTCCAGGTGTTTTCATGCGTCTACAGGCCTATTTGGCTCATCAAAAATTGACGGCCGCTTAACCCAGCATTTTGAATATTACATTTAGTTATAGGAGGGTGAATGGTCCATATCACACTGAGGTTGCCTGATACTGTCTCATCTGAACCTGAACTGGAAATGAACGCAGAACACTATCAGGATATACCCGCGCAACTAAAAAGAATTGATCGCGACACTTACGAAAATCTGTATATGGAAAGAGCTGGAAAAACCACGCTGAAGCCATTTGCAAGTGTGTTTATAAATAATAAATTATATTTTGAGTGCGCTGAGCAACTGAACGACGGGGACGTCGTTGAGATAACCATAGCCATCGCAGGAGGCTAAAGTGGATACAAAAAGACTGCAGGCGCAATATGTCAGGCTTCTGTATTCCGGAAATACAGCGGTTCTGGATGCCTCAGAAGAGGCGAATTATCTTCTCGCTCACCTTGATCACGCAAGGTTGGAAGTCGAATATAAAGCCAGAATCAGAAATTTGCGAACGACACTTCATGCAGATATGAAATTTCTGAATCGCTTCATAGATAAAGTTTCGTTATTAGAAGCGGTGGAATCCTATTGCGGTTCTGATGACTTCTGGAAACACCAGGGCCGGACGTTGCTTGAGGATTTTTGTTTGTTCTACTGCAACAATCATAGCCACGAGCCCAGATTGAGAATGCTGGCCGAGATAGAAGGCACCGTCTCCGGCATGTCGATTGGAAATGTTACGACGTCTCCTTGGGTTGGCCATCAACAAAAGATGCAAAACACCGTCGAGGTGTTGGCCGCACATTACATAAAAAATATAAAACAGTTGCAAACCGCAACCAGCATAGATGACTTTTCACCCACGCCTGATGGCGGGTTTTTTGAGCTCACCAAGGATGCGAACTCTATACGGATAAAAATGATGGGGGGGCTTAAATGAGCAATGTCGGCCTGGGCTTGGATTTTCAGCACTTGGGAAGCTACGGCGTTTCTTTTGAGAACTTGATTTCAGCCTGCGAAAGTTCGTTGTCCCATTACTCGATCGTAGCCATCACTAATTCAGAAGAAGCCAAACGATTTAAAAAGATGTCAAACGGTACTCCCTTGATACATCATTTTACCGGCGTGGCGCCTGGAGGAATAGAGGGTGTGAACCGACGGCAATTGGCCGTTCAATCAAACATTTCAAGCATTCTCGAGGCCAAGTGGTGCCTGGAAGACTTGGGTATATGGAACATTGGCCCTTACAGCATACCTTATTTCGCACCACCGGTTTTATGCGCTGCCACACTAGAACGTACCATCCAGGAAATTAAGGTTCTACAAGCAGAATCAGCGCTTGAGTTTCTGCCAGAAGTCCCATCCTGCAGTTTTGTAGTCGGTGACATTGGCTTGGGCGTCTTTTTTACAAAAATAGTAGACGCATGCGAGTGCAATATAGTCTTGGATATCAGTCACGTGTTTTCTTATGCGATTTATTATGATATTTCATTGAAAGAAGCATTGATGAGTTTTCCGTTGAATGCCGTCAAGGAATTCCACGTGGCTGGTGGTTCTGTACATCCGGAACATAAATGGAGATACAGAGATACACACAGTGAACATATTGTTCCGGCTGTCCTGGAGCTTATGGAGTTCGCCATTCCCTTGTGCTGCAATTTAAAAGCGATTACTTATGAGATCGGTATTGGCCTGCCCCTGGAGTTGCTGTCCGTGGAAATCGGAGCACTTAACGCGATATGTGAAAAAGTGGGGTTTGTTAAGGGTATTTAACTGACGTGCAGTTATACATTTGAAGGGATATCAACGATGAGTGAAGATAGCGGATGTCTTGAATATGACGCAAAGTGTTTGGTTGCAATCTATGATGATGGTGTCGCGGGCGTGGTTTCACCTGTAAACGCATCGGCCACGAGCGCCGACCACTCGGTAAAAGTTGCCAATGTCAAACTCCGTGACTCCAAAATAACGCTGTCCCTTGTGGCGAACGTTTTGTCGGTGAGTTACACCGATTGTATGCGATCAGGCTATGACAAAATAAAAGAACGGCTCGTAAGTGAGTATGGCCAAGTTACCATCGAGGCACATGCCTACTCAGCGCCTGAAAGTGCTAAATTGGAAAAATTTCATAAGCAAATTAGAACGTATAGCCGCGATGAGAAACTTCGGAGTTTAATAATTTGTTCGCCTGGGCATACCCAGGGACACATGCGCTTTCCTGCGACGGTCGTCGGCGTTCATTCTGTTGGTTTGATCACAAGCGATAATCAAATTATTGGAGAGGCGGCTAACGGGGAGCTAAAACCAACCTTTCTCGTACGTGATGAGCCTTTCGAGACTAATGACAAAAATGGCCATCCCCAAGTGTTTCGAGGCACGTCGGCTGCAGTGGGCTATGTAGCCGCCCTGGCGGCGGTTGCTTTTCAGAACCTGAACAATCGGGATGATGCAGTGAATTCGCTGTTTGCGGCGTTGATCTTAATCTCGAGAAAGTATCACGGAAGTTATCTGATCGATAGCGAACGTTTGCTTCATGATTCGCTAAGTGTTATCGAGGTTCCTAAAAAAACTACAAAACGAAGAGTGCTTGATTTGATTTTCGTCAAAGGGAAGGGGCGCGATGGGCGCTTGGCGGTAGTTGCACAGCATTCTAATACACATCATGGTTGGGCCCCTCGTGACATAGCGATATCGGCGACGTTGAACGGTGGATATTCTAAAACAGAAAATAACGCTACGAATGTGTTCATTGATGGCAGCTTGGAAGGCCAGGAAATTAAAATTGAAATCACGCTTGAGGGCGTGTGTGATACTGTAAGTATAGTCGCAAGTGGCGGCACCGCTGTGCTCAAAAGCGAAACCAGCCATTTGGTAAAAGCGCCAGATGATTTGGTCATTGTTGGGCTTTCCGCAAGTCATGATGCATCAGCTTGCGTCATGATAAATGAAAAAATAGCGACGGCGGTACAATTGGAGCGGCTCTCGAGAGTTAAACGTGATGGTGCGGTGTTTCTTCAAGGTGATGATGCGATAGACTATTGTTTAAGTGCTAATGGATTGACATTGGAAGACGTAGATTATTTTGCGTATAACATACAATCATTAACACCCGAATATGTGGGCTTGGGCCAGCCTGTTTCCAAGGGATTGAATGCTTTCGATCCACTCGGTGCAAATGCCATTTACACCAGCCATCACCTTTGCCATGCATTTGCTGCGCTATCTGGATCCAGGTTTTCATACCCGACAGTCGTAGTCGCCGATGGCTCTGGCGGAGTGACTGTGGGTGAACATGACCTGATTATGAACGGTCCGGCGATGGCAGCGTATCTTCACAGGGGGCTGGGCGTAGATAACATCCGCCCGATGCTTCACACCTTTTCCGTGTACGAGTTTTCCCCGACAGGATATAAAATTACGCACAGAGAGTGTTCACCGTCGTTTAATACACGCAGCGGTAGCAGGAGTATGGGGGAAACGTACGCTGCCGTCAGTCAATATATATTTGGGTCCTGGCAAGCGTCTGGAAAACTAATGGGGTTGGCGCCTTATGGTAATCCGGAGGTTCATGGCAATTTGGTGTCAAAAAATGAACAGGGTATATATAACTTCGATTATCAGTGGAAACTGAACCATTCAAAAGTAATTGACCCTGATGCTTATAGGGAATGTGCTGACTTGGCCGCTTTGGTTCAAAAGGGTTTGGAGTGGTCACTTCAAAGTCGTTTTTCCTTATATGTTAAGGGCGATGCTCCAATCGTATTCACTGGCGGCATCGCACTAAATTCTGTTGCCAACCATAAAATAAGAAAACAATTTCCAGCTCAAGATTTTTATTTCTTTCCAGCTCAGCATGATGCGGGAGTCTCAATAGGTGCTGCTGTATCGGCTCACTTTCATATCACAGGAAAGATAATTAATGATGCATTTGACAATGACCATCTCGGATACCTGTACGGCCGAGGAGATGTCAGCAGGGCATTGAATAGGTATTCAAATCTAATAAAATACAGACCTATACACACGGATGAAATCGCCAGAAAGTTGGCGGGCGGGGACGTGCTTGGTTTTTTTTCCTTGGAAAAAGGTAGTGAGTTTGGCCCCAGGGCACTGGGCGCGCGTTCAATTTTGGCTGATCCAAGGCATTTGAAGACGTGGGCTTTTATAAATCGCTGGGTAAAATTCAGGGAAGATTTCCGTCCTTTTGCGCCCATGATTGCGAAGGAGCATGTGGGCCAGTATTTTGAGGAAGAGGGCGATTATCCATATATGTTGGAAGTCATTCATGTTCGACACGCCTACCGAGATCAACTATCAGCCATTACGCATGTGGATGGCACCGCCAGAGTACAAACAGTAGATAAAAGCGACAACGCGTCTTTACACCGCTTATTGATAAGCTTCATGAACGTTGCTGAGTTCCCTATTTTACTCAATACCTCGTTCAACGTGAGAGGGCAGCCGATAGTTGAAACTCCTTGCCAGGCAATTGAAATGCTTTTAAGTACCCATCTTTCTGGTGTTGTCATGGGTGACTATTTATTGGAATTAAAAAATAGTGTTGAAACGCTGACAGGAGAGGATGTTCTAAATTTATCACCTGGGACAAAAATTATTTCGGAGCGGACTTCGACCTCCCTCAAAAGAAAGATGATAGTCGGTCACCAGGGTAAAACTGTTGGAATACCAAATTCTCTATACAGGATACTCGAAAGCATAGACGGAGAGAGAAATATTGCTTCGCTTAGCGGCGGCGACGTATCAGCTTTGGAGCCTGAGGTGTTGGAAAAATTGAGCAGATTCGTAAGGCTTAAATATCTAAATGCGTCTGGAAGGTAGCACATCATGGAGGATTCGAACGTAGGCTTGATACCCTCTCGCTTGCTTGGCGCGAAGGAAGTGGTGGCAAAAGTAATGCCGCTTACCGGCTTATTGGGTATTTCTCGTATAACTGAGACAAACAGTTACGTAGATATTGGGGTCTCAATCGTCTCGGCCGTAAGACCGGGTATTAAATTTGAGCAAGTTTCTTCAACACAAGGCAAAGGGTTTACGCTCAGTCAAGCTATCGCAGGTGCAATCGTAGAAGCACTCGAAAGGTATTGTGCGGCAAACATTGACCAGCGTTCACTATTTTCGGGTACAGGCAATTTAAGCCCGGAAGGCGATACGTTGGGCCTGGAATTTGGATATGGACAGGATTTCTACCCCTCCAGATGGATCCGAGGGGTGGATTTATACAGCAATCTACCTGCATGGGTTCCCGCGCTGGAGGTGGCTTTTCCTTATAAACGGTGTGGCTCCGATCCTCCCTATATACGGCCGAACACATCGGGCCTAGCGGCGGGCGGAGATATCGTCGAAGCCAGTCTATTTGCCATGCTGGAGGTTTATGAACGTCATGTAACGTCTCTTTTTTATCGTCATGTGCGATCCGCGAACATGGGGGCTGTCATTGACCCTTGTAGCGTTGATGATGTCAAGTCCAGTGCCTTGTTAAACGACCTTCGCTCGAAAGGTTATGAACTGCTCATTTTCAGAGTTACGGCTATTTTTCCCACTTATTATGTGGCGGTATTAGACACGTTGGGTTTAGCGCCTAAATTCATGATTGCGGGGACAAGCACTGCGCTTTCAGAAGAAGACGCGTTAAATGGTGCGTTGTTGGAGTGTATACAAGGTCTGGTGACCGGCCTGTCAGGAGGTCGTGAAGATCTTGTCCGTTCCGCCCCCAAGTATGAAAAACAAGTGTATTCAAAAACTAATAATTTTTACAAAATCAGAGACCTATTAATTACCCAAAATGGATTAGATAAATTTCCCCGGCAGCCATCGAAACCGGTAAGTAGCGAGTGGGCCCTGAAAAGAATCTTGAATTCGCTACAGGACATAATCAAGGGCCCGTGCGTCATGTGTGATCTTAGTCATGACACGCTACCACTGAAAGTTGTAAAAATTGTCGTGCCGGACTTAAATGACTTTCTGGTTAATCCTGGAAGAAAAACACATGCTGATTTCACCAAGGTATAAGCCCATTGTATTCGGCGGTCCATCGCTTGAGCTTGCAATGGAAAAATATGGAAAATATTTCGATTTTAGACCCCCTATACGGCGCGGAGACCTTGAGGCGTTGGCAGGTGATAAACGGCGCTCCGGCTGTGTTCTAATTACAGATGGTGTATTTGGAAGTACGTTGAGTGTTAGTCCGGTTGAGTGTCTTCGCGTACTACAAAAAGGCTGGCTTTTGCTTGGGTCGTCCAGCATGGGCGCACTGAGGGCCGCCGACTGTAATAGCGCAGGCATGGTAGGCGTTGGACATGTCTACATGGGGTATCAACTGGGTTACTATAAGTCTGATGCGGATGTTTCAGTCGTCTATGCGGGTGTGCCGAGTAAAGAGATAACGATATCCTATGTTCACGCAGACTACATAGGACGCATTCTTCAACGCTCGCAATCGCTGTCATCGGTCAATCACCGGAAATTTTTAAGCTTTCTCAGGCGAACGCCCTGGTATGACCGGAACAGGAAAAGTGTAGCGTCAGAATTTTCTATCGCGCATGGGAAAGGGGAGCTCGCTGAAGTTTTTTTGGATATGAGTCATGACGCGAGTTGCCACCCAAAAAAGCTGGATGCTTTATTAGCGTGTGATTATATATGGGGTTTATATAAAAAAAGGGGGCTGCATGAGTGATTTAACACGTACGGTGGGATACCTGCAGAATATTTCCAAGGGGAATGAGTCTGCCGCCGCTCAAATGGCTCATTTGATTATAGGCGTTTTTGGAGGGTTGCCCGCTTATGCCGTTTCTCTTAGAGTCACGATTGCGTTTTATGTATCCTGCATACTGGAAGTTCCAAGTGGTGTGGTGGCTGACATCATAGGGCACGCGCGATCCATGGTGTATGCGTGCATATTTTATTCTATGGCTTGCGTTTTTATCGTCGTGGCTGTCGTGGCATCAAGTGATGATTTCAGTTTAATAATGGTGGTCATAAGTAGTGTGCTTTCCGCGTTGGGTGGGGCGCTTTCTTCCGGGTCATTTCAAGCTTTATTACAAGATTTAATTGATAGGGAAGCTCTTTCCATACCTGCCGTAGAACGCACGAGTTTCAAAATTAGGACACTTTCTCTTTCTCAAGGTCATGGCGCATATTTTGCATCTTTTTTTCCAGTGGTCGTAATGGCGATTCTGTTTTTCTGGGCCAGGTATTGGGAGGGAGAAGAATATATATTGTTTTTGCCAGCCGTAGCATTTGTCGGTTTTGCTATGTATTTTCAGAGCTTGGTGCCGGATCAGGGATACGTTCTTCAAAAGAATAGAGTCAGGGTGGCATGCGCGTCTTACATTGCAGAGTTAAAGCATCTTAAGTCATGGCTTATTAGCGGAGCACTTGATAAGCGTATCTATTTTTATGGGTTTTCATTATTGATGGTTTTTTCAACACTGCTAATGATTCACGTACACACCTATCTTATGATTTCACAATTGCGCGAGGTCGATATTAGGGCGGTTGATGTCAAAGGCGGCGCAATAATTTTTCTGATGCTGGCCTCTTTTGATTTGGCGCATTTGGTAAAGGGCTGGCTCGTCCCGTTCTTGACGAGAAAATTCGCTGACATAGCGTTGCTTTTCATTTCCTATTTTAGCGTGGCGTCGCTGTCTTTTTTGGCATGGCTTGGCTGTTATTATGAATATCAATTGCTTTCTTTAATTGTTTTTGTTCTTTTTTTTCGTGCATTTCTTACGCTGGGTCAAAATATCATCCAGTCAACCGTTCTTGTGATGCTTCCGGAAAATAATCGTGCCACTGCTCTGAGTGCGATACAGGTAATTGTGATAATTATTTATGCTTCTTATTCTCTCTACTTGACATTTGTAGGTATTGAAAGCCCTCCGGAAATACTCATGGAGGTACTGGTGCTTAGTATGTGCTGCCTGTTAGTTGCTCTGATTGTGTATGTTTGCTGTGGTCAATTTAATTTCAAGGATTTAGCGGGTGACTCGGTATGATATGCAGTTGTTTTTCTGATTTCATCCGGCATTAATGTGCCACTGGTATTTGCTCCATTGACGGTCCACCCAAGCATTCTATAAATACAAAGTCCCGCACCCGTCCGGATATTGATCTGCATCAATCGCAACTCACGTTGAGGCATGCGTCACGCAGACGCCTAGAACTCCCCGGAGTATTTCACCGCCGCCGCTGCCCGCGTTGTGACCTTCAAGCTGCGCAGCAACGACGACACATGAATGCGCACGGTAAACGGCGAAATATCCAGGGCCTTGGCGATTTCCTTGTTGGTCTTGCCTTGGGCAATCAGGCGCAGCACGTCCTGCTGGCGGGGTGTGAGCGTATGGGTGTCCAGCGGCAGCAGGCCGGAGGGAGCGAACTTGACCAGCACTTCACCGTCGCGGATCGCCAGCAGGGCCTGGCCGATCTCGTCGGGGGCGATGTTCTTGCCGATAAAGCCGTCGACGCCCAGGGTCATGACCTGTTCGATCAGTGCCGGATCATCCACCATCGATACAACGATTAATGTGGTACGCCGCAGTTGCCGGCGCAGGTCGGCGAGCTGGCTGATGCAGGTCAGGCCGGGAAAGCGCAGGTCGAGGATCAGGGTATCGATGTCGCTTGGGTCGAGCAGCAACCCATGCACCGCATCCAGGTCACCGGCTTCCTGTACCCGGGCCTCGGGCAGCAGGCGTTGCACAGTGCGCGCCATGGCCTCGCGAAACATCGGATGGTCGTCGGCGATGATAATCCGGCCGGTCATGGTGAGCTCCTTGCTGGGCATGGCTGTGTGCAGGCATGCTGTTTTATTATCGGGCCCAATGCCCGCCTCGCTCGTACAAAGGGCCAGGGTTATGACAACAAGGACGTAACCCATGGGTCTCGAGACCAACTCCGAACTCGACCAGGCTAACCTGCGCATTGTGGTGGCAACTATCGCCATTGTGTATATAAGCGTGCTGGGTTTTTTGCCTGGGCATTCGCTGGACACCTTCCTGCCGGTGATCCTGTATATCTTCCTGTTTCTGCTGGCGTCCATTGCCTTGCGCCAGGTGATCGCGCGTTGGCCCGGGCATTACCCGGCGCGACGGATTTTCGGCATGCTCCACGACTACACCGGCACTTCGTTCGGCCTGGTGGTGGGCGGTGAGGCGGCGTTGCCGCTGTATGCTGTGATGGTGTGGGTCAACCTCGGCAACGGCATGCGCTACGGATCGCGCTACCTGGCGATTGCCACGGGGCTGGCGTTGCTGGCGCTGTTGATCGTATACCAGCTCACGCCGTGGTGGCAGGCACAGCCCTTCATGGTGCTGATGCTGATGATCACCAGCACGGTGATTCCGGTATACGCGCATATCCTGCTGGAGCGCACGCGCAAGGCCTCCGAGCAAGCCATCGCCGCCAACCTGGAAAAATCCCGCTTTCTCGCCCAGGCCAGTCATGACCTGCGCCAGCCGATCCACTCCATCGGTCTGTTCACCGCCTGCCTGCGCGAAGCCCGCCTGGGCGATGACGAGCGGCGTCTGGTGGACAATATCGATCGCTCGCTGCTCAATGTCTCGCAGTTGTTCCGTTCCATTCTCGACCTCTACACCCTGGACAACGGGCGTCTGCTGCCCAAACACCAAGTGATCCACTTGGGCGATTTTCTCGCCGACCTGGTACGCCAGAACGCCGAAGCCGCACGCTGGGCGGGCGTGGAGTTGCGCTTGCGACCTTGCGCCCACTGGGTGCTGGTGGATCCGGGGATGCTGGCGACCATGGTGCAAAACCTGCTCTCCAATTGCTTCAAGTATGGCGCGCAACGGCCAGTGCTGATCGGTGCGCGTATTCGTGATAACCGCCTGGTGGTGGAGGTGCATGACCAGGGGCGGGGGATTGCGGGGGAGCATCTGGCCAAGGTCTTCGAAGAGTTCTATCGCGTGCGGCAACTGCGCGACAAGGACGTCGAGGGCGTTGGCCTGGGGCTGTCCATCGTCAAGCGCCTGGGGCAGTTGATGGGGCTGCAGGTGAGCCTGCGTTCGCGGGTGGGCCGTGGCACGTCGGTAAGTCTGCATGGCCTGGCCCTGGCCACTGCGCCGGCTCAACCGGCATTGCGTGACGACGCACGCCAGGCTGGCCTGCTCAGCGGTTTGAAAGTGTGCCTGGTGGAAGATGACCATAACGTGCTGCTGGCCACCCAGGCCCTGCTCGAACGCTGGGGTTGCGAGGTGCAGGCCGAGTCCACGGGACAGGGCTTGGTCAGCGACTGCGACATCATCGTCGCCGACTATGACCTGGGCAACCACGCCACCGGCATCGAATGCATCGACCACCTGCGCCGGCAACGCGGCTGGGCGGTGCCGGCGCTGATCCTCACCGGGCACGACGTGGAGAAAATCCAGGCGGCGTTGCACGACCGTCAGATCGCCATTTTGTCCAAACCGGTGCGCCCTGCGGAACTGCGCGGCGCCCTGCGTGAGCTCAGTCAGGGAAAAACTATTGCATGAATGGCGTCAACCCATTGCCTCGCGCACCCTTGGGCATGCAATAGGCTGCGGGTTTCATCAGGCCAAAGCTGGCAATCGCAAACAAGCCGCCGCTTGCACCGCTAGGCACTGAGCAGTTGTACTCGCCGGACGCAGTGTTGGCCACGTAGTAGGTGCTCATGGAGTCGCTGCGTACATTGGAGACACGTTTGACCGGTTCGCCCAGGTTGGTCTCTGAGAGCTTCTTGAGATGGTCCTCGGTGGGTTTGATATTGCTGCATCCGGCGACAACGATGATCAAGGCGCCGAGCAGAGCAAGGCGCGTTACAGGGGATGAGGGTTTCATAATGCTTCTTCCTTGGGATTGTTTTGGTTTTTCCAGCGCGCAACGACCCCTCGCGCATTGAAGGCGCGGTGTTGGCTGAGCGTTGGAAGTGCCGGGGAATATAGCGCCGGTGGAGGGGCGGGTCGATTAGCACACATGGGCTAATGGCACATTGAGGTCATGGAAGGAGAGAGCTGTGTTGCAGATAAAACGAGCTACGCCAGATGATGCCGACAGCGCGTTCGAGATTCGTCGTGAGGCCATTCTCGGCCAATGCATCGGCGCCTACACCGCAGAGCAAATGGCGCTATGGACGCGTGGCAGTGCGAGCGATGGTTACAGCGTGCTGATGGAAAAGCACTTCTACCTGGGCTGTGTGAACGGCGAGCCAGTCGCCACCGGCATGCTCGATCTTGCCAACCATGAAGTCGGCGCCTTGTTTGTACGCCCCGCATTCACTGGACGAGGGTATGGCAAGGCAATGCTCGATCACTTGGAGACGGTCGCGCGTCACATCGCTGTTGAAGAAGTGGTGTTGGATGCGACGCTCAATGCGGTGAGTTTCTACAAGGCATGCGGGTATGTCGGGGATGAGCAGGCGGTGTATCGCTCGCCGTCGGGGTTGGTGTTGGCGTGTGTGCCGATGGTGAAGCGCCTGCGGCTCATGAGTCAGTCTTGAACCAAATGTGGGAGGGGGCTTGCCCCCGATAGCAGGGTGCCAGTCACCGTATAGGTGGCTGATATATCGCCATCGGGGGCAAGCCCCCTCCCACATTTCTGACCGACCTGGGCTTCAATGCATCTTGCTATGGTCCATTTGGCTATGATCCATCCCATCCAAACCACGCGCTGGCGCCTTCACTTCAATGGTCTGCTCAGCGCCCTTGGCGTCTTTCACCACAAGGGTCAGCGGCACCTGGTCGCCTTCCTTGATCTGGCCGGTCAGGCCCATCAGCATCACGTGGTAGCCATTCGGATCGAGCTTGACGGCTTTGCCTGCGGGCAGGGCTACCGAGTCCACCGGGCCCATGCGCATCACGTCGTCCTGCATGCTCATTTCATGGATCTGCACGTCCTTGGCCACCGGTGATGCCACGCGCAGCAATTGGCTGTCGCTGTCGGCGGTGATGGTCATGAACGCGCCGCTGGAAGGCTGGCCCGGCACGGTGGCACGCACCCAGGCGTCGCTCACTTGCACCTGGGCGCTGGCGTGGGCGGCGAGACCCAGCAGGGTGAGGCCGAGGGTGAGACGCTTGAAGTGTTGAACAGCAGTCATTAGCAGACCTCCATGACGGTGAGCAGGTCTTCTGCGCACTCTTTAGCGGTAAGGGGTGCCTGCAAGCCAAGGCGCAGGTTGCCACGGGTATCGAACACGAAGCTGGTGGCGGTGTGGGACAGGGTGTAGGTGTCGCCGGCGGGAATCTTTTCATAAAAGATCCCGAACTCCTTGGCGGCCACGGCGATTTCTTCCGGGGTGCCGTAGAGGGCTTCGAAACTGGGGTCGAAGGCCTTGACGTATTTGTCGAGTATCTCGGGGGTGTCGCGCTCGGGGTCCAGGGTGATGAACACCACCTGCATGATTTCACCGTCGCGGCCCATCAGCTTCTTGGCCTGGGCGGCGCGCGCCAGGGTGGTCGGGCAGACCGCCGGGCACTGGGTGAAGCCGAAGAACACCACGGGCATCAGGCCACGGTACGAGCTCAGGGTGACGGTTTCGCCGTCGGTGTTCTTGAGCTTGAAGGTGCGCCCCATGATCTTGTCACTGAGGTCCTTGCCGTACTTGAAATTCAGCTTGGGGCTGTAGTCACAGCCGCCCAGCAGGCTGCCCAGGCCCAACAGGCCCATACCGGTCAGCACTTTGCGGCGGGTGAATAACGTACTCATCAACTGTGCATCCTGTGAAACGCCTGAATGGCTCTGGAGTTGCCCACCCGGCTTTGAAAAGGAGTAACGAGAAGGGTGCAGAGTCTAGCAACCCTGGGCACCTCGCGTAATCTGCGACGTTCTGCCACAGGGGCGCGCTGCGCTTCATCCTTTTGTGGCTTCGGTGGTAGAGTCGCGGCCATGAAATCGAGCTGCCCCGACCGTGCGCTGATTGCCTGGGCCCTGTACTTCTGCGTACTGGTGAACCTGTTCGTATGCGGTTTGGGACACGGGCAGATGATGGGCCAACAGCTCAATGGGATCGGTGGTCAGTTCTGTTCGGTGGACGGCGGCCAGCCGGCAGTTTCCGACAAAGGGTTGGCTGACCCGTCTACCAGCAACATCTCGAACTACTTTGCCTGCCCGATGTGCAGCGCCGTTACGGTCGCCGTCGTATTTCTGATCGGCCTGGCGTGGTTGCTGAGCCTCAAGCAACGCCCGCGTCCTGCCCATGAGCGGCGCAATAAGGCACCGCCGCGTTATACCTGGCCATCGGCCAATCCCCGCGCTTCCCCCACCGTCTGACGTGTGTCCTGGGCCTCCTGTAACCGGGAGGCATTCTATCGTCACGACTGTGAGTGCGTTCCATGAACCATCAGTTGCCAGCGCGCGCCCGTCGCTTGGTCAGCAAGGCCGCCGGGCGTTCGCGTGCGGAACCGGCGCTGCCTGACTACCCGAGTAATGCGCGCTGTTTCGTGCATCTGGATGCACGCTTGCTACCCCACTGGCACACCGTGTTCGATGTGTGCCCGGCATTGCTCAAGCTTGATCCACCGGAGGGCTTGAACCTGTTCCGCAGTTTCATGACCTGGGCCTATCGCCACCAGCTACCCCTGGATTGGACTTATCATTTGAACCTGTGCCGCTGGCTGCTGAGTTCACCCTACCGCGCTCGGATCGCTGCTGAATTTATCGACGCCTTGATGGCCGCCGCTGCCGCGCGCTGGGTCCTCACGGACGACAGTGAGGCGGCGGGGATCGTCCTGAGCTGGCGAGGTTCGTTCGTGTTCGATTGGAAAGGGCTCGTCCCGGGCGCTGCAGAGCAGCCCGCGTTACCCGCACCTGGCTGGGATTTCGCCTGGTGTGCCTTGAGTGAGCGAGGGACGTTTAGTAGGTGGTTGCCGGTGCCGTGAAGCGGCCCGCGCTTGGCAGTTGCGATGGATAACGCGACAGGGCCTGTAAACAGGCCCTGTCGCTTGCGCCGATCAAGCGCAGATAAAGCCGCCAATAGGCCCTACGCAGCCAACGGCTTACTCGTCATGGCCTTTTTATGGGCCGCTTTCATCGCTTCCATTTCAGCCCCGAGATCATCCAGCATTGCCTTGCCCAGCAGTTTCCTGGCCTGGGGAAACATCTCGGTTTCTTCTTCTTCGATATGGTGTTCCAGCAGTTCCTTCACCACTTTGACGCGACCGGAAAACTCGGTGGTGGACGGGTCGGTCTGCTTCAGGTCGGGCAGCACCAATGAGTCGACGGTGCGGTGCTCTTCCTTGGCTTCGTGGTACATGATGTCCTGTTCCTTGCCGCCGGCTTTTCTGAAAGCAGGGTAGAGAATTTCCTCTTCCAGCCTGGTGTGCAAAGTGATTTCCATCTCCAGCTTGGCCAGCAACTCGGTACGTTTTTTCACCCCACGTTCGGTGGATTCGCTCAGTTGGGTCAGCAGGGTCTTGACGCGTTCATGGTCAGCTTTGAGAAGGTCGATGGCATTCATGTGGAACCTCACGGGTAATGGTCGGGCATGTCGAAACGCACGCCTCGTGAGTAAGCACAGTGCATCACGCGTACCAACTTTTGCGTATGATAAATTATGTTTAAAATCAAATTGATAGCGTGCTGTCGTCGGTTCGCTGTCGTGCAGCTTGCATGATCGGACATTGCAGGGATTGCACAACGCACAACCGCCGCGACGGGCGAAGTGCGCTGCTGAACAATCCGATGGAACCCCTGACGCATTTACTTGACCTAACCCTTAGACTTCAGGAGGTGAAGCATGCAAATTGAATATATCTGGATCGTACTGGCGGTGATTCTGCTGCTGCTGGAACTGTGGGCCATCAACATCGTGTTGCGCAGTACCGGTGGCTGGGAAACCAAGGGGCTGTGGTTGGTGGTGCTGGTCTTCGTACCGTTGCTGGGGCTGATCGCCTGGGCGATGTTCGGGCCCAAGCGGGAGATGGCGCAACAACGCAAACACTGAAGTATTGAGCTAAAAAAAAACAGGCGCCCCATGGGGCGCCTGTTTTTATTTCGGTGCAGAGATCAGCCCGCGACAGCCTGGGCAATCGCCTCATTGAACGCGGGTAAATCGTCCGGCGTGCGTGAGGTGATCAAGGTCCAGCCATTGGCCTTGCATTCCTGCACCTGGGCGTCGACCACGCTGGCGGCGCCGGCGTTTTCCAGGTCGATACGCACGCTTTTAAACGCGGTCAGGGTCTTGCCTTTGACCACGCCCGCGTCGATCAGCGTCCACGGGCCGTGGCAGATCGCCGCAATGGTCTTGCCGGCCTGGGCGAACTCGCTGATCAAGCGCAGCGCGGCGCTATCCTGGCGCAGGGTGTCGGCATTTACGGTGCCGCCGGGGATGACCAGCGCATCGAAGTCGGCGCCGACCACGTCTGACAGTTGCACGTCGGACGCCACGGTCTGGTCCTTTTCCGTATCGCCCACGAAGGTCTGGGTGATGCCGCCTTTGCTGGAGGCGTGCGTCACGGTCGCGCCGTAGCCACGCAGGGCTTGCAGAGGCTTGAGCAGCTCATCGCGCTCGATACCGGTGTTGGAGGTGATGATCAGGATTTTCTTACCGTTGAGTTGCGCACTCATAAGCGGATATCTCCTGTAGAGGTGGGTTACTTGGCGTATTTGCTTTGCAGCGCCTTGGCCTTTTCCAAGTGAGCTTCAAGGGTCGGCAGGGTCTTGGTGGCGAAAGCCTTCAACTCGGCGTTGTCCGAGGACTCTGCTTCCTTCTTGAACAGTGCGACGGTTTTCTCATGGGCGTCCACTTGGTTGTTGGCGTAGGCCTTGTCGAACGATTCATCGCGCATTTCCAGAATGGCTTTCTTCGCCTTGTCAGTCAGGGCAGCGTCATCCGGCACTTCGATATCGAGTTTTTTCGCCAGCGCCATCAGGTCCTGATTGGCCTTGGTATGGTCAGTAATCATGTGTTGCGCGAAGGTTTTCACATCCGCCGAGCCGCTTTTTTCCAGTGCCAGCTTGCCGGCTTCCACTTCGGTGATACCGCCCTGGGCGGCATTCTCGACAAAGTCGTTGGAGGTGGCGGCCATCGCGGTGGAAATCGAGCCTGCAACCAGTGCGAATGTCAGGCCCATGTGTTTCATCAGTCGAGTCGTCATGGTGTCTCTCCTTGGAAATGGCGTGATGCCGTTACGTGACTGTTGAACCGATGCCCGGGCAAAAGGTTTAAATTTTTTTTACGCGCAGTGACTGAACGGCAGGTGTGGCAATTTCCTTGAACTAATCCAAATTCGCCGGGTTCTGCTGCATAGGGTCGCCGCTGTTGGTGACCTGCCATTACCAGGAGATTGCACTGTGACTGATCACACACCCGCCGATAAGACCCCCGAACCCATCAGTTCCGAAGACGCGCAAAAGGGCAATGCCGACGGCACCAAAGGGCCGACCCTGGAACGTCCGAACCCCAAGACCGAAACCATCGACAAAGTGGTGACACCGACTTCGATCAAGGACCTTGAGCGCCAGACAAACGCCATCAACGAGAAGCTCAGCAAGGGACAGTGAGCATGGCCCGTTCCATCAGCGCGTCGGAACTGGGGATCGAGCTCCAGCCTGACGACGACGGCAGCCTGTTCAAGTGGTTTATCGCCAGTTTCCTGATGGGCAAGCGCATTCAGGCGCCCATTGCCGCCCACGCCTACAAGGTGATCGTTGAAGAGGAGGGCCGCGACACGCCGCGTAAGCTGCAGCACTGCACGTCGCGGGAGCTGGTCGCCATGTTGGGACGCGCGCATTACGTACGTTACGACGAAACCACGGCACAGCGTCTGTTGGACCTGAGTGCGAAACTCAATGCTGATTACGGCGGCAAGATGACACGGATTGTGCAGTTCAGCGATGACCGCCAGGCGTTCGAAAAGCGCCTGGGTGAGTTCGATGGCGTCGGGCCCAAGACCATCGAGATTTTCATGCGCGATGCCGCCACGGTGTTGTTTTGACCGCAGCGCTGTATGTGGGCTGTGCCGGCTGGAGCCTGCCCCGCGAACAGTGGCCGGCCTTCGTTGAACAAGGCACGCATTTGCAGCGCTACGCCTCGCGTTTCAGCGCGGTAGAAATCAACAGCTCATTTTACCGGCCCCACTTGCCAAGAACCTATGAGCGCTGGCGGGAGTCGGTGCCTGCGGGGTTTCGCTTTTCGGTCAAGATGCCCAAGCGGATCACCCACGAGCTGCGCTTGCAGCAGTGCAGCACCGCCCTGGACGAGTTTCTTGCGCAATGCCTGCAACTGGACGAAAAGCTCGGTTGCCTGTTGGTTCAACTGCCGCCGTCCCTGAGTTATGAGCCGCTGGTGGCCGGCGCCTTTTTCGACGCGCTGCGTCAGCGTTTTGCCGGTGCCGTGGTGCTGGAGCCGCGCAATGCCAGCTGGCTCGCGGCTGGGAGTCTGCTGCAGGCATTCGAGATCGGTTGGGTCAACGCCGACCCCGCGGTGATCGCAGCAGGCGATGCCTGGCACGGCGTGCGTTATTGGCGCCTGCACGGCTCGCCCCGCATTTATCACAGCGCCTACGGGCCCGCGCGGGTGCAGGCATATTCCCAGTTGTTGCGCCAATCGATTGAAGAGGGTATTCCCACCTGGTGCATCTTCGATAACACCGCCAGCGGCCATGCGGTCGCCGATGCTCTCGACTTGCTAGACCTCCACCCGGCGCACCTCCAGCCCTAATTGCTCATAAGCCTCCACGTTCGGCGCATCCCATTCGGTAATCAGCGTATGGATACGGCTGCACGGCGCCACCACGAACGGTTCCACCGCGCCAAGTTTGTCCGAGGTGGTCACGGCCACCACGTGGGACGCGCTGTCGAGCAAGGCTTGCTTGACCGCCACTTCAGTAAAATGCAGGGACGTCATGCCCACTTGCGGGTGCAATGCGCACACGCCGGTGAACAACAGGTCGGCCTTGATGCTCTGGATCAGACGTAGCGCTTCATGGCCGCCGGTGGAAAGTGTGGTGGGGTTGAGTTGGCCCCCCGCCAGAATCACGGTCACATGTGGGTGGTCCGCCAGGGCGATAGCGATCATCGGCGAGGGGCTGATCACGGTCAGGTGGAGTGAGTGCGGCAATGAGCGGGCGATCTGCAGGGTGGTGGAGCCGGAGTCGAACAGTACGATCTGGCCATCCTCGACTTGATCCGCAGCCAACTGTGCCAGGCGGCGCTTGGCCTCATTGGTCTGGTCGACACGGGTGAAGAAGTCCTTGCCAGTGTCCCTGGGCCGGGGCAGGGCGCCGCCGTGCACGCGTTGCAACAGACCGGCGGCGGCGAGTTCGCCGAGGTCGCGGCGGATGGTGTCCGGGGACACGGCGAAATGCTCGACCAGCTCGGATGCCGTGACCTTGCCGTCGCGCTCAAGCAGCAACAGGATCTTTTGTTTGCGCAGGGAAGGCAGGTCGATGGCGTGATGGGTGCTTTGCATGTTTGTGCGCTTTGTTGCGGGTTTTTGCGAGATTAAGCGTCGGTCGATATAAACGCAATGGCTGGTTGCCTTGGCGATCGCCGGTTACTCTCTGGGTTCAGTTCAGGGAGAGGTGACCCGATGTCGTTGATCACAACCATCGAAGACTTACGCAAGCTTGCGCAAAAACGTGTGCCGCGCATGTTTTACGACTACGCCGATTCCGGCTCCTGGACTGAGAGCACCTACCGGGCCAATGAAAGCGACTTTGCCCGCATCAAGTTCCGTCAGCGCGTGGCGCGCAATATCGATGAACGTTCGATCCGCGCCAGCATGATCGGCCAGGACATGGCCATGCCGGTGGCCCTGGCACCTACCGGCCTTGCAGGCATGCAGCACGCCGATGGCGAGATCCTGACCGCGCGCGCCGCTGCGGCTTTTGGCCTGCGCTATACCTTGTCGACCATGAGCATCTGTTCGCTGGAAGACATCGCCGAGCACGTCGGCCAGCCCTTCTGGTTCCAGTTGTATGTGATGCGCGACCGCGGCTTTATCGAGCGCTTGATCGAGCGCGCCAAGGCGGCGGGCGTTGATGCGTTGGTGTTGACGCTGGACCTGCAGATCCTCGGGCAGCGTCACAAAGACTTGATCAATGGCCTGTCGGCGCCGCCCAGGCTGACCCTGCCGAACATCCTCAATATGATGACCAAGCCGCGCTGGGTGATGGGCATGCTCGGCACCCAGCGTCGTGGTTTCGGCAATATCGTCGGGCACGTGAAGGGCGTGGCCGACATGAGTTCGCTGTCGGCGTGGACCGCCCAACAATTCGACCCGCGCCTGAGCTGGGACGATGTGGAGTGGATCAAGAAGTGCTGGGGCGGCAAGCTGATCATCAAGGGTATCCTCGATGTGGAAGACGCACGCCTGGCGGCCAATACCGGCGCCGATGCGTTGGTGGTGAGCAACCACGGTGGCCGTCAGCTCGATGGCGCGCCGTCGAGCGTCAGCCAATTGCCGGCGATTGTGGAGGCGGTGGGCAATCGGATTGAGGTGTGGCTCGATGGGGGCATTCGCTCCGGCCAGGACGTACTCAAGGCCATGGCGCTGGGCGCCAGGGGCACGATGATCGGACGCCCGCATCTGTATGGCCTGGGGGCGATGGGCGAAGCGGGCGTGACCAAAGCGCTGGAGATCATCGCCCGTGAGTTGGAGGTGTCGATGGCGCTGTGTGGCTATAACGATATACGCGATGTGAATCGCGAGATCCTGCTGCCGGGCACCTTTCCTGACGGCGTTTGATGCGCAAAAAAAAACAGGAAAAGTAAAAAGAGTTGTCCACGGAAACCGTGGGTATCTCTGTGGATAACTTTGCAAGGCCCCGGCAGCATTGGCGATTTAACCTGCGATCAATATTTGATCAACTTTCAATGACGGCCAATATGGCCAGGGTTTGCGCTTGACAGGCCTTGGCGAAGCCAGTGCCGAAAAGTGCATTTATGAGTCACCGCCTCTGCCTGTGGAGGGGGTGACCACCGGTGACGGCATCGTCGCTTGCATCAGCTTGTCCAGCGCCACGCCATAATTGCGCCCGGCCAGGCTCATGCTGTTGTTATGGCCGGCACCCGGCACCAGTAACAGCCGCTTGGGTTCCTGGGCGGCTTCGAATAATTGCTCGCTGAAGCGCGGTGGAACGTAGCGGTCATCAAGGCCATGCACCACCAGCAGTGGCATGTGAATATCGGCCATCTTGTCGATGGAATCGAATTTCTGCGACAGCAACCAGCGCACCGGCAGTGAGGTATTGGCAACGGCGGTGGCGACATCCCCCAGGGACGTGAACGTGGATTCGATCACCAGCCCGCGCACCGGCAACGGTACCTGCCTGCTCAACTGCGCGGCGAGGTCGATGGCCACCGCGCCACCCAGGGAATGGCCGTAGATCAGGCGTTTGCCGGGGTCCGGTTGCAAGGTTTGAAAGCGCTCCCAGGCGATGCGCGCGTCCTCATACACCGTGGTTTCCGAAGGCAGGTCGCCCCGGCTTTTGCCAAAACCGCGATAGTCGATGGCCAAGACCGAATAGCCCAGCGCGTGCAGCTGTTCGATGCGAAACAGCTGGCCGGTGAGGTTCCAGCGCACGCCGTGCAGATAGAGGATGGCAGGCGCATCCTTGCGTGCGGCCGGGTACCACCAGCCATGGATATTCTGACCGGATTTGAACGTGGCCGGCTTGATATCGAACTCCTGAACGGCGCTGGGCAGGCCGGTGTACCAGCCCGCGGTGCCCGGCTCGATGCGAAACACCAGTTCGCGCTCCTTGTGTTGCAGCACGGCGCAGCCGACCGGCAGGCCGACGATCAACAGGGCCATGCACAGCAGCACAAACCGGCGCAGGCCGCGGCGGGGTATGGAAAAAGATGACATGAAGGTTCCAGTACAAGGGCCAAGTACGGGTTGTACCAGATGCCCCGGGCAGAGCAGAAATTAATGCGACGGCCGTGACGCAGGATTGCTTGCAAAGTGTTGCGGCGAGCTCGGGGGCAACCGGCTTGACGCTGCATGGCCTGCACGAGATGCTCCGCTTCTTTGAGCAAAGGCCCGACCATGGACAACAGCCCCGTGCGCATCACCGCCGAAGAAACCCTTTCGGACAACTGGTACCTCTTGAAGAAATACAGCTTCGATCTGCGCCGTCGCGACGGCAGCTGGCAAGCCCAGACCCGCGAAGTGTATGACCGGGGCAACGGTGCGACCATCCTGTTGTACAACCGCGAGCAGCGCACGGTGCTGCTGATCCGCCAGTTCCGCATGCCGACTTTCGTCAACGACCACGAAGGCTACCTGATCGAAGCGGCGGCCGGGTTGCTCGACAATGCCAGCCCCGAAGAGCGCATCCGCCTGGAAGCCGAGGAAGAGACCGGCTATCGCGTGGGGCATGTCGAAAAAGTCTATGCGGCCTTCATGAGCCCGGGGTCGGTGACCGAGCGTATTCACTTCTTTATCGGCGAGTACCAAGCGGGCGACCGGGTTGGCGCCGGCGGCGGCCTGGTGGAAGAGGGCGAGGATATCGAAGTGCTGGAACTGGGGTTCGAGCAGGCGCTGGGGATGGTGGCCAGTGGGGAGATCGTGGATGGCAAGACCATCATGCTGTTGCAGCACTTGGAACTGCGGATGTTGAAAGAGCGCTGGTAGAGGCATCGCACCTGATGAGCAAAATGTGGGAGGGGCGGTGCGACGATTCGACTTGCCCCCGATCGCCATAGCTATCTACACAACGCTGTAGCGCCCAACCATAACCACGATGCGCAGCGAGCCGCTCTTGATCTGGCTTTTGATCTTGATCTGCTTTTGATCTAGGCGCCCCGTTAAACCACGCTGGCCGAACGCAGGCTTGAATCCGTGGGTAACCCGGCAGGACGCCGGGTTAGCCGCACTGGGCCAGGGATGGCCCATTGCGGCGGCCCACGGATTCAAGCCTGCGTTCGGGCACACCGAGCCTGGGCGAGGTGCCGAGTGGTGGGGCAAGAGCGTTTTGCTTACTTTTGCGCTTTTCAAAAGTGAGCCGCCGTAAGGGCGGAACCCATAGCAGCCGTGACCACAGAAACGGATATGTACTCGGTCCAATCCAACATCCTGGTCGGCCCTGAGGCCGCCATCGGGGGCAAGCCCCCTCCCACATTTGGACCTCGGAGTGTCAGGTAGATACGCGTTGGCTGTTCGGCCGTCACGAGGGCAAGCCCCCTCACGCCACCATAATAATCTTCGACACCAACTCCACCACTGTCTTGGCCTGCAGCTTCCTCATCAACCGCGCCCGATGCACTTCCACCGTGCGGTGGGAAATCCCCAGGCGCAGGGCGATTTCCTTGGATTTGAGCCCGTTCACGATGTGCATGGCAATCTCCCGCTCCCGCGGCGTCAGGTCTCCGGTGCCCTGGTGACAGCGGTCCAGGCGTTCGAAGTGCCAGATCATCAGCTTGAACGGGTCCCTGGGCGTGAGGGTGTAGCCATGGGATTTGGCCCAGAACACCTCGCCGTTGCGATGCTGCATGAAGCGCTCGTCGGAATAAAAACCGTTGTCGCTGTCGAGCAACCAGTCATGGCTGCGCTTGCCGATGGCGTGGTAGTCGGCCTGGGACGGGTAGATCAGCAAGGTCAACTGATTGACCAACGTCTCGCGGGCATAGCCGAACAGTTTCAGGAAGGCGTCGTTGCAGTCGAGTATTACGCGGTTGCTGGTCACCAACTGCGGAGCGGGGGACAGTTTGAACGCCAGGCGTTCGAGGTCTTGCAATGGCTGGGTAAACACGGTCATGGGCATCCTGCCTCGTTGTTCAACTCACTGGCGAATACTTATCCATGTAAAACTACTTATCCATGTAAGTAGTTACACGAATTGGCGTGCGGCCAGAGCTGGGTCATTGTAAGGAAAGTCCGGTTGAAGAACAGAAGAAATTGATTATGCCTGTTGATTGCGTGTCTATCGTTGCCGCTGGTCATTCGCGTTTTGGTCGTCTGGAAGGCACCACGCTGGAGGATCTGATTGTTCAGGTCACGCGTGAGGCCCTCAGCGACGCCGACCTCGAGGCGTCGCAAATCGACGCGCTGTTCCTCGGCCACTTCAATGCCGGGCTGGTGCCCGACGGCTTTGCCGCGTCATTGCTGCTGCAGGCCGACCCCGGGCTGCGCTTCAAGCCGGCCACGCGCTGTGAAAACGCTTGTGCTTCCGGTTCGGCGGCGATTCAGGCCGGGGTCAATGCGATTCTTTCCGGCAGCGCGGAGTTGGTGCTGGTGGTGGGCGCCGAAAAAATGACCCACACCTCCACGGCCGCCGTCACCCAGGCGCTGGCCGGTGCCGGTTACCAGAACGATGCCGCCGAAGCCGGCCTGAGTTTCCCGCAGCTGTTCGGCCGCGCCGCGCGTCAATACGCCGAGCGCTACCACAGCCCGCTGGGCTCGATGGCGGCGATTGCCACCAAGAACCACTCCAATGCCATGGCCAACCCGTTGGCGCAGATGCACCGCGAGATGAATTTCGAGCACTGCAACAACGTGTCCCAGAGCAACCCGTTCGTGGCCGAGTCGCTGCGCCTCACCGATTGCTCGCTGATCAGCGACGGTGCTGCGGCGATCATCCTGGCTTCACCCAAGCGGGCGCGGGCGTTTCGCCGCGATGTGCAGATTCGCGCGATGACCCAGGTCAACGACACCTTGCCCATTGCCCAGCGCGACATCCTTGCGTTTGAAGGCCCGCAGCGGGCGATTCATGCGGCGCTGCGCGGGGCGAATGTAACCCTGGCCGATCTGAGTTTCGCCGAGGTGCATGATTGCTTCACCATCGCCGAACTGCTGATCTACGAAGCCATGGGCCTGGCGCCCAAAGGTGAGGGGCACCGTGTGCTTGACAGCGGTGTGGTGCGTGCGGGCGGGCGCTTGCCGGTGAACCTTTCCGGTGGGCTCAAGGCCAAGGGCCATCCCGTCGGCGCGACCGGTGTCTCGATGCATGCGCTGGCGTTCCGGCAATTGACCGGCGAGCCAATCGGCCTGGCGGTGCCCAACGCGGAGTTCGGGCTGGTGTTCAACATGGGTGGAATGGCGGTGGCCAACTACGCCTCGGTCCTGCACGCGCGCCGGTATTGAGCCATGAACATTGCCAACTGGTTGCACGACACCCAGCGTCGCAGCCCGCAACGTCCGGCGTTGTTCGACGGCTCGCGGCAAGTGGCCGACTACGCCACCTTCGCCGCCCATGTGCGCCAGCGCGCCGCGCACCTGGTAGACCAGCACGGCGTGCAGCCAGGGGATGCGGTGGCGGTGCTGATGAAAAACAGCTGCGACTACCTGGAGCTGCTCTATGCCATCTGGTGGATGGGGGCGGTGGCGGTGCCGATCAATGCCAAGCTGCACCCGACCGAGGCGGCGTGGATCGCCGATAACGCCCAGGCCCGCTTGATCTTTACCGATGGCGGCCGGGTGTTTTCGTCGCATGACCTGCCCCTGTGCTGCGCAGAGCTCGATGGCCATGCGCTGGCGCCGGACCGGGGCTGGCCAACCCTGGAGCAACCGGTGCCGCGCCAGGCCGACGACCTCGCCTGGCTGTTCTACACCTCAGGCACCACCGGGCGTTCCAAGGGGGTGATGCTGTCCCATGGCAACCTGATCGCCATGTCGTTGTGTTACGCCACCGATGTCGACCCGGTGAGCGCCGACGATGCGGCGCTGTATGCCGCGCCGATGTCTCATGGCGCCGGGCTCTATAACTTTATTCACGTACGCTGCGGCGCGCGGCATGTGGTGCCGGCGTCCAACGGGTTTGACGCCGCCGAGCTGTTTGGCCTGGCGGCCGAGCTGGGCGGTGTTTCGCTGTTTGCCGCGCCGACCATGGTCAAGCGCATGGTCGAGCAGGCGCGACGCCAGGGTTACAGTGGCGAAGGCATCAAGACCATGGTCTACGGCGGTGGCCCGATGTACCTGGCCGACTTGCGCGACGCCGTCGACACATTCGGCGCCCGCCTGGTGCAGATCTACGGCCAGGGCGAGAGCCCGATGACCATCAGCGTGCTGCCCCGTGGGCTGATTGCCGACCGCCAGCGCCCCGACTGGGCGACCCTGGCCGCGTCCGTTGGCCATGCGCAAGCCTGCGTGGAAATCCGCATTCTCGATACCGAGCACCAATCGCTGCCCACGGGAACGCGCGGCGAAATTGCCGTACGTGGCGCCACGGTGATGCAGGGCTATTGGCGTAACCCCGAGGCCACGCGCCAGGCCTTGGTCGATGGCTGGTTGCTGACCGGAGATATCGGTTTTCTCGACCCCGCCGGCTACCTGACCCTCACGGATCGCTCCAAGGACGTGATCATCAGCGGCGGCAGCAATGTATACCCGCGCGAAGTCGAGGAAGTGCTGGCCCAGCATCCCGAGGTGTTTGAAGTGTGCGTGGTGGGCGAGCCGGACCCGCAATGGGGCGAGTCGGTGGTGGCATTTGTGGTGACGCGCAGCGGCCAGTCCCTCGACGAAGCCGAGCTGACGGCATGGTTCCTGGCGCGCATGGCATCGTTCAAGAAACCAAAAAAATATGTGTGGCGCAGCGAATTGCCCAAAAACAGCTACGGCAAAATCCTCAAGACCGACTTGCGACAATGGCTCAAAGCGGCGAGTATCGCCGCGCTCTAGCACGGATCGATAAACAGACAAGGAGTCCCCTCGATGGGCAATCACGCGCAAGACACTGTCCGCAAACGCCGCCGTGCGTTTCTCGGTGCCACCTCCGGCCACTTGATCGAGTGGTACGACTACGGCGTCTACGGCTTTCTTGCCGTCTATATCGGCCAGGCGTTCTTCGTCTCCGACGACCCTACCACCAGCCTGCTGGCCAGCTTCGCCGCGTTTGCCCTGAGCTTCTTCATCCGGCCGCTGGGCGGGCTGTTCTTCGGCCCGCTGGCGGACAAGATCGGCCGGCGTAAAACCCTGATCATGGCGCTGGTGATGATGACCGGCTCCACGGTGATGCTCGGTTTGCTGCCCACTTACGCGACCCTGGGCATCGTCGCCCCGATCCTGTTGATCCTGGTGCGCTGCGTGCAAGGCTTCTCCGCGGGCGGTGAGATCGGCACGGTTACCAGTTTCATTTCCGAATACGCCGGCCCCGGCCGACGCGGCTTTGCCACCTGCTGGTTGATGGTTACCGCCGTGCTTGGCCTGTTGCTGGGCGGCGCCGTGGCCAACGGCATGACCTGGGTGCTGGGCGCCGACACGATGCAGGAATGGGCCTGGCGCGTGCCGTTCCTGATCGCCGCGCCCCTGGGCTTCATTTCCATGTACATCCGCCTCAAGCTCGAAGACAGCCCCGAGTTCCTTGCCCTGCAACGCGCCGGGCAAACTTCTCGCGCACCCCTGCGCGAAGTCTGGCAATGGAAACGCGCGGTTGCCCTGGTGTTCTTCATCATCACCCTGCACAGCTCGATCTTTTATCTGGTGCTGACCTTTGCCTCGACTTACATGGCCAAGATCCTCAAGTTCGACAGCGGCACCACGTTGCTCTATGTGTTCGTCGCCAGTTTTTCTGCGGCGTTCGTCATGCCGTTCGGCGGCGCCTTCACCGATAAATATGGGCGTAAGCCGTTCCTGATGGTGATCGGCACGCTGGCGACCCTGGCGATGTTCTGGCTGTTCAAGATGGCACCGACCGCCACGCCGGCAACCTTCTTCGCGCCGTTGATGGCGGTGGCGATTCTGTTCGGCCTGTATGCCTCGTCCACCTATGCGCTGATGAGCGAACTGCTGCCCACGCGCATCCGCTCCACTGGGATCGCCGTGGCATACAACGTGCCGGTTGCGGTGTTTGGCGGCAGCGCGCCGTTGATTTCCACCTGGCTGATCAAGGTGACCGGCGACATTACCTCGCCCTGGTACTTTTATGTGGCGACCGGGGTGGTGTCGTTGATTGCGCTGGTGCTGCTGCGCAAAGAGGACTTCGTGGCCAGCGGCAGCCCGGTGACGGCGCCCGCCGGGGCGGCATTGGCCTGATTGGCACGGTGGTCGGGCGTTGCATCAACGCGTTAACTGCGCCAGGCTTGGCAGCCTCATCCCGGCGGAGTGTATTGCGTGCAGGCTACCCGTTTGACCCTGATCTGCCATGCGGCCACGGCGGCGCAGAAACAGGCATGCTTTGCCGATGACGAGTCGCTGTTCATGGACTGGCAAGGCGCGGAACGCTCTTTGGCAGGTCGTTACCCCAAGGCTGCGCGCCTGGTGTGCGGGCCGGAGGCGCGTACCCGGCAGACGGCGGCGTTGTTCGGCGCGCAGCCGAACATCGAACAGGCCCTGCGCGACCTGGACCTTGGGCACTGGAAAGGCCAGGCTGTGCGCCACCTGAACAGCGATGAATTGAACGCCTGGCTCACCGACGGCGCCCGTGCACCGCATGGCGGCGAGTCGGTGGATCAGCTGTGCGCGCGAGTCGGGCAATGGATCAAGTCCCTCGAGAGCCAACCCGGTCACGTGCTGGCCATCACCCATCCGTTCGTTATCCGCGCCGCGCTGCTGTACGTCATGCGGTGTCCGTTCTCGATGTTCTATCTGATCGACGTTGAGCCGCTGTCTTGTACCGAGTTGCGCTTCAATGCGCGCTGGCGCCTGCGCCTGGAAACTCACGCCTGAGGCCCAGGTCATGGCAAAATCCACGCCCCGCAATGAGAGCAACCCATGAAACGCATCCTGATCATCGGCATCGGCGCCGGCAACCCCGACTACATCACGATGCAGGCCGTAAAGGCGCTGAACCGCACCGACGTGTTTTTCCTGATGGACAAGGGCCAGAGCAAGGACAAGCTGATCGACCTGCGGCGTGAAATCTGCGAGACCTACATCACCGAGCCCGGCTATCGTTTCGTCGAGGCTCAATGCCCTGAGCGCACGCGCGGTGATATTGACTACACCACCGCCGTGCGGGACCTCAACCGCGACAAGCAGAACACCTTCGAGCGTATGATCAACGAGGAAATGGCCGACGGCGAAGTGGGCGCGTTTCTGGCCTGGGGTGACCCGGCGTTGTACGACAGCACCATTCGCATCCTGCAGGCGATCCTGGCCGACGGCCGCTGTGAGTTCGAGTTCGAGGTGATCCCCGGCATTACCAGCGTGCAGGCCTTGGCGGCCCGGCATAAAGTGCCGTTGAACCGGATCGGCAAGTCCGTCGAAATCACCACCGGGCGGCGCCTGGCGGCGGGGCAGGCGAGTGATGCCGACACCCTGGTGGTGATGCTCGATGCCGAAGATTCCTACCGCAGCGTGGCGGATCAGGACCTGGATATCTACTGGGGCGCCTACCTGGGCACGCCGGACGAAATCCTGATCAGCGGCAAAGTGGCTGACGTGGCGCAAGACATCCAACGGGTGCGCAAGGCTGCGCGGCTCGCCAATGGCTGGATCATGGACACCTATTTGTTGCGCAAACCCTGAGGGACCGTTCCTATGCTCAAATTGCTCGCTCTCACCCTGACCTTGCTGGCCGGTGTCGCCCAGGCGGATTCTGAACTGCACACCGACTTGCCGCTGTCGTACCTGGAGCAAACCCAGGGCGATGCACGCAACCAACCGCTGGTGATTTTCCTGCATGGCTTTGGCAGCAACGAGGAAGACCTGTTCGGCATCAAGGATGCGCTGCCTTCCACCTGGACCTACCTGTCGGTGCGTGCGCCGATGCCGGTGGAGCCACGTGGCTATCGCTGGTTCACCAAGACCCCCGGTGACGGGGATTACGATGGAGTGACGGCCGATCTGCACAGCAGCGCCAGGCTGATTGAAGACTTTGTGGTCAAGGCCACCGCCAAGTACCACACCATGAGTGATCGTGTGTTCCTGGTCGGGTTCAGCCAGGGGGCGATCATGTCCTATGAGGTGGGTTTGCGCAGGCCCGAGTTGATGCGTGGCATCGCGGCCCTGAGCGGCAGTGTGTTGCCGGTACTCAAGGCCCAGCTAAAGCCGGATGCGGCGTTAGGCAAGCTGGCCATCTTCATCGGCCATGGCACATTGGACCAGGCACTGCCTTATGCCTCGGGAACGCGGGCGAATGAGGTGCTCGAGGGGTTGGGATTGAAGCCGGAATTTCATGGGTATCCGGGGATGAACCATACGATCAGCGAGGCCGAAGTCCAGGACCTGAAAGCCTGGCTAGAGAAAAGTTTGCAGTGAAACACAGTTGAAAATGTGGGAGGGGGCTTGCCCCCGATGGCGGTATTTCAGTCACGGATGTATCGACTGATTCACCGCTATCGGGGGCAAGCCCCCTCCCACATTGGTGTTGTGTTGCTTGGGAGATTGGCTTACTTGCCGCCGGTAATCTGCTTCACCAGCGCGGCATGCCCCTTCACATCATCCGCCCGCGAAATCGCCTGGATCACCAGCAACTGATTGCCCGAACCGCCGAGAAAGGTGGAGTTCAACGTCTTGCCGCCGCCCTGGGTGGCGGTGCTGTCGACCTGCCGCAGGCCGAGGCCCTTGTAGGTGAGTTTTTTCTCGTTTTGCTTCTTGAAGTCGGGCAGGGCGGCGCTCTGGTTCTTGACGAAATCGGCCACGGCGCCATCGAGGAACTGCGGGTCGTTATCCTTGATGGCTACCCCATCGTTACGCACGGTTTCGGCGACGATCACCACACTTTTCGTGGTGGCGTTGGCATACAGGGTGCCCTGGGTATCGGCGGTGCCATCATCGGCTTTACCAGCGGGCAGGGCGTCGGCGGTGTAGGCCTTGGGCAGGTTGAAGGTGAACTTGCCGCCCAGGGTGGAGATAGTTTGCGTGGTCGCCTTGGAGGCAGCCCATACGCTGCCGGCGGTAAGCGCGAGGGCCAGCAGCAGTGCGGTCTTGGTGAACGTGGCCATGAAGCGCTCCAGAGATGAACGAAATTGCGGCGTATTCTGTCAGAAAAATCGCAAGATCGTTCACCTGCAGCCTCACACCTTGTCGGACTCTTCTTGAAGCCTGTCCATCTCAAACAGGCGCGCCAGTTCGGTACGGGCTTCCTGGGCGGTCTGCATGACTTTGGCCGCATCGTCGTACACCGCATGCTGGGCGGCGAGGACCTGCTGGTCATGGGCCCTGAAACGGTCGATGCGTGCATCGGCCTGGGCCTGGCTCAAACCGAGGCCCACCAGGGTGCGGCGGCTCATCTCCAGGCTGGAGTAAAAGGTTTCACGCACCGGTGAGGCGTCCAGGTCCACCAGGCGGTGTACGTGCTGGCGGTTACGCGCGCGGGCGATGATCTTCATGTGCGGGTAGAGGTTGCGCACCAGTTCGGCGGTCTTGATGTTGATCTCCGGGTCATCCATGGCGATCACGAAGAACTCCGCCTGGTCGACCTTGGCCGCATGCAGGATTTCCGGGCGCTGCGGGTCGCCGTAGAACACCGGCATGCCGCCGAAGCTGCGGGTCAGTTCGATGGTTTCCACCGAGGTGTCCAGGGCGATGAACGAGACGTTCTGCGCACGCAGGATGCGCGCGACGATCTGGCCCATCCGGCCCATGCCGGCAATCACGACGCGCGGTGCATCGCCTTCGATGGCGCGGTATTCCTCGGGTACGTCCACCGGCTTGACCTTGGGCCTGAACAGCTTTGGGCACACCAACAGCAGCAGCGGGGTCACGGCCATGGACAGGGTGATGGTGAGCACCAGCACGTCATACAGGTGCGGCTCGAACAGGCCCTGGTCGCGACCAATCTTGAACACCACGAAGGCAAACTCACCACCGGCCGCCAGCACCACACCCAGGCGGAGGGCGCTTTCACGATTGAGCTCACCCGCCATGCGCCCTACGGCGTACAGCAGCGGCAGTTTCAGCCCGATCAACAGCAAGGTCAGCCCGATCACCACCAGCGGTGTGCTGAGCAGCAGGCTGAGGTTGGCGCCCATGCCCACGCTGATAAAAAACAGACCCAGCAGCAGGCCCTTGAAGGGTTCGATCTGGGATTCCAGTTCGTGACGGTATTCGGAGTCCGCCAGCAGCAGCCCGGCGAGAAAAGCGCCGAGGGCCATCGACACCCCCACCAGCTCCATCAACCAGGCGGTGCCGATCACCACCAGCAGCGCGGTGGCGGTGGACACTTCGCGCAGGCCGGTCTTGGCAACAATGCGAAACACCGGGCGCAACAGGTAGCGCCCGCCGATGATCACCACGGCAATGCTGCCCAGAATCTGCAAGACGTGCTGCACGCCTTGGGCTTCGCTGGCCGGATGATCGCTGCCGGCCAGCAGCGGCACCATGGCGATCAAGGGGATTGCCGCGATGTCCTGGAACAACAGGATCGCAAAGGCCAGGCGCCCATGGGGTTGGTTGAGTTCCTTGCGCTCGGCCAGGCTTTGCAGGCCGAACGCGGTGGAGGACAGTGCCAGGCCCAGACCCAGCACAATCGCGCTATTCCATGACTGGCCAAACAGCCACAGCGCCACTACGCCCATGACCAGCCCGGTGAGCAGCACCTGGGCCAGGCCGACACCGAATACCGCCTTGCGCATCACCCATAAGCGTTTGGGCGAAAGCTCCAGGCCGATGATGAACAGCAGCAGCACCACGCCCAATTCGGAGAACTGCGCCACGCTTTGCGGGTTGCCGATCAGGCCCAATACCGAGGGGCCGATGATCACGCCGGCGAATAGGTAGCCCAGCACCGCGCCCAGTTGCAGGCGCTTGGCCAATGGCACGGCCAGCACGGCGGCGAACAGGAACACCACGGCTGCTTGTAACAGGTTGCCTTCATGGGGCATTGCGAACTCCATTGTCTACTTGAATCAACTGCTGACGCCTTGATAGGCGAGGGCGCTATTAGAACGCGTTTTTACATTTTGAAACTTGTATTTTTGATGCGAAGGTCAACGTATGCCTGGGCTACCCGGTTTAACAGGGCGCTGATAACTTCGCGTGCTGAACAAAATCTGCATGGCGATGCACGGTGTTTTCATCTCGGCTTGATGTGCGCTTTGTTACCATGGCCGCCCCTTGCCACCAGGAGTCACCGGCCCATGCAGCACCAGTGGGATGAAATGCACCGCACCCGCAAGCCTACGTTCGTCCTCTGCGGCGAGCCTCAGGGGGATGTGCTCAATCTCTATGTTCACGGTTATTCGGCATTTTTCAGCCAGCAACAGTTGGCTGGCTTCAAGGCGCAACTGGCGGGCATTGAAGGCTCGACCAACCTGATGTTGTTCTGGCCGGCCGGGCACTTTCTGGAAAACCTGTTTGCACCCTTCAGGGAGGTGATCGCCTCGATGCTTGGCGGGGGTGGCCTGGGCGCGGCGACGGTGGGGGTGGGCAAGGCGATTGCTTACTTTCTCGACCATTACAAAAGTGTCGAGGCGCGTGTCGATGAAGTGGCCAGGACCTTGTTGCCCGAGCTGGCGAGGTACCTGCACGCCGAATCGCTACAGGTGCGGCAAATCAACCTTATCGGTCACTCCCTGGGTGCGAGGATCGTGGTCAAGAGCATGCTGGCCAGCCCTGAAGTCGCGCATGAACTGCCGTTGAACAATCTGTTGCTGATGGGCGGGGCGATCTGTACGTCGAGCCCTTGGGAGGCGGTGACGGCACCGCTCAAGGGGCGGGTGATCAATTGCCATTCCAGTAAGGACTGGGCACTGGCAATGAAGCCGGACACCGAGCGTTGCATCGGCCGCTATGCCATTGCAGTGACGCCGGCCCTGAAAGCCAAGGTCACCAATGTTCACTTGGCCAGCTTCGACCATGCCGCCTACTGGCCGCAATTGAAAACAGTGGTGCAGTACACCGACCTGCTGCAGGAGCGCCGGGGCCTGATCCGCGCCGACCTGCGCAGCCGTGAAGTGCGCTTTGCCGAAGACGACGCGGACTTGTTTCCGATCCTGGCGCAGGCGCGGCCGGATGAGTTGAAGTTTCTCGCGCAGTTGATGGCACAAAAGCACAGCGCCTCGATTGATGCCAGTGTGCGCGAACCGCGCAAGCTCGCCATCGAGTTGCAGCGCATGGGCGGCGACAGTTTTATGAACCTGGGCCGTGGTCACGGCGTGGCCTATCGCCAGATCGCCGAAGCGGTGGCGCAACGCTTGGGCATCAAGTTCGACGATGCCCTTGCCAGCGTTGCCCTTGCGGATATCGAAGCGCAGGTTGCGCAAACACTGATCGAGCAGTACCAGGGCAAACTCAACGCCGCCGACCGCCAGGCGTTCGACGCCGAACTCCAGGCCGCGATGCAGAAAGAGAAAGGCCTGTTCACGCGGTTCAACGTTGGCGGTTCGGCCACCGCCGCCTTGAGCGGCACGGCATTGGCCGGGCTTACCGGGTTTATTGTGCGACGCGGTGCCGCCTCGGCAATTCCGGTGGTGGGCCAGGCGGTGGCGGCCGCGATGTTGCTGGTCAGCGGCGTACGGGCATTCTCCGGGCCGGCTTATTCGATCACAACCCTGGCGGTGCTGGTGGTCGGCGTAATTCGCCAGCGTCTGGAACGTGAGGCGTTGAATCAGGAGCTGGACCTGGTGGTGCAAGTGGTTGAAACGTTTGACTTGCCCCGGGAGACGGTGATGCGCACGGTCGCATCGGACTGCTAAGCTGGCGTCCTGACTTGTGTGTTTGCCTGGGATACCGCGTGAAATTCAGCCTGCCGAAAATTGCTACCGCCCCCTTCTGCCCGCCGGAAGTGGCCGGCTCCGTTGCCGTCGACCCCAAGGCGTCGTTTTTCAAGCGCGTGCTGATGTTCGCCGGCCCCGGCCTGTTGATCTCCATCGGGTACATGGACCCCGGCAACTGGGCCACCGCCATCGAAGCCGGGTCGCGCTATGGCTACAGCCTGTTATTTGTAGTGTTGCTGGCGAGCCTGGCGGGGATGGCGGTGCAGTGCCTGTGCTCGCGGCTGGGTATCGCGACCGGCAAGGACCTGGCGCAACTGTGCCGCGAGCGCTACAGCAAGCGCTCGGCGCGCACCCAGTGGGCGTTGGCGGAAATCTCCATCATCGCCACCGACCTCGCCGAAGTGCTCGGCTGCGCCCTGGCGTTTCACCTGCTGCTCGGTGTGTCGCTGACCACCGGTATCGTCATCACCGCCTTTGATACGCTGTTGATCCTGGCCCTGCAGAACCGTGGTTTCCGCCGCCTGGAAGCAATCATGCTGGCGCTGGTTGCAACCATCGGCGTGTGTTTTTTCATCGAGCTGGTGTTGATCAAACCCTACTGGCCGGACGTGTTCAGTGGATTCACCCCATCCCTGTCCGCCATCAGCGATGCCGCGCCGCTGTACCTGGCCATCGGCATCCTCGGTGCGACCGTGATGCCGCACAACCTCTACCTGCACACTTCCATTGTGCAGACCCGCCTGATCGGCAAGGACCTGGCCAGCAAACAGGATACGGTTAAGCTGGCCCGCATCGACACCATTGGCTCGCTGGCCCTGGCCCTGCTGGTCAACGCGGCCATCCTGGTGCTGGCGGCTGCAGCGTTCTACAAGACCGGCCATACCGACGTGGTGGAGATCCAGGACGCCTATCATCTGCTCGACCCGCTGGTGGGCGGCGCGTTTGCCAGCATCCTGTTCGGCATCGCCTTGCTGGCCTCGGGCCAAAGCTCGACCTTTACCGGCACGATCGCCGGGCAGGTGATCATGGAGGGTTACCTGAACCTGCGCATCCCGTGCTGGCAACGTCGCCTGATCACCCGTGGGCTGGCGCTGATCCCGGCATTTCTCGGGGTGTGGCTGATGGGCGACGACGCCATCGGCAAGCTGCTGATTCTGAGCCAGGTGGTCCTCAGCCTGCAGTTGCCCTTCGCGCTATACCCGCTGATCCGCATGACCGGCGACAAGCAACTGATGGGGCCGTTCGTAAACCGCCTGCCCACACGGATGCTGGCGTGGTTTTTATTTGCGGTAATCAGCGGGGCGAATGCGTGGTTGATTGGGCAGTGGGTGTTCTGAGTGACCTGTGTGCTGCTGGGCCATGACCTAGACCAGAATGTCGCCGCGCTCACATAAACATCGGCGGCATTTCATCGCGCCGATTCGCCGCGCTTTGGACTTACCGATGGGAACAAGCTACGCCATTGCGCGCCCGTGCTTTGGCCAAATATAGCCAAAACTACGTGAGCTATTAAAAACGGCTGAACCACGTGCTCAAGCCGCTCGTTCACTCACCGATCCCAATACGGCACCGTCCCGAAACACTCCACAAAATAATCGATCACCGTCCGCACCTTGAGCGACAGCCTGCGGCTGCCTGGCCATAACGCTGCGATTTGCTGGGGCTCCAGGGTGGTTGCCACCTCGTATTCCGTCAGCACCGCCTGCAAGGTGCCGGCGCGCAGGCCTTCGCCGATCAGCCAGGACGGAAACACCACCAGCCCCAGGCCCTGTTCGGCGGCGTGGGTCAGGGTGTCGGCGTGGTTGCCGGTGATCGGGCCTTTGACGCTGTAGGCGTTCCAGTCGCCCTGGTCGCGACGGAAGAACCAGCGCTCCTGGCCTTTGATGCCCTTGTAGGCCAGGCATTGGTGATTGGCCAGTTCGTCGGGATGACGCGGCGTACCGTGCCGCGCCAGGTAGGCGGGGCTGGCGGCGAGGCGAAAGCGTTGCGGTGCGAAGATCCGCGCCTGCATGCTGGAATCGTTGAGTACGCCGATGCGAAACAGCAGGTCGGTGCCGTCCTGCAGCGGGTCGACGAAGGTGTCGGTTTGCTGGATGTCCAGTTGCAGCTTCGGATAGCGCCGGCACAGTTCTCCCAGCCACGGCGAAAGGTGACGCTGGCCGAACACCATGGGCGCATTGATGCGCACCAGGCCGCTGGGCTCGCTGTCCTGCTCCTGCAGGGCCTGGCTCGCCGTCTCCAGTTGTTCGAGCACCAGCCGGGCGTGGCGCCCGAGCAGGCGTCCGGCTTCGGTGGGGCTGACGGCGCGGGTGTGGCGGTACAGCAACTGCTGGCCGAGGGCATGCTCCATGAGCTGGATCTGCCGGGAGATGGACGAGGGCGCGAGGCCTTCACGGCGGGCAACTTCAGAAAAGCTGCCATGGTCCAATACCGCGACGAACAGGCGCAGCGCCTTGAAACTCAACTCGTTCAAACCCTGCATCGTGGCTCCATGCTGTGCGTTATTCGCAAAGGTGTTGTCTGCATGCTGCCATTTATCGCACAGCTCGACCACCGGATAATGCGCCCCTGTTTTCTTCTTCAAGCGCGGGTGATGTATGCAGGCAAGTTCCATCGCAGATACGGCACAGTCCAGGCCGAAGCGCAACATTCTTCGGTTGCTATTGCTGCCGTTGGTCATCCTGGCAGGCATGGGCCTGTCGGTGGAGGCCGGTTTGCTCGGGCCGTTGGGGGTGCAGGTCGGGCATTTGTGGGCCACGTTGAGCATCTTTGGCGTCGGTTCGGCGATCCTGTTTCTGCTGTTGCTGTTCAGCGGCCCGCAAAAGGGCCCGGGGTTCACGCAACTGCCGCGCTGGCAGTTGATCGGCGGTTTCCTGGGGCCGATGTACGTGGTGGTGCTGACCCTGGCCACGCCTCATATCGGCGTGGCCATGACGATGATTGCGATCCTGTCCGGACAGGTAGGCAAGAGCGTGCTGATCGACCATTTCGGCTGGTTCGGCACGGCGCGCAAGCGAGTCAATGTGGAGCGCTGGATAGCCTTGGCGTTGATTGTGGCGGCACTTGTTCTGATTGCACGAGGGTAAGGCGATGAATCTGATTCTGTTGTTGGTCGTGGTGGTCGCCGCGGGTGCGGTATTGAGCGTGCAGGCTGCCATCAACGGCCGTCTTGGCCAGACCGTCGGGGTGTTGCGCAGCAGCCTGCTGACCTTTGCGGTTGGTGCGCTCACCACTGCGCTGCTGATTTTTTTCTTCGAGCCCGCCCAGGCGGTCAGCCTGCTGGAGGTGCCGAAGTGGCAGTTGACCGGCGCCCTGTTTGGCGTGGTGTACATGATGGTGATGGTCGGCGCGGTGCCTGTGGTCGGTACGGCGGTTGCCACGGTGGCGGTGATCGTGGGGCAATTGGGCATGGGCATGCTGATCGACAATTTCGGCTGGCTCGGCAACCCTGCGATCGAATTGTCCGGCAGCCGGATCGTGGCGATGCTGTGCCTGGCCCTGGCCCTGGTGTTCATGTATCGCAGCAATACACGCCAGGCTGACTGACGGCGCTGAACCTTGGCGCCGCATCTGGAGTCACTGTTTAAGGTGTGGCATTCGCCGCGCCGTGACGACCATGAAGAAGGAGTCTGACCATGCCGGATCAAACCTGTGCCTGCCCACACTGCAAATGCGTACTGGGCGTCGACGCGGTAATGAAGGACGGTAAGGGCTATTGCTGCCAGGGCTGCGCCGAGCATCATGCGCACGGTGAGCCTTGCGCGGCGGCGACGGGTTGCGAATGCGCCAAATCGTCTGCCAACGCCTGAGCTGATTGATCAGCAGGCCCGTGCCCCCCGATAGCGTTGATCAGCCAACCACGTACTGACTGATGCACCGCTATCGGGAGCAAGCCTCCTCCCGCATTTTGAGCTGTATCAGGCCTCTGGAACGCCTTTTTCCCAAGCCGACCAGTTGTTCAGGATCGCCTGTACCAGCGGATTCCCCGTGCGGTACAGGTTCTCCAGCGCCGGTACAAACCCACCCTGATCGGCGTACTTGAGCAGGTTGTCCACTTCGCTGTAGCCCGGGTACGGGCGGTCGAAGTCGGAGCCTGCGCGCACCACCGCCAGGCGCTGGATATCCACCAGCCCTTCGCGACTGGCGCGCAACAGCGCTTCGTAGGTGGAGTTGTCTTCCTGCTGCGTCGTGCAGTATTCGCCCTTGTTGTCCGTGAGCAGTTTGGTCCACACCTCGGCGCGTTCGCTCAGGCGGGTGCCGGAGAACCAGGTGTTGCCCGCCAGGGTGTCGCAGCGTGTGACCTGGGGCGGTTGATTGGCCGGGGCGGCGGGGTAGTGCTTGCGCCAGGCGGCGGACTCTTTGCTTTCAGTCAACTCGACCTTGTGCGACAAGGCAAACGCCTTGGCCTGAAGCTTTGGGTTGAGCTCGAAGACTTCGGTCTTGTAGTCCAGCGGCGGTTTTTCATTGGGCCCCTTGGTGTTGATGCCGATATAACCCGTCGGCCAATCCTTGGGCGCATCCCGGGAATCCAGCTCCCATTGTGTCCCGAATTCCACCAGGTAATGCGCCCAGGCGGCCGTGCCGATCGTGCCGTGCCGGGGGCTGATACCGGCAATCCCGGCGATCAGGAAATAACTCTGGCGCAGGTCGAATTTGGGCGACAGGGCCAGTGCCAGGGTGGAGGCGGCGGCATTGGTCTGGCCCATGCCGGTCACCAGCAGGCACACGTCCTGGGTGTTGCAGCGAATCGCCGGGTACTCGGCGGACAAGCCGGGCACGCGTACCTCCTGTTTGAGTTCCAGGCGATCGATCCAGGTTTGCGCTTCGGGGGCGAACATGGTGATCAGCATCACCTTGGGTTTGATCGGCGCAGCGCTGTCCGCCAGCACCACGTGGGGCAGCAGGGCGAGGCCTGCGGCCATCGAGAGGCGGGTAAAAGTCTTCATCTGCAGCTCCTTGATCAGAATTGGTAGCCCACGCCGGCGTAGTAACCCCAGCCGTCGGAACGGGCGCGAAAGTTGCCTTCGCCGAAATTCAACTCGCTGCCGTCCTCCCAGTTGCCGCCGTTGTGAAAGTAACGGCCGACCAGGGTGAAGCGCAGGTGGGTGAATGAGTAGAGCAATACGTTGGTTGCCACCAGGGAATTGGCGGTGCGCGCCGGGTTGTCCTTGTGCAGGTCCGAGCCGAAATCATAGTTGGTGAAGCCGATGTAGGTCAGCGAGGCACCGTTGTCGAACTTGCCGATGGGCACGATGTATTTCATCTGCGCGCGATAGCCGTCCCAGGAGTACTCGTTACTGGCGCCGTAGTTTTCCCACTGGTAGCGCCCGTAGAAGTTGGCCGACAGGTTGACCCGCGAGTGCGTGTCGATGTCGGTGCCAAGGCCGCTGTACAGGGTGTTGGCGCGATTCTCTTTGTTGCTGCCGTGGTCGTAGATCCAGTCGAACGCCACATACCATTCCTTGAACGGCCCGATCGCCAGGCTGCGACCGGCCAGGTAGTCGATGGAGATACGTGGCTCGTGTTCCATGAACACGGGCGAGCCATGGTCCCACGCGCCTTTGTCGTTACTGTTACCGATGCCGAGGATCTTTGGCACGTCGATGTAGCCGTACAGCTCGAACGGCCCCTTGCGGCCGAAATACTCGTATTCCAGGTAGACGTCGTCCTGGGGCTTGGGGCCGAAGCTGATGTCCTTGCTGCCGATCAGCGTCAGGTCCTGGTTGAACCATTCGGACAGGTAAGCGCCTTTTTTCGCCGGCGGGCTGGCCTCGGGGCTGAGGGTTTCGCCCTGTGCCGAGTCATCCGAAGGTTGGTCGTGCGCCAAAATGGGTGCACTGAGTAGTCCCGTAACGGCGGCCAGTAGCAAGGAAACACCGAAGCAAGCGCGAGGCGTTGAGGTGGGGTGCATTGAAAATCCCTATTCGTACGCGGTTTGAACCCGATTGCTCGGGTGAGGTGAACCTGGTGGCCAAGTTCGTTCCGCAAACGTTTGCACAGGCTGTACCAACTTTAGTCAATCGCCTGAATCGGCTGGAAAAAGGCCGAAATAACCGTCCTTATGATCAGATAATGCCTGGGTGTCATTTATTTGAGGTGGCTGACCAAGTGGCGCCGGTGTCGCGCCGATATTCACTCGGCGTCTGGTTCATCTCGATCCGAAAATGCCGGTTGAAATTGGACAGGTTGGCGTAGCCCACTTCAAAACAGATGTCCGCCACCGACCTGTCGCTTTGCAGCAATAACCGGCAGGCGCGCTGTACGCGAAATTTGCGCATCAGCTCGATAAAACCATGGCCGGTATTGCGTTTGAAAAAGCGCGAGAAGCCCGGTTCGCTCATTTCCAGTTGCCGGGCGATGTCCGACAGGCGCACATCGCCGCTCAGTTCACGCATGAGGTAGTCGAAGGCCTGGTTGATGCGGTCGGCGCTGCGCGGGTCCAGGGTCGGGGCGTAGCGCGGGCTGGCCAGGACCTTGATCTGTCGGGGCGGGGCGTTCTTGAGGGTGTCGAGCAGTTGCAGGAACAGCACCAGGCGTTGCAGGCCCTGGGCGTTGCCGATGGCTTCCATCAGCTGCGCCGCTTGCACCGCTGTTTCGTGCTTGAACTCAAGGCCGCGTCGCGCCTGTTCAAACAGCGGCTGCAGGTCGCCAAGTTCCGGCAGGGCCTCGCGCAGGGCAAGAAGGGCGGCGCCGTCAAATTGCAGCACCACGTCACGACCGCGCTGGCACTCGCCGGGTGCCAGGTCGCCAATCCAGTCGTGGGGCAGGTCGGGACCGATCAACGCGACATGCCCGGCACCGAATGCACCAATATAGTCGCCGGCCACCAGCTTGCCGCTGCCGTGGCGGATCAGGTGGATTTCGAATTCGGGGTGGTGATTCCAGCGCGCCAACTCCATCGGATAGTCATGCTCGAACCAGCGAAAGCAGTGCTGCGGCTCTGGCAGGATCACTTCACGTTCGGCGCGGCGTTGCTCGAACAGGGGAGCGCGGATGGGCATGTGGCTGCCTCTTGTATGTTGGATAACCGCCAAAATACGCGCCTTGGCAGGCTCGGCGCTACCCACGGTGCTATCTGGCACTGATACTTTTTTGCACGCTTGAGGTCGGTTAAAAAAGTACCGGTCGGACGTGTGCGGTGCGTTTGTGAGAGGTCGGCTCCAACTGCTGTAATCGTCCCGGCAGGAATCCGACATGATTGCAGAGGACATCGCCATGAAACGACTTGAAGGTAAAAGCGCACTGATCACTGGATCGGCGCGCGGCATTGGTCGCGCGTTTGCCCAGGCCTATATCCGGGAAGGCGCGACCGTCGCCATTGCCGATATCAACCTGCAGCGCGCCGAGCAGACGGCTGGCGAACTGGGCCCCCAGGCTTACGCGGTGGCAATGGACGTCACCGACCAGGCCTCCATCGAGGCGGCGATCGGCGCCGTGGTCGCCCGTGCCGGCAAGCTGGATATTCTGATCAATAACGCAGCACTCTTCGACCTGGCACCCATCGTCGACATCACTCGCGACAGCTATGAACGGCTGTTTTCGATCAACGTCGCCGGTACGCTGTTTACCTTGCAGGCCGCCGCGCGGCAGATGATCCGCCAGGGCCATGGCGGCAAGATCATCAACATGGCCAGCCAGGCCGGACGACGCGGCGAGGCGCTGGTGGCGGTGTATTGCGCGACCAAGGCGGCGGTGATCAGCCTGACGCAATCGGCGGGGTTGAACCTGATCAGGCAGGGCATCAATGTCAATGCCATCGCCCCGGGGGTGGTGGACGGTGAGCACTGGGATGGGGTGGATGCACTGTTCGCCAGGCATGAAGGCCTGGCGCCGGGCGAGAAGAAGAAACGGGTAGGGGACGAGGTGCCTTACGGGCGCATGGGCACGGCGGAAGACCTGACCGGCATGGCGATCTTTTTGGCGTCGAAAGAAGCTGACTATGTCGTCGCACAGACCTACAACGTCGATGGCGGCAATTGGATGAACTAGCGGCGTGCACCCATCAACACGGTGGGCGCGGACAAGCAGCCCCACCGTAGATATGCGTTGTTCAGGTCATTCGGCAAAGCTGCGATCAAAGAAGTAGATCTCTCCTGGCTTCAACATGTCCACCGTCGCCTGGGGCCGGCCGCCTTCACCCTGCTTTTTGCGCCCGGTTTCACGCAGATACCCGGCCTCGGTCAGTTTCAGCAAGCGCTGGCGGATACTGGTCTTGAGCACCGGCCGGGCGAGCACCAAAGAAAAAATCGTAGTCGCCTCCGGTGCGCTGAACTCACGCCCCAGGAACATCAACGGCAGGCTGCTGTACAGCGATTTGGAAAACAATCGCTCCTGCACGGCCGCCACAAGGCTGTTGTGATCAAACGGTAACTTGATACTGCCATCGGCTACCGCATTCAACGAATACCAGGCCTGATGGCCGCCCAGCGCGACTTCTTCGGCCACGATCCCCAGGTAGTAAGTGGACGATGACCAGCAGCGCGGGTCGCGAAATGCATCGCCCACGGTGCCCACCTGTTCGTTCCAGACCAGATCGAGGCCGACCTTGTCACTGGAGCGAAGCCGCTCCACCGCATCCTGCAGGCTCAGGTCCTGCACATCGCCATTGACCACCACACCCGGCAATGCCCAGTGTCCGGCAAAGGGCTCGGCATCGCGCTTGTTGAGCAACAGCTTCAATTCCCCGCAGGCACGGGAGTAACACACGACGCACAAGTCGACGGTGTGCAGGTAGGGGCTCAATGGCATGTGACGTCCTTCTTACAACGTAGGCACCTAGTCTAACGCTTCGGACAGATATGTCATGTACTCGAACTGAGGCAGTCGTGAAAATACTTGTTGTCATGAAAGTACATGACGTGTACTTTTGTTTCCAGGCCACCGGAGAATCACCATGACCCTCGCGAAAACCGCCATTGCTTCATTCGATGTGGATGCCCAGAAGAGTTTCACGCCGTTGTGTCCCGACGAATTGCCCGTCGCCGGCGGCCATCTGATCGGCACCGAACTCAACTACATGGCCAGCCTCGCCGGGCGACGCATCGGCAGCAAGGACGCCCACACGCCACAGGCGCCCTGGGTGGTCGCGCAGCACAGCCAGATGCTGCAATCCACCGGCCTGGCTCACGCCGATGTCACCTGGGTCAGCCACTGCGTGCCGGGAACCGAGGGCTTCACCTTGCTGGCTGAACTGCCCAGCCCCTATGACTACGACTACTTCGTCTGGAAGGGCGTCGAGCCCGACCTGCACCCCTACGGCGCCTGCTACCACGATCTGCACGACAAACTGTCGACCGGCGTCATTGAATACCTCAAGGCCCAGGGTATCGTCCGCGTGCTTGTCGGTGGTCTGGCCCTGGACTATTGCGTCAAGACCACCGCCTTGCAACTGCTCAAGGCCGGGCTGCAGGTGGTGCTGCACCTGCCGGCGTGTCGAGGCATCACTGAGGAGGGCGGTGCACAGGCCGTCAATGAGTTGCTCAAGGCCGGTGCTGCCATCAGCCGCACCCGCGAAGAACTGGCCGCGATGGCCACGCGTTAAGGAGATCCACCATGGAAAGCGCCTATGACAACGAGTCCCCGGTCATCCAGGGCTTGCTCGACACCGATTACTACACCTTCACCATGATGCAGGCGGTGCTGCACCAGCACCCGAATGTGGACGTGGAATACAACTTCATCGTCCGCTCCAGGGAAAAACTCGGCCATCTGATCCCGTCGTTGCGAGCCGAGCTGGAAAAGCTTGCCGGCCTGCAGATGCGTGAAGGCGAGCTGCGCTTCCTGTTCAACCCGCGCTTTCGCGAATACCTCACGCCGGATTACGAGCGCTTCCTCGGGCTGTTTCGCTTCAACCTGCGTTATATCCACGTCAGTGAAGTGGACGGGCAATTGAACATCCGGGTGATCGGCCCGATGCTGCACTGCATCATGTTCGAGCAACCGGTACTGGCGCTGGTCAGCGAGCTGCGCAACCGCGACAAGTACCCCGACGTCACCCTCGAAGACGTCACCCGCAAGCTCTACCAGAAGTTCGACTGGCTGGAGAAAAACCTCAGCCGTGATGAGCTCGCCGACCTGCGCGTCTCCGACTTTTCCACGCGCCGGCGCCTGTCATTCAAGGCCCAGCGTGAAGTGGTGGACATCATGCGCCGCGACTTCCCCGGCCAGTTCCTCGGTACCAGCAACGCACACCTGGCCTATGAATTCGACTTGCCGCTGATCGGCACCATGGCCCACCAATGGCTGATGGTGCACCAGCAACTGGGGCGTTTGCGCGAAAGCCAGAACGCCGCACTGGAAAACTGGGTGCGTGAGTACCGTGGCCGGCTTGGTATGGCCCTGACCGATTGCATCAGCACCGATTTCTTCCTCAAGGATTTCGACCTGTACTTCGCCAAGCTCTACGACGGTCTGCGCCAGGACTCCGGCGACCCCATCGTGTGGGCCGACAAGGTCCTGGCCAGATATAAGGAACTCGGTATCGACCCCATGACCAAAGACCTTATGTTCTCCGATGGTCTGAATTTCGAAAAATGCCTGCCGATCCTGCGGCATATCCGCGGCAAGGCCCGGTTCGGCTTTGGCATGGGCACCAGCCTTGCCTGTGATGTGGACGGCGTGGAGCCACTGAGCATCGTAATGAAGCTGGTGCGGGTACACGGTGAGCCGGTCGTGAAATTTTCCGATGACCCGGTCAAGAACGTCTGCGAAGACCCGTCGTTTTTGCAATACGCGGCACAGGTATTCAACGTTGGTAGCGTGGAGGTATGACATGCACACTCAAGAACGGATCGCCCGTGAGCTGAACGTCGACCGCTCGCTGGTCACAGGTGGCGAGCCTCGGGAAATTCAACGGCGCATCGATTTCATCAAGCGTTCGTTGCGCGCTTCCGGCTGCAAGGCGCTGGTGCTGGGTATCAGCGGCGGTGTCGACTCCTTGCTCGCAGGCCGCCTGTGCCAGCTGGCAGTGCAGCAACTGCGCGACGACGGCTACGCTGCACGCTTTATCGCCATGCGCCTGCCCTATAAAACCCAGGGCGACGAACAGGATGCCCAGGCCTCCGTGGATTTTATCCTGCCGGACCATATCGACACACTGGACATCGCCGCCAGTGTCGACGGCCTGATGGCCAGCCTGGCCGCGCCACAAGCCAGTGCCGCACAACGCGATTTCATCAAGGGCAATGTCAAGGCCCGCGCGCGCATGGTCGCGCAGTATGCGCTTGCCAACCTGCACAATGGCCTGGTGGTCGGCACCGACCAGGCGGCCGAAGCGCTGATGGGTTTCTTCACTAAATTCGGCGACGGCGCCTGCGACCTGGCACCGTTGTCCGGCCTGACCAAATCCCAGGTGCGCTTGCTTGCCACTGCCCTCGGCGCGCCGGCGAACCTGGTGCAAAAACCGCCGACTGCGGATCTTGAAGAACTGGCACCGGGGAAACTCGATGAAGATGCCTATGGATGCTCGTACGCAGAGATCGACGCGTACCTGATGGGCGAGCCGGTGAGCGAGCGGGTGAGGGCGATTATCGAGGCGGCGTACGGCCAGACAGCGCATAAACGCGCGCTGCCGATTGCCCCGCAGTAGGCGCGGGCTGGAAGCCATATCAGGAAGTGTCCCGCCGTGAAATGGAATTTTCCCTACATTCCTTAAGGATAGGGATTCTTTACGCTCTGAACTTTCAATGAGTTCAGGATCAAGGGAATGGCTTCCAGCGTACTGAAAGCGCGTGATTCAATCGCCAGCGTGTTGCGCCGCTACCTGGCAGTGGTGGTCGGCACAACGGCCATGGCGATTGTGTCAGGCATCCTGGTGACGGTATTGGATGATTCGACCTGTCTGCGCAGGCTCGACCCGTCGCTCAAAGCGCAGATGTCAGGGTGGAGTCTGGCCGCGTTGGCGACTGTTGCAGTGTTTTCCAATGTCATGATGGTATGCGGGCGGCATTGGGCGGGCATTGTCCTGGCAGGCTATTTTGTGATGTGTCTGATGCTGGTGGTACCGACCCTTCAGTACCATCCCCATACCTTGGCCTATTCGATGGGTATCGTATGTCCGCTGTGCGGATTGCTTCTGCTCAATACCGAACGCCACCGCGAGATGCGCCAGACGCTGTTAGAGCTGCGTGTTCAGCGCAACGGCGGTGGCGATCGGGCCGCAGATCAATCCGTTTGATCCTGCACGTCGCCGGCCCTCGCAGGGGGGGGATGAGTAGTCCAATTCTGATGCGAGAAAACCCTATGTCTGTTTGGAACTGCACTGTTTTCAGTTGCCACCAAAAGGCAGCTGAACCGAGCGCTTGTTTGTTAGGTCAGGCCGTTGTCACGTCCAAGACATGAGGTGTTGCCATGATGAATACTTACTTGAACCAACCGTTCTATTCGCCTCCGCCCGCGCAGAACTACGATTTCTCGTCAGCGGGGAATGGGCGCAATGCGATGGAGAACATGCCCGGCGCAATGACCAGCAATTATTCCCATTCGGCCGTTGCAGATTTGCTGCGTCAAAACTTCGAGTATTTCACATCGCCTGGAACTTCTTTCGCGTCGCGAGACTCGCTGGCTGATGTGGCCAATCGTCCATTGGGAAACGGCGGTTATGATGACCAGATGACGTTGCTTGCCAGGGATATATTGGGTCGGCCCGGTCTCGCAAGCCTGTTTGATGGTGTTCAAAATGGCGCTCAGGAAGATGGCCTGATTAACCGCGAGGATATGCAGCTCGCTATCGGTCAGTTGTCTCAGCAAGAGGCAAGTGGGTATTCCCCAATGTCAGGCAATCGGTTCGCTGTGGGGAATAACGGCGCGATGCAACAGCCGGGCAACGGGTTTTCAGGGAATTACAACGGCGCGATGCAACAGCCAGGCAACGGGTTTTCAGGGAATTACAACGGCGCGATGCAACAGCCCGGCAATGGGTTTTCAGGGCGTTACAACGGCGCAATGCAACAGCAAAGAATAAATCAGCAATTTTCTCCCCAGTTTAACGCGCAACCTGCATCCGGTGGGCCGCGAGGCATGGAAGGCTGGCAGTCGCAGCAGCCCCAGATGCGCGCGTATGCATCGCAACCGCCGTCTTATATGGGCGCGCAAGGTAACCAGCAATGGAGCCCGTTGATGGCCGGTGGTCGACCCTATGCCAATGACAGTGACGAATCGTTCTCGGCCAAGGTGCTTTCTCATTTCGGCGCCCTGCAAGACCCCGTGTCGGGGGGAATCACTGACGCGTCACTGAGCGCTGCGGCTTCGGGGTATACCCAGGGCGGCCGGCCTGTCAGTCAGGCGGATATGTTGGTTGCTCAGGAATTGATGGAACGAGGTGATTTGTTCAAGACCCTGGACCAGGGGCGCAGTGGCAAGCTCGACGGCGCTATCTCTCGGCAGGATCTGGGTGATGCATCGAGTCAGTACCGCACTGTCAGCGACGAAGGACTTCTTCAGGCGGTGAAGGACAATTTCAGACAGTTTACCGCCGGTGGGGATGACAATTACAGTAACGTCAACGAGCTCAAAGAGGCGGCAGGTCTCGTCCCGTCCGACCGAACATTCAGCCCGCAAGCACGTGAAGTGGCGTTTGAGTTGCTCAACCGCCCGGGACTGCTGCGAGAGCTGGATATCGGCACCAACAGTAAAGGGGGCGTCGGTTACGAAGACCAGCGTTTTGATATGGCTAATATCGACTATATGCTCCAGAAAAAGTCGTTCGTGTGATTCAATTCTTGCGCTGACGCGTTTGCTGGTAATCTTTGCGCCTCTGCGGGCGAGTAGCGTCGACTGATCGCTGAAGGCTGTTTCCTGTCAGTCAGGAGGCAGCCATCGGCGCCGGCGCCAATACACTCAAGCAGTTGACGAAAACTACCGGCATTCAAGGCCCCGGATCATCATGCAAGTCACCCAGCAACGACCGTTGTGGCAGGTTTATTTATTCTTTCTGGCACCGATGGTGCTCTCCAACTTCCTGCAAAGCTTCTCCGGTACGCTCAACGGCATCTACGTTGGGCAGATGCTCGGTACCCACGCGCTGGCGGCGGTGTCGGGCATGTTCCCCGTCGTGTTTTTCTTCATTGCCCTGGTGATTGGCTTGGGTGCCGGCGCCTCGGTGTTGATCGGCCAGGCCTGGGGCGCCCGGGAGACGGGACTGGTCAAGGTGATCACCGGCGCCACGCTGACCCTTGGCGCACTGATAGGCGTGCTCGCGGCCGTACTGGGGGGGCTGTTTGCGCGCCCTGCGTTGCAGGCCTTGGGAACCCCCGTCGACGTGCTGGACGATGCGGTGGATTATGCCCAGGTGATGATGCTGATCATGCCGCTGCTGCTGGTGTTTATCCTTTATACCCAGCTGCTGCGCGGCGTCAGCGACACGGTGTCGCCGTTGTTGGCACTGATGGTGTCGACGCTGGTGGGTTTGTTGCTGACGCCGGCGCTGATCCGCGGTTGGATCGGCCTGCCGCCCATGGGCATCCAGAGTGCGGCGTACGCCGGGCTGGCGGGGAATGCCCTGGCGATGCTGTTCCTGATGCTGCGCCTGCGCCACAAGCACCATGTGATGGCGCCGGATCGCGACATGCTCGCGGCCCTGCGCCTGGACCGGGCGATCCTCGGCAAGGTCCTGCGCATCGGTTTGCCTACCGGCTTGCAGATGGTGGTGCTGTCGTTGTCCGAATTGGTCATCCTGGCGCTGGTCAACGGCCATGGTTCCCAGGCAACGGCGGCGTACGGCGCGGTGACGCAGATCGTCAATTACGTGCAGTTTCCGGCGCTGTCGATTGCCATCACCGCCTCGATCCTGGGGGCGCAGGCCATTGGCGCCGGGCGCCTGGAGCGCATCGGGCCGATCCTGCGCACCGGGCTGTTGATCAACACCGTTCTCACCGGTGGCCTGATCGTGCTCGGCTATGGGTTGTCGCATTGGCTGCTGGGTCTGTTCATCACCGACGCCGCCGCGCGCGTCAACGCCGAGCACCTGTTGCACATCATGCTGTGGAGCATCCTGGTGTTTGGCTTCCAGGCCGTGATCGGCGGCATCATGCGCGCCAGCGGCGTGGTGTTGATGCCGGTCGCCATCTCGATTTTCTGTGTGCTGTGCGTGGAATTGCCGGTGGCGTACCTGTTCAATGCGCACTTTGGCCTGGAAGGGGTGTGGATGGCGTTTCCGGTGACTTACCTGGCGATGCTGGTGTTGCAGACGGCCTATTACCGGTTGGTATGGCGGCATAAGCAGATCAAGCGGCTGGTGTGATACAAGGTTGCCCCACCCAAGGAGAGAAGGCGCTTCATCAATGGCAAATCCCTACGCCGCATTGTTCCAGGTGCCTGGCGCTCGCGCGTTTGTGCTGGCGGGCATGCTGGCACGCATGCCGATCTCCATGACGGGTATCGGCCTGATCACCATGCTCTCGCAGGTGCATGGCGGTTATGGCCTGGCGGGCGCGGTGGCGGCGGTATTCGCGTTGGCCACGGCACTTTGTGCACCGCAGGTATCACGTCTGGTGGATCGATACGGCCAGGGCAGGGTGCTGCCTATCGCGGCGCTGATCGGTGGTGGCGCGTTGTTGATGGTACTGCTGTGCACGCGTTTGCAGGCGCCGAACTGGACGTTGTTTCTGTTCGCCGCGCTGGCCGGCTGCATGCCCAACATGTCGGCCATGGTGCGGGCGCGCTGGACCGAGTTGTACCGCGGTCAGCCCAGGCTGCAAACCGCTTTCGCCCTGGAGTCGGTGCTCGATGAGGTGTGCTTTATCATCGGCCCGCCCATTTCGGTCGGTCTGAGCGTGGTGCTGTTTGCCGAGGCCGGGCCTTTGGTGGCGGCGCTGTTGCTGGCGGTGGGCGTGACCACTTTCGTGCTGCAGCGCGAGACCGAACCGCCGGTGCATCCACACCACGACCACCATGGGCGCTGGCTGATTGCCTCGCCTTCGGTGCTGATCCTGATGACCCTGTTGCTGGCCATGGGGGTGATTGTCGGTGTGGTGGATGTGGTCAGCGTTGCCTTTGCCCAGCATCAGGGCCAACCCGCAGCGGCGAGTATCGTGCTATCGGTGTACGCCATCGGCTCCTGCCTGGCCGGCCTGGCTTTCGGCACGCTCAAGCTCAAGGCCTCGTTGCCCCGACAGTTTCTGTTCTGCGGCGTGGCCACGGCGTTGACGACATTGCCGTTGCTGTGGGTGACCGATATTCCGGGTCTGGCCGTGGCGATCTTTATCTCCGGTCTGTTCTTCGCCCCAACCCTGATCGTGTCCATGGCGCTGGTGGAGCAGGTGGTCCCACCGAGCCGCCTCACCGAAGGCATGACCTGGCTGATCACCGGTCTGAGCATTGGCGTGGCCATTGGCGCCGCAAGCTCGGGCTGGATGATTGACCACGCTGGCGCCGCCAGCGGGTTCTGGGTGGCGCTGGCGGCGGGGCTGGTGGTGTTGGCTTCGGCTGTGCTGGGGTATCGGCGGTTGGGTAGTCAGCCAATCGCCGGGCAATGATGTTGTAGAAACTCATTCAGCGCTTGGCGTGTCAGGTCGTTCAACGTCACTTTCTTACGGTTCGCCGCCAAGGCTGCAGCCAAGTGCAGGTCATGGCCGACGCGTACGTTGAAGGAGCCCTTGCAAGGCTTTTCCGGTGTTTGCCCCAGGGCCTGGCAGGTTGCGAGGTAATCGTCCACCGCCTCTCTGAAGGCTGCGTCCAATTCGGCGACGGTTTTGCCTTCGTAGCTCACCAATGCCTTGATGAACAGGATTTTGCCGAACAGGCAGTTGTCCTCGAGGCTGGCTTCGATGGAGCCGATGTAGCCTTTGTGTTTCAGCTGGTTGTTCACTGAAGCAGTTCTCCTGATTTCAATTGTTCGATGATTTGGCGCCGAATGTAGTGTTTCAGTTCGTTGCCGGGGTGAGGCTTGTGCAGGGTGATCAGTGCACTGGGGTCGCCGATATCGAATTTGACCCGGCTTCCAGCCCCTTCAATCTGTGTGTAGCCCAGTCGGCGTAACAGCGTTACGAGTTCAGACCAGGTGAATGCCATGTGCTCGTTGAGCAGTTTGGCCAGCAGCTTTTCATTTTTGGACACGGCGTTCCCTGCGTGTAACTAAATGTAGTTGCAAAAAGTGGTGTGCGTCAATGCTAGCTCGGGCAGCCGGGTCTTTCTTGAGATTGATGTAACCCTTGATGACACCTCGCCTTCAGCCCCTCACTCCTCGCTAATTTTTCCCTTTGCGGTTCGTTTTATAGGGACGACGTGCCTTTGTGCTTCCTGCCTATTGCTCCGGACTCCAACAAATGAATGCTGAAGACTCCTTGAAACTTGCTCGCCGGTTTATCGGGTTGCCCCTGGAAAAACGCCAAGTGTTCCTGCAGGCCCTGCAGAAAGAAGGCGTGGATTTTTCCCGGTTTCCGATTCCGGCGGGGGTGGAGGCAGAGGATCGCCAGGCGCTGTCCTACGCGCAGCAACGCATGTGGTTTCTCTGGCAGTTGGACCCGCAAAGCGGCGCCTATAACTTGCCCGGCGCCGTACGCTTGAAGGGGGCGCTGAGCCTGGACGCCCTGGATCAGGCGTTCGCCAGCCTGGTGGCGCGCCACGAAACCTTGCGCACGGTGTTTCAGCGGCAGGCGGATGAGCGTCTGGTCCAGGTCTCCATCGAACCGTCACGGGTAGTGGAGCACCTGGACCTCAGCACCTTGGCACCTGGTGACCGTGAGCAGGCAGTCAACGCGGCAGCAACGCGTCAGTCGCTGTTGCCGTTCGACCTGGAACACGGCCCGCTGCTGCGCGTGCAGCTACTCAGGCTCGATGCACACGAGCACGTGTTGCTGCTGACCTTGCACCACATCGTCTCCGACGGCTGGTCGATGAATGTGTTGATTGACGAGTTCATCCGTTTTTACGATGCCCATGAACGCAACGAGGCGCCGCAACTGCCTGCACTGGCGATCCAGTACAGCGACTACGCCCTCTGGCAGCGCCGCTGGCTGGAAGCCGGCGAGCAGGCGCGCCAGCTGCAATACTGGCAGGCGCGCCTGGGCGATGAACACCCGGTGCTGGAGCTGCCGACTGACCGTCCACGACCGGCCATGCCCAGTTATCAGGGCACGCGACACACTTTCGAGGTCGACCCGGCGCTGGCCACGCAACTGCGCACGTGCGCGCAAAAGCACAACGTCACCTTGTTCATGCTGCTGCTCGGCGCGTTCAATGTGCTGCTGCATCGCTACACGGGGCAGGGCGATATTCGCGTCGGCGTGCCCATCGCCAACCGCAATCGCACTGAAGTCGAAGGGCTGATCGGTTTCTTCGTCAATACCCAGGTGCTGCGCACCGAGCTGACCGGGCAAACCCGTGTCGCCGAACTGCTGCAAGGCATCAAGGAACACGCCCTGGGTGCCCAGGCTCATCAGGAGTTGCCCTTCGAACGCTTGGTGGAAGCCTTGAAAGTCGAGCGTAGCCTGAGCCATACGCCGCTGTTCCAGGTGATGTACAACCATCAGCCGCTGGTGGCGGATATCGCCTCCGTCAGCACCGCCTCCGGCCTGGAACTGGCCCTGGTGGAATGGCAAGGTCGCACCACGCAGTTCGACCTTACCCTCGACACCTATGAAAAATCAGGCACCTTGCATGCCGCGCTGACGTACGCCAACGACCTGTTCGACGCGCCTTCCATCCAGCGCATGGCCCGCCATTGGATCAGCTTGTTGCAGGCGATGGTGGCGGACGGTGAACAGCGCATCGGCGAGTTGCCGATGCTGGGCGCTCAAGAGCAGCAGGGGCTGGTCAAGGCCTGGAACCAGACAGCCCGGCCGTACCCAACCGAACGCGCGATCCATCACCTGATTGAAGACCAGGCCCAACGCACGCCGGATGCGCCAGCGCTGGTATTCGGTGAGGTCGCCCTGACCTATGCCCAGCTTGACGCGCGCGCCAACCAATTGGCCCATGCATTACGCGAGCGAGGCGTCGGCCCGGACGGGCTGGTGGGTATCTGTGCCGAGCGTTCCATCGACATGGTCGTGGGCCTGTTGGCCACCCTCAAGGCAGGCGGCGCCTACGTCCCGCTGGACCCTGAATACCCTGGGGAACGCCTGGCCTACATGATCGAAGACAGCGGCATCACGCTGCTGCTCAGCCAGCAAAACCTGTTGGCGCGACTGCCGACCGCAGGGATCCAGGTGATTGCCCTGGATCAGCCGGCCGACTGGCTCGACGCCTACAGCACCGCGTCCCCGAACGTCACCCTCCATGGGTTGAACCTGGCCTATGTGATCTACACCTCCGGCTCCACCGGCAAGCCCAAGGGCGCCGGTAACAGCCATCGTGCGCTGGTCAACCGTCTGTGCTGGATGCAGCAGGCCTATGCACTCGATGGCAGCGACGCGGTGCTGCAGAAAACGCCGTTCAGCTTCGACGTTTCGGTGTGGGAGTTTTTCTGGCCGCTGATGACCGGCGCGCGCCTGGTGGTCGCCGCGCCGGGGGAGCACCGTGAGCCGGCACGTCTGATCGAGACCATCGAGCGGCACGCCATCACCACCGTGCACTTCGTGCCGTCCATGTTGCAGGCGTTCATCCATGAGCCAGGCGTAGACGCTTGCGCCAGCCTCAAGCGCATTGTCTGCAGCGGCGAAGCGTTGCCGTTGGACGCGCAGCGCCAGGTGTTCGCCAAGCTGGCGAATGCGGCCTTGTACAACCTCTACGGCCCGACCGAAGCCGCCATCGATGTGACCCACTGGACCTGCATCGACGAGGGCGCCGACAGCGTGCCCATTGGCCGGCCGATTGCCAACCTCGGCACCTACGTGCTCGATGCCCAGCTCAATCCGGTACCGGCCGGTGTCTCGGGCGAGCTGTACCTGGGCGGCACCGGGCTGGCGCGCAGTTACCATCGCCGCCCGGCGCTGACCGCCGAGCGCTTTGTGCCGAGCCCATTCGTGGCCGGCGAGCGCCTGTACCGGACCGGTGACCGTGTGCGTCAGCGCGCCGACGGGGTGATCGAATACCTCGGCCGCCTCGACCACCAGGTCAAGCTGCGCGGTTTGCGCATCGAACTGGGCGAGATCGAAACGCGCCTGATGCAGCACCCGCAGGTGCGCGAAGCCGTCGTCTTGGTACACGGCGGCAAGCAGTTGGTGGCTTATCTGGTCCTTGAAGGCGATGCCCCTGGCGACCTCAAGGCATGGCTGCTCGGCAGTCTGCCGGAATACATGGTGCCGACCCATTTCATCACGCTGGCCAAGCTGCCGGTGACCGCCAACGGCAAGCTCGACCGCAAGGCGCTGCCGCTGCCGGACGCTGCGCCGCAGCAGGCGTTCGCCGCTCCGCAAAACGCCCTGCAACAAGCCTTGGCCGCGATCTGGAGCAGCGTGTTAGGCATCGAGGCCGTCGGCCTGGATGACAACTTTTTCGAACTGGGCGGCGATTCGATCATTTCCATCCAGGTGGTCAGCCGTGCCCGCCAGGCCGGTATCCGCCTCAGCCCGCGCGACCTGTTCCAGTACCAGAGCATCCGCAGCCTGGCGATGGTGGCGAGCTTCGATCAACTGAGCGCTATCGATCAAGGCCCGGTCAGCGGTGAGGTCATCCTGACGCCGGTGCAGCAGGGCTTTTTCGCTCAGGCGATCCCGGCGCGTCAGCATTGGAACCAGTCATTGCTATTGACCCCGCGTGACACCCTGGAGTCCGCCCGGCTCGACGCGGCGGTGATGCAATTGATCCAGCATCACGATGCCCTGCGCCTGCGCTTCGTGGCGCAGGCCGAGGGTTGGCAGCAGCATCACGCCGCGCAGGTCGGCGCATCAGTGTTGTGGCTGGCGCATGCCGGCAGCGACGCCGAATTGGCCGCGCTGTGCGATGAGGCCCAGCGCAGCCTCGATCTGGAGCAGGGCCCGCTGCTGCGCGCGGTTCTGGTCGACATGGCCGACGGTACCCAGCGTTTGCTGTTGGTGGTGCACCATCTGGTGGTGGACGGGGTGTCCTGGCGCATCCTGCTGGAAGACCTGCAACAGGCTTATCGCGAACAGACGTTGCCGGCAAAGACCAGTGCCTACCAGCACTGGGCGCAGCGGCTGCAAGACCATGCGCAGGCCCTCGATCACCAACTGTCGTACTGGCAGGCGCAATCGATCGATGCCGAGTTGCCGTGCGATCACCCGGAGGGCGGCCTGCAAAATCGCCTGGGGGCCAAGCTGGAAACGCGCCTCGATGCCGAGCATACGCGCCAGTTGCTGCAAGAGGCGCCGGCGGCCTATCGCACCCAGGTCAACGACCTGTTGCTCACCGCCCTGGCGCGGGTGGTCAGTCGTTGGAGCGGTCAACCCGCCGCGCTGATCGAATTGGAGGGGCATGGTCGCGAAGACCTGTTCGAGGGCATCGACCTGACCCGCACCGTCGGCTGGTTCACCAGCCTGTTTCCGCTGCGCCTGCAAGCCGATGGCGAGCTGTCCGGCGCAATCAAGGCGGTCAAGGAGCAGCTGCGCGCCGTCCCCGACAAGGGCCTGGGCTATGGCCTGCTGCGCTACCTCGGCGCGCCGCAAGTCCGCGAATCCCTGGCCGGGCTGGCCGCACCACGCATTACCTTCAATTACCTGGGCCAGTTCGACCGCCAGTTCGATGAGTCGGCGCTGTTCGTGCCGGCCGGCGAGGGCAGTGGCCAGGCTCAGGACCCTGATGCGCCGCTGGCCAACTGGCTGACGGTGGAAGGGCAGGTGTATGGCGGTGAGTTGGCCTTGCAGTGGGGCTTCAGTCGCGAAATGTTCGACACCTCGACCATCCAGCGCCTGGCGGATGAATACACCGCTGAACTCAAGGCCCTGATCGAACATTGCTGTGCCACGCCGGCCGGGCAGGTCACGCCAGCGGATTTCCCCCTGGCACGCGTCACCCAAGCGCAACTGGATGCATTGCCGGTGGCCGGGCCGGCCATCGCGGATGTTTACCCGCTGTCGCCGATGCAGCAGGGCATGCTGTTCCACACGCTGTTGGAGCCCGAGGCCCAGGCCTATATCAACCAGCTGCGGCTGGACATCGACGGCCTCGATCTGCTCGCGTTCGGGCGCGCCTGGCAGGCCGCGCTGGACCGCCACGACATCCTGCGCAGCAGCTTCCATTGGCTGGGCCTGGACAGCGCGCATCAGGTGATCCAGCGCCAGGTCGACCTGCAACTGCAAGTGATTGAAGACCCCCATGCCGATTTCGATGCCCTGGCCAACGCCGAGCGTGAGCGCGGCTTCGAACTCAACGCCGCGCCGCTGTTTCGCTTGAGGCTGGTGCGTGGTGCGGGAACCACCTGGCACCTGATTTTCACCAGCCACCACATCCTCATGGATGGCTGGAGCAACGCCCAGTTGCTCGGCGAAGTGCTTGCTCATTATGCGGGCCAGGCCGTGCCTGCACCGCTCGGGCAATTTCGCGATTACCTGGGCTGGCTGCAACAGCAAGGCAACGGCGAAGCATTCTGGAAAGCCGAGCTGGCGCCATTGCAGGCGCCGACGCGATTGGCCCAAGCGCTGCGCGCGCCGGTTGAAGGTTCGGGTACTGCGGAGCATCACGTCGTGTTGGGCAGTCACTTCACTCATAACCTCGGTGAGTTCGCCCGCCAGCACAAGGTGACCCTCAATACCCTGTTGCAGGGTGCCTGGAGCCTGCTGCTGCAACGCTACACCGGGCAGGCTTGCGTGGCCTTCGGCGCCACCGTGGCCGGGCGTTCCGCGCCGTTGCCGGGGATCGAGCAGCAGTTGGGCCTGTTCATCAATACCTTGCCGATCATCAGCGCCGCCTCGCCGGCGCAGTCGGCCGCCAGTTGGCTCAGCCAGTTGCAGGCGCAGAACCTCAGCCTGCGTGATCACGAGCATGTGCCGCTCTACGACATCCAAGGCTGGGCCGGCCAGCAAGGCGCCGCGCTGTTCGATACCCTGCTGGTGTTTGAAAACTTCCCGGTGGCCGAAGCCCTGAAACAAGGCGCGCCGGCCGGCCTGACCTTCGGGCCGCTGCATAACCATGAACGCACCCATTACCCATTGACCCTTGGTATCGAACTGGGCACCGGCCTGCGCCTGGAGTTCAGCTACGACCGTGCGCAGTTCAGCGCGTCTCAGGTCACGCGGCTGGGGGACAACCTGCAGCATCTGCTGGCGCAACTGCTGGCCGACGCTCACATCCCCCTGGGCAATCTGCGCCTGCTTGACGCCACCGTGCAGCGCGATGTGCTTGCCCTCAGCCAGTTGCCCGCCACCGCCCGACGTGATCAACACGCCCATGAGCGCATTGCTGCCCAGGCCCAGGCCACGCCGGACGCCCTGGCAGTGCAGGCCGGCAGCGAACGCTTGAGCTACGCCCAACTCAACGCACGAGCCAACCGCCTGGCCCACCGCCTGCTGGAACTGGGCGTCGGCCCCGGCCAGCGCGTGGGCCTGGCGTCGCGGCGCGGTCCGCAACTGATCGTCAGCCTGCTGGCGGTGCTCAAGAGCGGCGCGGCCTATGTGCCGCTGGACCCGAAATACCCGACCGAGCGCCTGGCCTACATGCTCGCGGACAGTCGCCTGGACCTGCTGCTCAGCGAAACCGGCTTGCTGACCGATGTGCCGTTGCCGGCCGGGCTGACCCGTGTCGAGTTCAGCGCCACAGGTGTTGAGTTGGCCGACTGCCCGGCAACCAATCCGCCCAATCACGCCGCAGCGGCGGACCTGGCGTACGTGATCTACACCTCCGGCTCCACTGGCCAGCCCAAAGGCGTGGCCATCGACCATGCCGCCCTCGGCCAGTTCTGCGACAGCGCCGTGGTGTACAGCCAGTTGAGCGCACAGGACCGCGTGCTGCAGTTCGCGACCTTCAGCTTCGACGGCTTTGTCGAACAGTGCTACCCGCCGCTGTGCGTGGGCGCGGCGCTGATCATGCGTGGCGATGACCTGTGGGACGCCGGGCAACTGGCGCGGGAGATCGTCGAACAGGGCGTGACCCTGGCCGACTTGCCCGCCGCTTACTGGTACCTGCTGGCCAAGGAATGCGCCATGGACCGTCGCGCCCTGGGCCAGTTGCGCCAGGTGCATGTGGGCGGTGAAGCGATGTCCGTCGAAGGCCTGCGCGCTTGGCATGCCGCCGGATTGGGCGCTGTGCGGCTGGTCAACACGTATGGGCCGACCGAGGCAACAGTGGTGTCCAGCGTGCACGCGTGCCAACTGGATGATGCCAGCGACGCGTTCGGTGTGCCGATCGGGCACGCGATTGAAGGGCGTTCGCTCTACGTGCTCGACAGCAGTTTCCAATTGCTGGCGACCGATGGCGTGGGCGAATTGTGCATCGGCGCCGAAGCCGGCCTGGCCCAGCGCTATTTCGACCGCCCGGCGCTGACCGCCGAGCGCTTTCTGCCCGACCCGTTTTCCGCCGTCCCCGGTGCGCGGCTCTACCGCAGTGGCGACCTGGCCCGTTATAACGAGGCGGGTGCGCTGGAGTACGTCGGGCGTATCGACCATCAGGTGAAGATTCGCGGCTTGCGTATCGAAATCGGCGAAATCGAGGCCGGCCTGCAAGCCTTGCCGCAGGTGCGTGAAGCGGCAGTACTGGCGCTGCCGAGCGCAACGGGCACGCAGTTGGTGGCGTACGTGGTGCCCGCTGAGGGCATCGCCTTGGACACACAGGCACTGGCGGCCCGTTTGCGTCAGTCGCTGCCGGAGTACATGGTGCCCGGGCAGTGGGTGGTGCTCGATGCCTTGCCGTTGAACAACAACGGCAAGCTTGACCGCCGCGCACTGCCGGCGCCGGACCTGAACCCGTACACCCAGGCCTACGTGGCGCCACAAACCGCGCTGCAGAGCCAGTTGGCGGCGATCTGGCAGGCGGTGTTGCAGGTTGAGCAGGTCGGCCTGGAGGATCACTTCTTCGAGCGCGGCGGCCACTCGTTGCTGGCCACCCAGGTGATCTCCCGGGTACGGCATGCGCTCAACCTGGAAGTGCCATTGCGTACGCTGTTCGAACAGCCGACCCTGCACGCGTTTGCCGACGCCTGTGCGGCGTTGCAGATGAGCACGGCGCAGCCGTTGGTGGCTATTGAACGCGGCGGGCCGCTGGCGTTGTCCTTCGCCCAGGAACGCCAATGGTTCCTCTGGCAACTGGACTCCGCCAGCGCGGCCTATCACGTTCCCACCGCCCTGCACCTGCGCGGTCAGCTGGACATCGCCGCGCTGGAGCACGCGTTCCAGGCCCTGGTACAACGCCATGAGCCGCTGCGCACCACCTTTGTGGAACAGGGCGAGCAGACCTTGCAAGTCATCCATCCAGCGCTGGCAGTGACCATCGAGCGCCAGCGCATCGATGTGAGGGCGATCGAACAGGCGGTGGCCGAGGAAATCCAGCGCCCCTTCGACCTGCGCAGTGGCCCGCTGATGCGCATCAAATTGCTGGAAGTGGCGGCGCAGCATCATGTGCTGGTGGTCACTCAGCATCACATCATCTCCGACGGTTGGTCGATGCACGTGATGGTCGATGAGCTGGTGGCGCTCTACCAGGGCGACTGCGCATTGCCGGCGTTGCCGATCCAGTACGCCGACTATGCCCAATGGCAGCGTGACTGGATGGCGGCCGGGGAAAAACAGCGCCAGCTCGATTACTGGTGCGCGCGCCTGGGCAGTGAACACCCGGTGCTGGAGCTGCCTCTGGACCATCCGCGCCCGGCAGTGCAAAGCCATTGCGGCGCGCGCCAGAAGATCCATCTGGACAGCACGCTGGTGGCCGAACTCAAGGCGTTGGCCCAGCGTCAGGACGTGACCTTGTTCATGCTGTTGCTGGCCTCGTTCCAGACCGTGTTGCATCGCTACAGCGGTCAGTCCGAGATCCGTGTCGGCGTGCCGATCGCCAACCGCACGCGCCTGGAAACCGAACGGCTGGTGGGTTTCTTCGTCAACACCCAGGTGTTGCAGGCCCAGTTGCAGGGGCAAATGCCCTTTGCGCAGTTGCTGGCCCAGGTCAAGCAGCGCGCCCTCGAGGCCCAGGCGCATCAGGACTTGCCATTCGAGCAACTGGTGGAAGCCTTGCAGCCCGAGCGCAGCCTGAGCCATAACCCGCTGTTCCAGGTGATGTTCAACCATCAGGACAGCCTGCGCGCTGGCCCCGTGCACGTGCCGGGCCTGGCATTGCAGGCGCTGGACTGGGCCGCCCACACCACTCAGTTCGACCTGAACCTGGAAACCGAAGAGTCCGAAGATGGCCTGTGGGCGTCGCTGACGTACGCCACCGACCTGTTCGAGCCGGCGACCGTGGAACACCTGGCCGGGCATTGGCATAACCTGCTGCGCGCCGTGGTGCGCGATGAGTCACAGGCGCTCGACGAGCTGGCGATGCTCAGTGCGCCGCAGTGGCAGCAGATGGTGGAGGCGTGGAACCACACGCCAGCCGATTACCCGCGCGAACAGTGCGTGCACCAGGTGTTCGAGGCGCAAGCGCTCGCCCGCCCGGATGCCATCGCACTGCGCTTCAATGACGTCAGCCTGAGCTACGCCGAACTCAACCGCCGGGCCAATCGCCTGGCGCACCGGTTGATCGCGGCGGGCGTCGGCCCCGACGTGCTGGTGGCGGTGCATGTGGAGCGCTCCCTGGACATGGTGGTCGGCCTGCTGGCGACCCTCAAGGCCGGTGGCGCCTATGTGCCACTTGATCCGCAGTTCCCGGCGGACCGCCTGGCGTTCATGCTCGAAGACAGCGATGCCCGGGTGCTGCTGACCCAGGCGCATTTGCGCGATCGTCTCCTGCAGCCCCAAGACCTGCAGGTGTTGCTGACCGACGACTGCGACGGTGACGCACACAATCCGCAGGTAGACATTACGCCGCAGCACCTGGCCTACGTCATCTACACCTCCGGCTCCACCGGCACGCCCAAAGGTGTGATGGTGCGGCACCAGGCGTTGTGCAGCTTTACCTGCGGCATGGCCGATACCTTGTCCATTGGCGGCGATGCGCGCCTGTTGTCGTTGACCACGTTCTCATTCGACATCTTCGCCCTGGAGCTTTATGTGCCGCTGAGTGTCGGCGCGACGGTGCTGTTGAGCGAGCAGGCCATGGCCTCCGACCCGGAAGCCATCCTCGACCTCGCCCACGGCCAGGCGGCCAGCGTGCTGCAGGCCACGCCGTCGACCTGGCGCATGCTGCTCGACAGCCCGCGTGCGCACCTGCTGCGCGGTATCCAGTGCCTGTGCGGCGGCGAAGCGCTGCCGGCTGACCTGGCCCAGCGCCTGCTCGATCTGCAAGGCCCGGTGTGGAACCTCTACGGGCCGACGGAAACCACCATCTGGTCGGCGGCCCATCGCTTGCACGAGGCGCAGCCTTTTGTCGGACGGCCCATCGCCAATACCTCGCTGTTCATCCTCAATGCCGGGCTTACCCCCTGCCCGCAGGGCGCGGCCGGCGAGCTGCTGATCGGCGGGGTCGGCCTGGCGCGTGGTTATCACGCGCGGCCGGCGCTCACCGCCGAGCGTTTTGTACCGGACCCGTTTGGCGCGCCTGGCGCACGCCTGTACCGCACCGGCGACCTGGCGCGTTACCGCGCAGACGGCGTGGTCGAGTACATCGGCCGCGTCGACCATCAGGTCAAGGTGCGCGGCTTCCGTATCGAGCTGGGTGAAATCGAAGCCTGCCTGCGTGAGTACCCAGGTGTGCGTGAAGCCGTGGTGCTGGCGGACAACGACCGCTTGATCGCCTACCTGGTGACCACCACGACGGTGGATTCACAGGCCTGCAAAGCCGCGCTGCGCGAGCGGCTGCCGGATTACATGGTGCCGTCGCACTTGCGGGTCCTCGAGCGCCTGCCGCTGACTCCCAACGGCAAGCTTGACCGCAAGGCCTTGCCCAAGGTCGATGCCGGGCAGTTGCACAAGGGGCACCTGGCGCCCGTGACCGCGCGCGAACAACAGGTCGCGGCGATCTGGGCCGAGGTGCTGGAGGTGCCGCAGGTCGGCCTCGACGATCATTTCTTCGAGCTGGGTGGGCACTCCCTGCTGGCCACGCGGGTGGTGTCGCGGGTGCGTCAGGCGCTGGCGCTGGAAGTCGCGCTCAAGACCCTGTTCGAGCAGCCCTTGCTCGGCGATTTCGTGCGCGCTCTGGGCGAGGAGGGCAGCACCGCACCGGCGCTGCTCAAGGCTGACCGTACGCACCCCTTGCCGTTGTCCTATGCCCAGGAGCGTCAATGGTTCCTCTGGCAACTGGACCCGCACAGCGCCGCGTACCACATCCCCAGTGCCTTGCGTCTACAGGGCCCACTGGACCAGGTCGCACTGCAGCGCAGTTTCGACACCTTGTTGGCCCGCCATGAAAGCCTGCGCACTCACCTGCGCCAGGAGGCCACGGGCGCGGTGCAGGTCATCGAAGCGGTCGGCCGGATCGAGATCGACCGGGGCGCCTGCGAGTATGCCGACCTCAAGGCCACCGTCGCCGCCGAGGTCGCACGCCCCTTCGATTTACTGCGCGGGCCGCTGTTGCGGGTCACGTTGTTGCGCCTGGCCGAGGACGACCACGTGCTGGTGCTGGTGCAGCACCACATCGTCTCCGATGGCTGGTCGATGCAATTGATGGTCGAAGAACTGGTGCAGCTGTACGCCGCGTTCAGCCAGGGTCACACCCCCGATCTGCCGGCGTTGCCGATCCAGTACGCCGACTATGCCGTATGGCAGCGCAACTGGATGGAGGCCGGCGAGCAAACGCGTCAACTGGCCTATTGGCGTGAACAGTTGGGCGGCGAGCAGCCGGTGCTGGAGCTGCCGTTCGACTTCCCGCGCCCGGCGTTGCCAAGCCATCGCGGTGCGCGCCTGGGCATCGACTTGGCGCCAGGTCTGCTGGAAGGCCTGCGCACCCTGGCCCGCAACGCCGGCGTCACCTTGCCGATGGTGTTGTTGGCGTCCTACCAGGCGCTGTTGCATCGCTACAGTGGCCAGGAAGATGTGCGCGTCGGCGTGCCGGTTGCCAACCGCAACCGCCTGGAAACCGAGGGTCTGATTGGTTTCTTCGTCAACACCCAAGTGCTCAAGGCTGACCTTCACGGGCAGATGAGCGTCGAGCAACTGCTGCGCCAGGTGCGCCAGCGCTCCCTGGACGCCCAGGCCCATCAGGACCTGCCGTTCGAACAGTTGGTGCAAGCGCTGCATCCGGAACGCAGCCTCAGCCTGAGCCCGTTGTTCCAGGTGCTGTTCAACCACCGCGTAACGTCCGCCGAGCGTCAGTTGCAGCAACTGACCGACCTGCACATCGAGGTCCTGGGCTGGGATGACGGCGTGGCCCAGTTCGACCTGGCGCTGGACGTGGAAGAAAGCCCGACGGCGCTGCATGCCTCCCTGAGCTATGCTACCGACCTGTTTGCGCCCGCCACCATCGCGCGCATGGCCGGGCATTGGCAGAACCTGTTGCAGGCGATGGTGGCCGATCAGACTCAAGCCATCGGCCAGTTGCGCGTGTTGGATCAGCACGAGCAGCAGCACATCCTGCAACTGTGGAACTGCACCGATGCCGGCTACCCGTCCCAGCGGCTGGTGCATGAGTTGGTCGCCGACCGTGCCCGGGAGACTCCGGATGCGGTGGCGGTGAAGTTCGATGCGCAAACCCTCAGTTACGCTGAGCTCGACACCCAGGCCAACCGCCTGGCCCACGCACTGATTGCGCGTGGCGTCGGCCCGGAAGTGCGCGTGGCGATTGCCATGCCGCGCAGTGCCGAGATCATGGTGGCGTTCCTCGCGGTGCTGAAGGCCGGTGGCGTGTACGTGCCGCTGGACATCGAATACCCGCGTGATCGCCTGCTGTACATGATGCAGGACAGCCGCTCGCGGTTGCTGCTGACCCACTCGACGGTGCAACAGCGCCTGCCGATTCCGCAAGGCCTGCAAGCCCTGGCAGTGGATCAGCTACAGGACTGGTCCGATGACAACTACACGGCGCCGAACGTCGCCCTCGACGGCAACAACCTCGCCTACGTGATCTACACCTCCGGCTCCACCGGCATGCCCAAGGGCGTGGCGGTGTCCCACGGACCGCTGGTGGCGCACATCATCGCCACCGGCGAGCGCTATGAAACCCGCCCGGCCGATTGCGAACTGCACTTCATGTCCTTCGCCTTCGACGGTTCCCACGAAGGCTGGATGCACCCGTTGATCAATGGCGCCAGCGTGCTGATCCGTGACGACAGCCTGTGGCTGCCCGAATACACCTATGAACAGATGCACCGGCACAACGTGACCATGGCGGTGTTCCCACCGGTGTATCTGCAGCAACTGGCCGAACACGCCGAACGCGACGGCAACCCTCCGGCGGTGCGCGTGTATTGCTTTGGCGGTGATGCCGTGGCGCAGGCCAGCTATGACCTGGCCTGGCGTGCGCTGAAACCGACCTACCTGTTCAACGGCTACGGCCCGACGGAAACCGTGGTCACGCCGCTGCTGTGGAAGGCGCGCAAAGGCGACCCGTGCGGCGCCGTCTACGCGCCCATCGGCACCTTGCTCGGCAACCGCAGCGGCTACGTGCTGGACGCGCAACTCAACCTGCAACCCATCGGCGTGGCCGGCGAGTTGTACCTGGGTGGCGAGGGCGTGGCGCGGGGTTACCTGGAGCGTCCGGCGTTGACCGCCGAACGTTTTGTGCCGGACCCGTTCGGCAAACCCGGCAGCCGCGTGTATCGCAGCGGCGACCTGACCCGTGGGCGCCCGGATGGCGTGGTGGATTACCTGGGGCGCGTCGACCATCAAGTGAAAATCCGTGGCTTCCGTATCGAGCTGGGCGAAATCGAAGCGCGCCTGCGCGAACAGGACAGCGTCGGCGAAACCGTGGTGGTGGCCCAGGAAGGCCCGACCGGCAAGCAGTTGGTGGCCTACGT